>JAKPNJ010000014.1 GCA_029548445.1 Bacillota bacterium | reverse complement strand
GATTGCGTGGAGATGCCGGCGGAGGATCCGCTCGGGATTGTTCCAGTAGTCCTCCAGGTCATCGGGGTCGTCGGGCCGGATCTCGTCCACCGGGGCCAGGTCGGCATCGGTGAACCCCGCCCGCCAGGACACCACCGCGGCGCAGCAGCGGTCCACGATCTCCCCCGCCCACAGGGCGTCGAACCGCTCCCGGATCCTGTCCCAGTCCTCCCGTATTGCCATCGGGGTTTCCAATCCTCCCATTCCGGCCATGCCGGCCATTCGCCGGCTACTCGCCGGTGATCCCCGTCTTCTCGATGCCCTCCACGAACTGGCGCTGGAGCACCGCGTACAGCAGCAGGAGCGGCAGCACCGCCACCAGGGTGCCGGCCATCCGGATGGCCTCGTTGATCATGGACGAGGTCGTCCCCGGCCGGGCATACAGGCGGTTGTAGGACGCCACGAATCCCTCCAGCTCCAGGGGCAGGGTTGAAAATTTCCCGGCGCCCACCAGGCCCGTGACATAGGTTTCGTTCCAGTTCCAGACGAAGGAGAAGAGGAACGACACGGTCAGGATGGGGATCGACATGGCCAGGGTAATGCGCAGGAAAACCTGGGCCTGGGAGGCCCCGTCGATCTGGGCCGCCTCGTCGATGGACCGGGGCAGCATCCGGAAGAAGTTGTGGAAGATCATGATGAAGATGGGCCCGCTGAGCCCCTGGCCGAACAGGGCCACCGCCAGGAGGGGCAGCATGGAGCCCACCAGCTTGTAGAACGAGAAGACCATGAACCGGGGGATCGTCAGGACCTGCATGGGCACGAGGTACGTGGCCAGCACCAGGAAAAGCAGCAGGCTCCGTCCCCGGAACCGGTACCGGGCGAAGGCGTAGCCCGCCATGGCGGAGGACAGGGTCTGGAAGGCGGCCAGCAGGAACGACAGCCAGGCCGAGTTCAGGACGGAGGTCGGCATGTTCAGGGTCTGCAGGGCCTGTTCGTAATTGACGAAGGTCAGGCGGGTGGGGAGGAGCCCCACATTGGGATCGACAATGTCCCGGGAGTCCATGAAGGAGAGGGAGACCATCCGCAGGAGGGGATACAGGTAGACGAATCCCACCAGGAGCAGCAGGGCGTAAGCGACGAGGCCGCCGCCCCATTTCCGGAGAAGCGTCAGGACATGGAGCCGCAGGTGGACCCGGCCCAGGCGGGAAATCCGGTTCCGGACAGCGGACAGGGCGCCGGACAGGGCGCCGATGACAGCCGGGGCGGCGTTGGGAGCTTTCATCGTCCGCCTCCTTTCCGCCGGACGGCCAGGGAGGTCCGGGTCCGGTCGGGTCCCTTCTCCTTAAGGACGCCGAAGAACAGGCCGATCAGGGCCAGCATGACCAGGAAGTAGATCCAGGCCAGGGCCGCCGAGTACCCGTATCCGGCATCGATGTTGATGGCGAAGAGGTTCTGCCGGATGATCTTCGACACGGGATTTTCCGAGAAGCTCCCGATCTGGACGATGGTGTAGATCGAGACGAGGACGGTCATGGGGCGGATGACGGGGAGGGTGATCATCCAGAAGGCCTGCCAGGCCGTGGCCCCGTCGATGGAGGAGGCCTCGTAGAGGCTCCGGTCGATTTTCTGGAGGGCGTTGAGGAAGATGACGATCTGGACGCCGGAGTACCAGAAGATGACGATGATGTTGTCGAAGAGATAGAGGATCAGCTTGACGAAGTCGGGGCTGACGGCCTCCACCATCCGGACCAGGACCAGGTCCCGGATGCCGGCCAGGTGGATCAGCCCGCCGCTGGACAGCTCGCTGACCACGGGACCGGACAGGATGATGACCGGGATGAAGAAGACGGCCCGGAAGAAGCCCTTCATCCGGAGGGGCCGCTTCAGCAGCATGGCCAGCACCATGGAGAAGACCAGGATCAGCGGAGTATAGACCAGCGTCATGGCCAGGAAGGATACCAGGGCGGGCACGAAGTCCAGCTGGCCTTCCCGCAGGAGGGCCCGGATGAAGTTCCGGAAGCCCACATAGTCCGTCAGGATGCCCGTGATGGTGAACCGGACCTCGCAGAACGACAGGTAGAGGGAATAAAAGAACGGGAAGGCCGAGAGAAGGACGAATCCCAGGAGCCAGGGGGCCAGGAAGGCCCAGGCGGCCCGCTGGCCGCTCCCCTTCCTGCGTTTCCGTCGGGTGTCGCTCATGGTCTCACCCCCCCCAGCACCAGGAAATCCTGGGCTTCCACGACCTGGTCGTCCATACGGTAGCGGAACCGGCTGTAGTTGACCAGGATCCGGACCCCGTTGTCGTACCGGACCTGGACCACGTCGGGGGACAGGACCTCCCGGTCCAGGATGCGGGCGGACGACACCGGCGCCAGGGCGGACAGAACCTGGCCGGCAACGGTCCGGATCATGCCCCGCTGGCTGCCGTAGCCGGTGGAATACAGGTCGTTGGAATTGGTCCGGCTCAGGAGGTGGGAACTCTGCCCGGTCACCAGGAAGGAGGGACGCACGCCGTAGTCGATCATCCGGAGGACGTCGGCCTGGGTATAGAAGGAGAAGTTGACGTAGGGCGAATAGGCCGCCAGGGTACCGGACAGGACGATGGGCAGGAAGGGAACCGCGTCGGTTTCAATCAGGTACTGGGAATGGACCATGGGCATCTCGGTCAGGGCGTCCAGGAATGGCAGGGCGTACTCGTTGGCCTGCTTCGCCGACAGGGATGTGCCCGCTTCCCGGACGTCGGCCAGGGCTGCGACGGCCAGGGCCAGGGCCTGGTCCCGGGACGTGGCGGTCCGGTTCGAGAAATCGCTGGTCAGCAGGGACGCCAGCCCGTCCAGGGTCATGTCGGGGAATCCTGCCGACCGAAGGCTCCGGGCCTGGCTCTCCAGCCATCGGGCCGATACGGCCGGGCGGGCGTAGAAGGAGCGGTCGAACACCGGCTTCGTAAAGGGCAGGAGCCGCTCGGCCCGCTGGAGGCCAATGTGGGTGACGGCGCCGGTCCGGACGTCGGCCATGGCGGATGTAAAGAGGGTATGGTCCTGGGCGAAGGACAGGGAACAACCAAGAGCCGCCAGGGCGTCCTGCAGGTCGAGGAACGCCCGTTTTCCGCCGATGCGGCCGTCGAAGGCCGCCCGGTCCGGATGCTGGGCGGACAGCCCGCCCCGCTGCCACCCGTAAAGGCCGAAGGAAACCCGGGGGATGCCCATGGCGGCCAGGTCCTCCGCCATGGCCAGGAGGTCGTCGGCGGTGGTCATGACCACCGCCTGGTGGCCGAACACCCATTTCTTCACGTCAGCCATGAGCACGTCCACCCGGATCCCCGGATCCCCGGCGGCCGGGCGTTCCTGCAGGAGGCCCCGCTCCAGGAGGCTCGACCGGTAGGCCTGGGCCATGCCCACGTAATCGGCATCGGTCCCTGCCAGGAAGGCAAAGGTCATGGAGATGGGGAAGGCCGACCGCTCCTTCGGAAAGGACTGGATGCCCTGGCCCTGCTGGTTCAGGACCTGGAAGTAGAGGTCCCGGAGGAGGAAGCGGTTCGTGACGTAGTGGTACAGGGTCGTGTTGCCCCGGGGACTGGCCACGATGGACATGTACTCGGCCCCGGCGGTGGCAAAGGCGGCGAAGGCGGCCTGGTCCCGGCCGTGGGCGACGCCGTAGACCGGCAGGCGGACCGTCTGCCGGCCGGTCCGGTTGAACTCCACGCTGGTCCCCGTGTAGGCGCTGCCCGGGTCGATTCCGTAGACCCGCTGCTGGTAGGGGCTCAGGGACATGGGGTAATCCCGGAACCGGATGAGGGCCCCTGGCCCGTCGGGCACGAAGAGATATCCGTCATAGCCGGGCATCTTGTCCACCCGGACGGTGTCCCCGGTCTCCTCGTCCCGGACCTGGACCCGGCCCCCCACGGCGCCAAGGAACGGTGCGATGTAGAGGGCTGCCAGGGCCTTGTCCGGATCGGATTCCCGGATCGTGGCCGGGTCGATGTCGACCCGCATGACCCCCTGGTCGAACCGGATGGACACGTCCACGGCAAATCCCCCGTCCTCGCCGGTATTCACCGACAGGAGGAAGCGGCCGTTCCCCAGGTCCGCCAGGGTGGACCGGTCCCGGTCCCCGTCGGAGTCCACCAGGGTCGAGGACACCTTGTTCAGGACCCCCTGGGGATCCAGGTACTCGAAGGTGACGAAGGAGTTGGCAAAGGACGCGAAGGTCCGGTTCATCATGTCTTCCTGGCGCATGCCCGCGTCGATGCCGGTGGACCAGACGTATCCGGTCCGCTTGTCCCGGATGTGGAAGATGTCCCGGTTCTCCTTGAAGGACACCGCCATGAGGTCGTCCTCGAACACGGGGACATAGCCTTCCTCGGACCAGGGATAGGGATCGACGGGGCGGGGATCCGGCAGGGTGCCGCTGCTGGCGGTCCGTCCCAGGAGCCGTTCGCTTTCGGGCGGCACGAAGTCGGGCATGTCCGGGTCCCAGGTCGCCGGCGGAAGGCCGCCGCACCCGGCCGACAGGACCAGCGAGGCCGCCAGGGCCGCGCCAGCCGCAAGGCCGCGGACGGCGGGGCGAAAGCCCGTTCGGAGGGCGGGTCGCTGTCTACCCACGGGTCGCCACCTCCTTGACGATGGACAGGAGGAAGTCGGCGAGCCGGCTGCCCAGGATCGCCAGGACCGACAGGGAGAGGATGGAGAGGACCATGAAGAAGGCGGTCAGCAGCAGGCTCTTCAGGGCGTTTCGATACAGGTACTCATGGGTCTCCGCCACGCCGACGGACAGGGTGACGAAGGTCCAGCCGAAAGCGGCCACCCGGATCAGGGTGAAAAGGATTCGCTCGTTCTCGGTCAGGATCCCGGACAGCAGGGTGGACAGGGGCAGGAGCAGCACCGCCGGCGCCAGGGCGTACCCGGTCATGGTCAGGACATCCAGGAATTTCCCGTTTCCCTCGTTGATGGACGCGACCAGGGTGTTCCCCACCACGAACAGGCCCAGGAGCAGGAAGAAGGCCCCGGCCATCAGGGCCAGGTTCTCGTCCTCGACCCGTCTGTTCCGGAAGACGAAGCCCTTCCCGACCATGTCATACAGGTAGACGCCGAAGGCGGCGGCGACCAGGACGGCGGCGACGGTCCGGGATCCGTGATGGCGGAGCCGGATCTCGTAGAAGGCGTCGGCGGGATGGAACAGGACATGGCGGATGTAGGCCAGGTCCCGGAAGAAGCGGAAGCGGCCCAGGAAGGCCCCGGCCCGGGCCCGGGGAGACAGGGGGCCCCGACGCCGCGCCAGGGTGCGGAAGGCGGCCAGCAGGAGAACGAAGCCGAGAAGCAAGGCGATCCAGGTGCCCGCATGCCGCTGCAGATATGCGTTCCGGACCTCCCAGAAGGCCAGGGAGTATGCGGTCCGGTCTCCGGCGATGGCGAACTCCCGGGCCGCTTCCCCATATTCCTGCCGCAGCAGGTGGACCTGGGCGATGCCGGCGTGGGCCAGCACGGACATCTCGTTTTTCGAGAGGACGGCCTTCCAGGCGGCCATGGAAGCGGCGTAATCCCCCCGGTTGTACAGGTCGATGGCCTGGTGGATGGACAGGGCGTAGTCCGTGGGCGTAAAGCGCTGGAGGAAGCTCTTGTCCCCGTCCAGCACCCACAGGTTTCCGCGGGAGTCCGCCGTCAGGGCGGAGAGCTTTGTAAAGAGCCCCGAGATGTCCACGCCGGCGCTGTCGGCCCCGAACCGGAAGAGAAGCCGTCCCTCGTCGGAGAACACCGCGATGGTCCCCCGCTGGTAGCCGACATATATTGTGCCGCCATCGTCCACTGCCACGTCCACCGGCTCGTCCCGGACGTCGACGACGGTCCCCAGCATGTTCCGGCCGGCGATGTTGTGTTTCTTGACCGCGCTGCCGGGGCTGTTGAAGGAGGTGGAGTACACGAGGCCGGTGGCTTCGTCCACGGCCAGGCTCGAGAAGATGGGGGGCAGGCGCGGGAAGAGCATCTCCTTGATCTCCTCGGTGAAGAAGAGGTCCTGGAGCCGCTCGATGAGCCCGATGGATGTCCGGTTGGACGTAAAGAACCCCAGGAAGCCGCCGTTGTTGTCCAACTGGATGATGCCGTCCCCGAATCCCTCGGCGACGATATAAAGGCTGCCCCGCCGGTCGCTGCCGACCCGGTAGGGCTTGAAGGGCATGCCGGGCCCGTAGGCCGGGTCCGTGGGCCGCCGGTAGTCCCGGAGGAAGGACAGGTCGGCGTCGAACAGGAACACCGCCTCGGCCTTGGGGTCGGCCACATAGAGACGGCCGTCGAGGGCGGCGTGGACGCCGGTGGGGAAGCCCATCCCCTCATGGGTCAGGACCGTGACGCGGTCCCGGACGATGTCGTAGACGACCACCCGCTGGTTGCCGGTGTCGGCGATGTACAGCCGGTCCTCCAGGGCGCACAGGTCCGAGGGATTCCGGAGGCCCAGGTCGGTCAAGGTCAGGGTGGGCAGGAAGGCGTCCTGGGTCCGGTAGAAGAAGCCGTCCAGGTCGATGGAGTAGGTGCCGCTGGTGGCCGAGGCGGCGGCGACCCCGGCGGAACCGCCCGGCGACGGGAACCCGAAGGCCAGGCAGGACACGACAAGGCCCAGGGCGATCCCGGCGGCCCCCAGGAGCCGGACAGCCCGGGGCGCCCGGGCGGCCCGGGGCGTCCGGGCCGGAATGCCGTCCCGGGAATCCCTGCGCAAAACGCCGCCTGTCCGTGCCATGTCACTTGATCCCCGAGTGGGCCATGGTGCTCATGACCTTGGCCTGCAGCACGATGAAGATCGCCAGGTTGGGCAGGAACAGCAGCAGGGAGGCCGCCGCGGCGATGCCGGTCCCGGCCACCGTGTTGCCGGTGGCGGCGGTCAGGTTCGACAGGTAATAGGTCGCAGTCCGGAGGGCCTCGTTCTCCATGTAGTATCCGGAGGCCTCCGTGCTGTTCCACACCGCCTGGAAGGTCAGGATGCCCACGGTGGCGATGGCGGGCATGACCATGGGCACCACCAGGCTCCGGACGATCCGGTACTCGCTGGCGCCGTCGATCCGGGCCGAGTCGATGAGGGCGTCGGGGATCTGGTCGATGAACTGCTTGATGAGGAACAACCCCACCGGCATGGCCAGCATCGGCAGGATATGGGCCCAGAACGTGTCGTAGAGGCCGGTCCGGACGATGAGGATGTACCGCGGGATGGTGGCGGCGATGGGGACGAACATGAGGGCGGCCTGGTTGATGGCGAACATCCGGCGGACGAGGGGGGTCGCCTTCTTGGACATGACATAGCCCGCGCAGACCGAAATGAGGATGGCCAGCACCACCGACACCGCGGTCACGGTCAGGGAGTTGAACAGGTACCGGGAGAGGGGGATGCCGGATCCCCGGGTGACCCGGCCCAGGGCCGTGAAGTTGTCCAGGGTCGGGTTCATGACGAAGAAGCGGGGCGGGAAGGCGAAGAGCTCGCCCACGGGCTTCAGGGCCTGGTTCACGATGAACAGGATGGGCATGGCCATGAAGGCGGCCATGGGCAGCAGCACCGCATAGAATTTCAGCTGGGAGCGGTGGAAACGCTTCGGGTTGATGCGGGTTCCGCCGTAGGCCATCTCAGGCGCCCTCCCCCCGGTCGGAGAACAGCCCGTAGGCCGTCCTGGAAAAAGCCAGCACCATGAGGAGCAGCACCACCGACACGGCGGAGGCGTACCCCATCTCGTAGCGCAGGAAGGCGAAGTCTTCCATGTGGTTCACCACCAGCTGCCCCGCATACTGGGGCGTCGGGTTGGTGCCCGTCAGCGCGACCCCGATGGTCCCCGACGTAAAGGTGGAGACGATGGCCATGACGGCGCCGAACAGCATCTGGGGACGCATGGAGGGAATGGTCACGTAGAAGATCTCCTGGAACCGGGTTTTCATGCCGTCGATGTAGGCGGCTTCGTAGAGCTCCTCGTTGATGTTCAGGATGCCGGCCAGCATGGCCAGGAAGCCGACACCCATGGAACTCCAGAGGGAGACCACGATCATGATGGGCAGGATGGTCTCCGGGGACTGGAGCCACTGGACCGGGGTGTCGATGAGTCCGGCGGACAGGAGGAGGGCGTTGGCGTATCCCGTGGAGTCGCCGGAAAACAGGGTTCGCCAGACCACGGAAATGAAGACGCCGCCGACCATCGAGGGCGCATAGAGGATCAGGGCCAGGACCGTCCGGGGCCCGTGCTGGACCTGGGCCAGCATCCAGGCCAGGAGGAAGCTCAGCAGGTACCCCCCGGGACCCACGGCTACGGCGTAGGTCACGGTGTTGGGAATCACCTTCTGCATGAAGACCGTGTCCTCGGTCAGGAGGG
>JAKPNJ010000005.1 GCA_029548445.1 Bacillota bacterium | reverse complement strand
GAGTGAGTCCTCGAACTTCGCGATGTTCTCCTTCGCGAATGCCAACGACTCAGGGTCGAGGCGGACCTTCGCATAGCCGAGGTCCCCGTCGTTGACCAGGATCAGGTCCTGCTCATCCTCCACCAGGGCGATGCCGGCCAGGGGCCCGGTCTTCTGGGTGGTCCGGTACGTAATGAGGCCCTTGCCGCCCCGGGCCTGGATGCGGTACTCGTCCATCTCGGTCCGCTTGCCGAATCCCCGCTCGGAGACAACGAGCAGCGTCCGGCCTTCCTCGATGGGGGCCATGCCGATGACCGAGTCATCGTCGTCCAGGTGGATGCCCCGCACGCCCTGGGTATTGCGTCCCGTATCCCGGACATCGGTCTCGGAGAAGCGGATGGACATGCCGTTCCGGGTCACCAGGATGATGTCGTGGTCGCCCTCGGTCAGGCGGACGCCGATAAGCTCGTCCTCGTCCCGGAGATTCACGGCGATCAGGCCGCTCCGGTTCAGGTTGGAGAATTCCGAGAGCTCGGTCTTTTTCACGACGCCCTTCCGGGTGGCCATCATGAGATAGCCGCCCTGGTCAAAGGTACGGATGGGAATGACCGTCCGGACCTTCTCCCCGCCATCCAGCTGCAGGAGGTTGACGATGGCCGTCCCCTTGGCCTGCCGGCCGGCCTCGGGGACCTGGTAGCCCTTGAGCCGGAACACCCGTCCGCGATTCGTAAAGAAGAGCAGGACATCATGGGTGGAGGGCGTCAGGAGGGTCTCCACGAAATCCTCCTCCCGGGTCTGCATCCCGGAAATGCCCCGGCCGCCCCGGTGCTGGCTCCGGTAGGTATCCGTCGGGAGCCGCTTGACATAGCCGAAGTGGGTCAGGGTCACGACCACGTCCTCCTCCTGGATCAGGGAGTCGTCGGTCATGTCCTCCTCTTCCCCCGCCTCCAGGGTGGTCCTCCTGGCATCGCCGTACCGGCTCCGGATCGCCAGCAGCTCGTCCTTGATAATGGACAGCAGCAGGGACTCCTCCCGGAGTACCCGCTGGAAGTAGTCGATCTTCTCCAGGAGGTCCCGATATTCGTTTTCCAGCTTTTCCCGTTCCAGGCCGGTCAGGCGTCCCAGGCGCATGTCGACGATGTGCTGGGCCTGCCGCTCGCTGAACCCAAAGGCCTCCATCAGGGAGGTGCGGGCGGTTTCCTCGCTGCGGGATCCCCGGATAATGGCGATGACCCGGTCGATGGCGTCGATGGCGATGCGGAGGCCCTCGACGATGTGCCGCCGGGCTTCGGCCTTTTCCAGGTCGAACAGGGTCCGGCGCCGGATCACGTCCTTCTGGTGGGCGACATAATGCCGGACCAGGTCCAGCAGGTTCAGGGTCCGGGGCTCGAACCGGCCCTGCTCGTCGGGGACCAGGGCCAGCATGTTGGCGCTGAAGGCATCCTGCATCTGGGTGTGCTTGTAGAGCTGGTTCAGGACGACGCCGGGGTTGGCGTCCTTCTTGAGCTCGATGACGATCCGGACCGGGGCGTTCCGGTCCGACTCGTCCCGGAGGTCCGATATGCCGTCGAGTTTCTTCTCCTTGACGAGTTCGGCGATGCGCTCGATCAGTCGGGCCTTGTTAACCATATACGGCAGGTCATGGACGACGATGCGCTGGCGGTTCCCGGGTCCCGGCTCGATGTCGGCCCGGGCCCGGACCACGATCCGGCCCCGGCCGGTGCGGTAGGCCTCCCGGATGCCCGAGATGCCGAGGATTGTCCCCGCAGTGGGGAAATCGGGTCCCTTGATGACCGCCATGAGGTCTTCCACCGTGGCGTCGGGGTTGTCGATCAGGGTCACGACCCCGTCGACGACTTCCGCCAGGTTATGGGGCGGGATATTGGTGGCCATGCCGACGGCGATGCCCGTGGAGCCGTTGACCAGCAGGTTCGGGAACCGGGAGGGCAGGACCACGGGCTCCATCTCGTGCTCGTCGAAATTGGGCCGGAAGTCCACGGTGTCCTTGTTGATGTCCGACAGCATCTCCATGGCGATCTTCGCCAGGCGGGCCTCGGTGTACCGGTAGGCCGCCGGGGAGTCCCCGTCCCGGGAACCGAAGTTCCCGTGGCCGTCCACCAGCATGTGGCGCAGGGAGAAGTCCTGGGCCATCCGGACCAGGGAGTCGTACACGGCAGCGTCTCCATGGGGATGGAAACGGCCCAGTACGTCGCCGACGGTGGTGGCGCATTTCCGGTAGGGCTTGTCCGGGGTAAATCCCTGGGTAAACATGGAATAGAGGATGCGCCGGTGGACCGGCTTGAGCCCGTCACGGACGTCCGGTAGGGCCCGGTCGGCGATGACGCTCATGGCATAGTCGATGAAGGATTTCTTCATCTCCTGCTCGAGGTCCACAGGAATGACAGTATCCGGGGGGTTCAGGAATGCCGCGTCGGACTCGCGGGCTTCCCTCCCGGAATGGGACTTGCGCTCGGCCATCGGGTCTCGGTCCTCCGTTCAACTCTATCGGCTCATTATACCATAACGCATGGGAAAACCCGCTCCGGACCGACGGGTCCGCGCACGGGATCGGATGGCCGAAACGCCCTCGCCGCAGGGATTCCAGGCTTCTTTACGGGACGAACCGCTCCAGGAGGAACGCTGTCAGGGGCACGGTCAGCAGGGAGAGGACCGTGGACAGGAACACCAGCTGGGCAGCCCGGGCCGGGTCGCTCCGGTACCGGACGGCGAAAATGGTGGTGGAGGCGGCGGCGGGCATGGCGCTGAACAGGACCGATACCCGGAACACCTGGGGATCGGGGTGGAGGGGCCACAGGATCGCGAAGACCAGGGCGGGCGCGGCCACCAGCCGGAGCAGGGACGCCAGGGCGACCCGGCGCTCCCGCAGGAAGTCCCCGACGGGGGCGTCCGCCAGCAGGACGCCGGACACGGCCATGCCCATGGGGGTTGCCACGGCTGCCAGCAGGTCGAGGCTCTTTTCCAGCGGGGCCGGGAGCCGGATCTCCAGGATGTAGAGGGCGAGGGCCACGGGGACGGTCAGGACCGGCGGGGTCAGCAGGGCCCGGAGCCGTTCCCGGATCGGCGCCCTGGCCTCCTGGTCCGGTGCCTTCATGAGGACCGGCCCCAGGAGATAGAAGGCGATCCGCATGGGCAGGGTGTACAGGGAGACATAGAACAGCCCTTGCTGTCCGTACAAGGCCTCCATGACGGGAAAGGCCATGAATGTGTAATTGGGGAAGACGAGGCTGAACCGGAGGATCCGGTCCATGGCGTCGTGACGGGGATCCAGGCGGACCACCAGGGTGCCGGCCAGGTACATGAGCCCCATCACACCGGTGCAGATGCCCATCAGGATGAGACCGTTGCGCAGCTCGGAGGGGCGGTAGGGGCCGGCCATGGACCGGAGGATCAGGGCCGGGAAGACGAGGTTGAAGATGAAGGCTGCCATGGACTCCCCGAAGGAGGCATCGACGATCCGGGTCTTGCGGGCGACATAGCCCGCCGCCATGAGCAGCAGCATGACCAGGGCCAGGGTGAAGGCGTTCATGCCAGGGGCTCCTTTTCCGGGCGGCCGGCCTTTCGGGGGTACGCGGCCGGGGTGGGGGCGGTTTTTCGGACCACCACCAGGGTCCGGACCTGGTCGGTACCAGGCAGCAGGAAGGGCTCGGCCGATTCCAGGGTGCCGCCCAGGCGGGCGAAGGCGGGGCCGGCGGCGGCCACTTCGTCTGCAGCCCGGCCTTTCATCGCCACAAAACAGCCCCCGGGGCGGACGAAGGGAAGGCAGAGCTCGGCCAGGACAGGCAGGGGCGCCACGGCCCGGGCCACCGCCAGGTCGAAGGATTCCCGCAGGTCTCTCCGCCTGGCCTCGTCCTCGGCGCGGCCATGGCAGGTTTCCACCCGTTCGCCGGGTTCTCCCGGTCCCCGTCCCAGTTCGTCGAGCACCGCCTCCAGGAATCCCACCCGCTTGGCCAGGGAATCCAGCAGGAGGAGGGGCAATCCCGGACGGGCGATGGCCAGGGGAATCCCCGGCAACCCCGCGCCGGTCCCCACGTCGATGGTTCGGGGCCGTCCGCCGGCCTCCCGGTCGAGCCGCGGCAGCAGGGTCAGGGAATCCACGATATGCCGGACGGCGATGCCGTCGTCGTCCGTTATGGCCGTCAGGTTCATGCGGGCGTTCCACAGCCGCAACAGCGTCCCGTAGGCCGCAAATCTGCGGATCGCCCCGTCGGGCAGCGACATCCCGGCCCGGTCCAGGGCGGCCGCCACGGCCAGGCGGAGACTTTCCGCGGTGCCGGAGGCAGGAGGGACGGCGTCACGGGTCACGGTCGTCCCCTTTCCGGGCTTCCAGCAGGACCATCAGGACGCTGATGTCCGCCGGGGATACCCCCGAAATGCGGGCTGCCTGGCCCAGGGATCCGGGCTGCAGGGCCGCCAGCTTCTGCCGGGCCTCCAGGCGGAGCCCCGCCAGGGCGGAATAGTCGATGCCCGGCGGAATCCGGCGGCTTTCCAGCCGGCGGAACCGCTCGATCCGCTCCTCCTCCCGGGCGATGTACCCTTCGTACTTGACCAGGATCTCCACCTGCTCGCGGACGGAATCGGGCAGGGACGGCCGGCCGGGATCCAGGGGAGCCAGGTCGTCATAGCGGATTTCCGGACGTTTCAGGAGCTCGGACAGGGTCGCCGAGGCGGATGGGGGAAGGGGGGTGCTGCCCAGGGACTCCAGAACCCGGGCGGAGCCGGGTCCCGCGGCGATCCGGACCCGGGTGCACCGGTCCCGCTCGGCCGCAATCCGGGCCTGCTTCTCCAGGAAACGCTCCTGGTCGGCTGCATCGACCAGGCCGGCCTTCCATCCCATCGGCCGGAGCCGCAGATCCGCATTGTCCTGCCGGAGCACCAGGCGGTACTCAGCCCTGGAGGTCATCATCCGGTAGGGCTCCCGGGTCCCCTTGGTCACCAGGTCATCCACCAGCACGCCCATATACGCCTCGGACCGGTCCGGCACGACGGCGGGGCGGCCCGCCAGGGACCGGGCGGCGTTGAGGCCGGCCAGCAGTCCCTGGGCGGCGGCCTCCTCGTATCCGGACGAGCCGTTGACCTGGCCGGCGAAAAACAGGCCGCCCACGGTCCGGCTCTCCAGGGAGGGCCGGAGGCAGGTGGGATCCAGGCAGTCATACTCGATGGCATAGGCTGTCCGCATGATCTCGGCCCGGGCGCAGCCCGGAAGCGAGCGGACCATCCGGACCTGGATCTCTTCCGGCAGGCTGCTGGAGAACCCCTGGAGATAGATCTCGTCGGTCTCGGCCCCGGTGGGTTCCAGGAAGACCTGGTGGCGTTCCTTGTCGGGAAACCGGACGAACTTGTCCTCGATGGAGGGACAATAGCGGGGGCCGGTCCCCTCGATGGCGCCGCTGAACAGGGGGGACCGGTGGAGGGACGACAGGATGACAGACCGAGTTTCGGGCGTGGTCCAGACCATGTGACAGGGAAGTTGGGGTCGGCGGGACCATGCGGGATCGTCTTCGTGTGAAAACGAGAACGGTACGACCCGGGCGTCTCCCGGCTGGATCTCCATGGCCGAGAAGTCCAGGCTCCGCCGGTGGACCCGGGCCGGCGTACCGGTCTTGAATCGCTGGATCGGCAATCCCAGGGAGCGCAGGCACCCGCCAAGCCCCAGGGCCGGAAACAGGCCGTCGGGACCGCCGGGATACGACAGTTCCCCGATCACGATCCGGGCGTCCAGGTACGTCCCGGTGGCCACGACCACCGCCCGGCAGGGGTGGACGGCCCCGGTCCGGGTCAGGACGCCCTCGATGCGAAGGGCCGGACCGCCTGGCCGGTCCGGGGCGCGGCCGACCAGGAGGGCCGTGATCTCTCCCTGTCGCAGCTGCAGGCCGGGCTGGGCTTCCAGGCTCCTCTTCATGGCGGCCTGGTACCGCCTCCGGTCCACCTGCATCCGGGGCGAACGGACGGCGGGACCCCGGGAGGCATTCAGCATGCGGAACTGCAGGAAGGTTTCGTCGGCCAGCCGGCCCATGATCCCGCCCATGGCGTCGATTTCCCGGACCAACTGCCCCTTGGCCGTGCCGCCGATGCTTGGATTGCAGGGCAGGTTCGCCACCGCGTCCAGGTTCAGGGTGAACAGCCGGACCGAAAAGCCCAGCCGGGCCGCCGCCAGGGCGGCCTCGCATCCGGCGTGCCCCGCACCCGCCACGGCCACGTCGCAGGGATCCGACGCGTACCGGCCGGGCTGTTCCAGGGCTTCCCGCAGGGTGGGCATGGCGGCCTCCTTTCCTTGGGGTGGAGACGACGGGATCGTCCGGCGGGACTGTTCCGGGGCGCCGGTCACTTCCCGACGCAGAACCGGGAGAACAGGGTATCGACCAGGGTGTCGTCCACCCGGTCTCCCGTCAGGGCGGCCAGGGATTCCAGGGCGGACCGGACCAGGGTCGAGACCAGGTCGGGGGGGAGATGGTCCAGCCTCTCCAGGGCTTCCGCCAGGTCATCGGATGCATGTCTTGCAGCCTCGTAGTGGCGGAGGCTGGACAGCAGGGCCGGGTTCCCGGAGGGGCGGCCGTCTGCGAAGCGGGACCGAATGTGGGACAGGAGTTCATCCATGCCCTCTCCCGTTTCCGCGGAGAACCGGACCACGGGAACCCCGGCGGCCAGGGCCTGTCGAATGTCTTCCCTGGCGGGATCGAAGGAATCGGGCCGGTCGGCCTTGCCGGCCACCAGGATCACCGGGACTCCCCGGTTCCGGGCATCCGCCAGGACTTCCCCGAAGGGATCCGGTCCTGCCGGTACATCCCCGGCCGGCATTTTCCCGGCCGGTGCCTCCCCGGCCGGCATGTCCCCGTCCTGCGGACTTCCTGCCGGCGCATTCCCGGATACCGCATCCCCCTCCTCCAGGGCTTCCACCCACAGCAACAGGTCCGCCGTTTCCAGGGCTTTCCGGGTCCGGGCGACTCCCAGGCGCTCCACGGGATCCTCGGTCCGGCGAATGCCGGCGGTGTCCACCAGGCGGACCGGGAATCCGTCAAGGGACAGTCGGGCTTCGATCGTGTCCCGGGTGGTGCCGGCCACCTCCGTGACGATGGCCCGCTCCTCCCCGGCCAGCCGGTTCAGGAGCGAGGACTTGCCTGTATTCGGCCGTCCGGCGATGACAGTACACAGGCCGTCCTGCAGCAGGCGGCCATGGCGATAGGTGGCCGCCAGGGCCTCCAGCCTCGAACGGGCTTCCGACAGGATCCCGGCGGCATCCGGCGGCGACCGGTCGCCTTCCTCGTGCTCCGGAAATTCCACCGCCAGTTCCAGGCGGGCCAGGAGGGCATACAGGAGGTCGGACACAGATCGGATTTCCCGGGACAGGGCTCCGTCCATTCGGCCCGCGGCGGCCCTGGCGGATGCCTCGGCCTCGGCGGCGATGAGATCCGCGACGGCCTCGGCCTGCAGGAGATCCATTTTCCCGTTGAGGAACGCCCGGCGGGTGAACTCGCCGGGGCCGGCGGGACGGGCTCCCTGGCGGACCACCAGGGCCAGGAGGCTCCGCTGGACGGCGGGTCCTCCGTGGCAGGACATTTCCACCACGTCTTCACCGGTAAAGGAATGGGGCGCTGCAAAGCGGGCCAGGACCACCTGGTCGACCAGGGATCCGTCGGCGGGATCCCGGATGTCGCCCACGGCGCAGGTATACCCTTCCATGGAAGAGACGGGGGCCTCGGCCCGAAGGCGGTCCAGGAAGCGGGGCAGGGGGCGGAACAGCGGATCCATGAGGACGGCCGCGCCGGTTCCGGACAACCGAAGGACCGCGATGCCGCCGGTACCCGGCGGGGTCGCAACGGCGACGATGGGGGCCTGGTCCGCTGTATCCATGATCCGCAGCCGCCCGTCAACCGGGGGCGACGGTCAGGTGTCCTTGGGCGCGACGACCACGCGTCGCTCGGGTTCGACGCCTTCGCTGAAAGTGGTCACGTCGGGATGATCCTGGAGGGCCGTGTGGATGATCCGCCGCTCGGCCGGCGACATGGGATCCATCTCATGGCTCTTGCCGGACCGGACCACCCGCTCGGCGGCCCGCTCGGCCATGTCGACCAGGGTGGCCTCCCGGCGGCGCCGGTACCCGGCGATGTCCAGGGTGACCCGGATGTGCTTCTCGCTCTGCTTGTTGGCCACCAGGGTGGTCAGGTACTGGAGGGCCTCCAGGGTCTCGCCGTGGCGGCCGATGATGGCGCCGCAGTCCCGGCCGTCCACGTCGATGAAGACCGTATCTTCCTCGAAAGTGGATGATATCCGGGCGGGGATCCCGATGGACTTCAGGACCCGGGCGATGAAGGCGGTGGCCTCGGCTTCCTCCGGCGCCTCGGGGACCTCGGCTTCACCGGCGTAATCCTCCCCATCGCCATAATACGGGACTTCCTCCTCGGCCTCGGGCTCCAGGTCCGATTCCTCCTCGAGGGTCACCCGCACCTTGGCCGGACGATGTTTCAGGCCGAGAAGGGACGTACCTCCCTCGTCCAGCACCTCGATGACGGCCTCCTCCGGCGACGCGCCCAATTCGAGCAGCGCCTCGTGAATGGCTTCCTCCATGGTCTTTCCGGTCTTCTCAACGGTTACGGACATGCTGGTTCCTCCTGTCGCGACGCGAATCTACCGCTTCTTCCCCTTGCCGGACTTCCCCTGGCTTGCCTTCCGGGTGCCCTGTCCCCGGGCGCCGGTCCCCTGGATCGACGCGGCGGCAGGGGCCGCGATGGCGGATTCGGCCGCGAGACGGGCCTCCAGGGCCAGCCGGGCCTGGTCGGCCAGGTGGGGCTTGGTGATGAAGCGGTACATGAGATACGCCTGCACCATGCTCATGATGTTGCTGATGATCCAGTACAACCCCAGGGCGGCCGGGGTCGTAAACGCGATGAAGAGGGTGAACAGGGGCATGAAGTACTGCATGCCCTGGGTCATGCCCGCCGTGGGATCCTTGGTCTGCTGGGCTTCCCTGGCGGGGTTCCGCTTCGCCCGTTCCTTCTCTTCCTCCTGCTGCTTCCGGTTGGGCATGGTCATCATGGAAATCTTCATGGACAGCCAGGTGGTGATGACGGACAGCAGGGGGATCATGAGGAGGGGCAGGTACATCGCGGACTTCGCGCCGAACACGTCGAGAAACTGGTAGGAAGGAATCTGCCCCAGGTTCATGCCGAAAAAATCCAGGGAGATCAGCTGGTCCGGCTGGATGAAGTCGGAGACCTTGGCCATCAGGTCCGCCCCGCCCTCGCGGAGGGTGTTGATGATGGGGATGTTGAAATCCCGGGCCTGGAGGGCGATCCGCTCGTCGATGAGCCCCAGGTCCAGCAGGACCTTTGCGATGCCCCCCGTCACCTGGTCCTTGCCGTCGATCTTTTCCGTTACGGCCAGGGCGTCCTTGCCCACCTGCATGATATGGACCAGGGGGGCGGAAATGATGCGGTAGACGGGCCAGATGATGAACAGCTGGAGGATGGACTGGAGGCAGCCCGAAAAGGGCGAGAACCCGTGGCGCTTGTACAGCTCCTGCTGGGCCTGGGCCATTTTCTCCCGGTCCTTGCCGTACTGGCGCTGGAGTTCGGCCAGTTCCCCGGACAGGGCCTGCTGCTTCAGGGTGTTCCGGGACTGCTTGACCCCCAGGGGCATCAGCAGGAATCGCAGGAGGATGGTAAAGAGAATGACGGCGACGCCATAGTTCCCGAACACGCTGTAGAGCAGGCGCATCACGAACCCGAACGCGATGTACAGCGGGGAAAGAAGATCCATCGTCACGCTCCTTCTTCAGGCCCACCGGATGCGGGCCGGCATCGTCCGGGACGCTCTCCCGGCGCAGGGACAGGATCATATCCGCCGCGACAGAACGGATTGCACCGCAGGATCCGCCAGGCGGCCAACCGGACACCCTTCCACGCCCCGTACCGGGTAATGGCCTGTGCCGCGTATTCGGAACAGGTGGGCTCGAACCGGCAATGGTTTCCCAAATAGGGCGAAATGGCGCCCTTATAGAATCGTATCAGAAAAAGGAGGATCCTGGACATGGTCCGGCTCCGCTTTTTTCCTGTCTCCGGAGAATCCCGGAAGGCCGGCCTTCCGCAGGAGCCGGCGGACTTCCCGGTCCACCTCGGCCAGGGTCGGGGATTCCTTCACGTTCCGTCCCACCAGGACGAGGTCGTACCCGGGCGGGATGTCGGGGGAGAGCAGGCGAAAGGACTCTCTCAGCAGGCGCCGCATCCGGTTGCGCCGGACCGCGCCCTTGACCTCGCGGCTGGTTGTGACGCCGAGCCGGGTGCAGCGGCCATCCGACCGCTTCCAGATATGGAGGACGGCCACCCGCCCCGGGATGAACCGTCCCTTCCGGTACACCCGCCCGAACTCCCGGTTCAGGCGAAGCCTTGCGCTCTTCGGGAACGTGGGCACCGCTGGTCGCCGGCCTTTCCGTCAAAAAGAAGGAAGACCACACGGGACTGCGGTCTTCACGCGGAGAGCTTCTTCCTTCCCTTGAGACGTCGCCTTTTCAGCACGTCCCGTCCGTCCGCGGTCCGCATACGCTGCCGGAAGCCGTGGACCTTCTTCCGCTGGCGCTTTTTCGGCTGGTAGGTCCTGAGCATGGTGGGGTCACCTCCGTGGAATCATCGGAAACAGGCTCCGTGATTATACGCGAGGAATCCCCGCCTGTCAAACGACCAGGAGGTCCCGGGCCAGCCGGTCGGCCGCCGCATCCCCGCAGGAAATCCGGACGATGGCCAGGGCAAAGGGCATGGCCGTCCCCGGTCCACGGGAGGTCAGGATGTTTCCGTCCTGTACCACGGGATCGGCGACGGGCGTCGCCCCTTCCAACTGGTCCTCGAACCCCGGGTAACAGGTGGCCCGCTTTCCCCGGAGCAGGCCCAGGCGGCCCGGCACGGAAGGCGCCGCACAGATGGCGGCCAGACGGCCGTCCGCCGCCCGGTGGCGCCGCAGCAGGTCGGCCAGCCGCCCGGAACGCTGCAGGCCGCGGGTGCCCGGCATGCCGCCGGGCAGCACGATCCAGTCTCCCGGCTCCGGGGCGACGGCGTCGAGGACCCGATCCGACAGGACCCGGATCCCATGGGACCCCTCCACCGGGACCCCCTGCCGCTCCCCATGTCCCGCGTCCGCCTCCACGGCCACCATCGTCACACCCAACCCCGCCCGCCGGCATACATCCACCACTGTCAGCGCCTCGATCTCCTCGAAGCCGGGCGCCAGCATCACATACGCGTCCATGTCGATCCCCCCTTGCCCTTTCATGATAGCACGGTCCCGGATCCCCGGCGCAGGCCGCCCGGCCGCAAGGCAGGCACGAACGCCCGATTTCCGGTCAGGATGCGGCATGGACGCAGCCGCCCGGTGATCGGTACAATTATTAAGGAATGGAACCGCGACGGAGGACTCCGACATGACTCCCGCACAACGCCGGCTCGCCCTTTTCTGCGTCCTGGTCCTTGTCGCAGGCGGCCTCTCCGCCTGCCTGCCTGCAGCGGCCCCCACGCCCACGGCGCCGCCTTCCGCCACGACGAGTCCCCCGGCCTCGCCGACGCCTTCCCCGCATCCGACGGATCCGGGACAGGAGAACCCCATGGTCACGATCTATCCCGCCGACGGGCTCGATCGCTATCGTTCGAAGTCCTGGGCCGTGGAAATCCTGGACGGCGATGCGTGGCGGCCGGCCTATCCCCTGGCCAGGACCAACAAAAGCATCAATACCTGGCACCAGGGCCGGGACGCGACGGTCAGCTTCCTGACCTTTGCGACGACGGGAGAGGTCCGGGTCCGGATCACCCGCCTGAAGGGTGACATCGACACGCTCCTGGTCAGCCCCCTGTCCCGGGATGTCCGGACCGAAGTCCATGGTGCCGCGGCCGAGTTCGCCATGCAGCCCCTGGACAAGTTCTGGATTACCGCCAATGGCGAGGAAGCGGACAGCCTGATGCTCTTCGCCGACCCGCCCGTCGAGCCGCCGGGAGAGGACGACCTGTACTTCGGGCCCGGCGTCCACAACATCGGTCGCGGATACCAGCCCGAGAACGGACAGACCGTTTATATCGACGGCGGCGCCTGGGTACTGGGTTCCTTCGACATCCGGGACCGGAACAACGTGACCTTCGCGGGCCATGGCGTCCTTTCCGGGGAACTCTGGACATCCCAGGGCCTGCTGGGATTCCGGATGGACTTCACCGAGGCCCAGGACTATATCATGATCCGGGGCTACTATGGCCGGGGCGCCAGCGGCAATGCCCTTACGAACCTGACGATCGTGGATGCCCCCTTCTATTTTACGTTCGGCGGCCTGTCGACGATCCGGGGCGTCAAGCTGCTGTCTCCCTGGTACTGGTCCAATGACGGCTTCTCCGTGTCGCCCGACGTCCTGACCGACGAGGCGACCATCCGCGACTGCTTTGCCTTTACGGACGACGATACGTTCTTTCCCCGCCAGAGCAGCCTCGGAAACATCACCGTCACCAACTGCTTCGTGGGCACCACGGGCAACGGGGTCTTCAACATGGCCTACTGGCCGGACCGACTGGACCACGATTTCCGCTATGTCGTCCGGGACCTGGACATCCGGGTCCCCATCGGGAACAACCCCCACGCGATTTTCCAGATGGTCCTGGACGGAAAGGCCGGCCAGGGCGGCATGGGCACGAAGAACCAGTTCTTCGAGGACATCCGGATCGAGGGAAATCCGGCTGGCGGGCTGATCGACATCCGGAACCGGCCCTACCCGTGGGGCGGCGACCCGGACAGCCCCACCACCGGCAACTCCTACAACATCCGCTTCAGGAACCTGTTCCTGTTCGGCACCCCCGGAAAGAAAAGCGTCATCCTGGGCCGGGACGCGGAAAACGGGCATCATGACTACGTCTTCGAGCATGTCGTGATCGGCGGCATGACCCTGACCGATGACAATTTCGACGACTTCATCGAGACGAACGAATTCACATCCGGCTTCCGGGTGATCGCCTCCTCCGGCGCAGGCTGACCCGGTGCCATCGCCTGGCTGGAACAGGAATGGGAGAATGCATGACATAGACCTTTCCAGGTTGTTGATGTCCGGACTCCGGATCCTGGTGATCCTGGCTGTCGCGTTGCCGGTGGGATTGGCCGGGTGCGGGGCCGTCCCCACGGCGCCGCCTTCCGCCACGGCGAGTCCCCCGGCCTCGCCGACACCTACCCCGCACCCGACGGATCCGGGACAGGAGGACCCCATGGTCACGATCTATCCCGCCGACGGGCTCGATCGCTATCGTTCGAAGTCCTGGGCCGTGGAAATCCTGGACGGCGACGCGTGGCGACCGGCCTATCCCCTGGCCAGGACCAACAAAAGCATCAATTACTGGCACCAGGGCCAGGACGCGACAGTCAGCTTCCTGACCTTCGCGACGACGGGAGAGGTCCGGGTCCGGATCACCCGCCTGAAAGGGGACATCGGGACCCTGGAGATCAGCCCCCTGAACCGGAAGGTACAGGCTGCGGTCGAGGGGGATACGGCCGAGTTCGCCATGAACCCCCTGGACAAGTTCTGGGTCATCGCCGATGGCGAGGACGCGGACAGCCTGGTGCTTTTCGCCGACCCGCCCGTCGAGCCGCCGGGAAAGGACGACCTGTACTTCGGGCCCGGCGTCCACAACATCGGTCGCGGATACCAGCCTGACAACGGACAGACCGTCTACATCGACGGCGGTGCCTGGGTGCTGGGCTCCTTCGACATCCGGGACCGGAACAACGTGACCTTCACGGGCCACGGCGTCCTTTCCGGGGAACTCTGGACATCCCAGGGCCTGCTGGGATTCCGGATGGACTTCGCCGAGGCCCAGGAATACCTCATGATCCGGGGATACTATGGCCGGGGTGCCAGCGGCAACAGCCTGGCGAACCTGACGATGGTGGACGCGCCCTTCTATTTTACGTTCGGCGGCCTGTCGACGATCCGGGGCGCCAAACTGCTGTCTCCCTGGTATTGGTCGAATGATGGTTTCTATGTGTCGCCCGACGTCCTGACCAACGAGGCTCTCGTCATCGACTGCTTCGCCTTCACGGACGACAATGTCTTCTTCCCGCTCCAGAGCCATTTCGGGAACATCACCGTCCGTGACTGCTTCGTTTCCACGACCGCCAACAACATTTTCTGCATGTCCTACTGGCCCGGCCCCCTGGACCACGACTATCGGTACACGGCACAGAACATCGATGTGAAGCTGTTCTCCCACTACAACCCCCACGCGGTTTTCCAGCTCATCCTGGACGGAAGGGACGGCCAGGACGGCATGGGCACGAAGAACCAGTTCTTCGAGGACATCCGGATCGAGGGAAATCCGACAGCCCCGCTGATCGATATCCAGAACCAGCCCTACCCATGGGGTGGCGATCCGGAGAGCCCCACCACCGGCAACTCCTACAACATCCACTTCAAGGACATCGTTCTCTACGGTCGCCCCGGGAAAAAGAGCGTGATCCTGGGCCGGGACGCGGAAAACGGGCACCATGACTACTTTTTCGACAACCTCGTCATCGACGGGATCCGGCTGACACCGGACAACTTCGATGATTTCTTCGAAACCAACGAATACATCTCCAATATCCGGAACGTCCGATAGGCGGTCGTCCACGGCGGAATGGCCGCCAGCCGCACGGCGCCGCCGGAGATCGCAGCAGGCCGGCGGCGCCATATGCTATACTCTGGATCGGCGCTTCCCGGTCCGGACCGGCCGGATTCCCTTCGGGAAGCCGGAAAGGATCGGCATGGACCGTCGCCGCCTGTTCGGGTTTCTCGGCGCCATCGGCGCCAATGCCATCTTCGGCCTGAGCTTCCTCTTTTCCAGAACCGCCCTGGACCGGGGCGTTCCGGTCTTTCCCCTCCTGGGATTGCGCTTCCTCGTGGCGTTTGCCGGCCTGTCGGTCCTGATCGCCACCGGGGTGCTCCGGGTGTCGTACCGGGGCAAGCCGGTCCTGCGGCTGCTGCCCCTGGTGGCCTTCCAGCCCATCCTCTACTTCCTCTGCGAGACAAACGGCATCCTGCGGACTTCCTCCTCAGAGGCCGGGATCCTGATCTCCCTCCTGCCCATCGTGACCGTCGTGCTGGCGTACCTGTTCCTCGGGGAGCGGCTGTCTCCCCCGCAGGTCGCCTCCGTCCTGGTCTCCATCGCCGGCGCCATCCTGATCATCGTCCTGTCCGGCTTTCGCCCGACCTTCGATCCCCCCGGCATCCTCCTGCTCCTGGGCGCCGTCCTGTCGGCGGCGGCCTTCAATGTCCTGTCCCGCAACCTATCCCGAACGTTCTCCTCCGTCGAGATGACCTATGCCATGATGGCGACCGGCGCCCTCTCCTTCGGCCTTCCCGCCGCCGTCCGGGGCTTCGTCGCCGGCGATCCCGCCGCCCTCCTTCGCCCGCTGGGGGACCCGGCGGTGCTGGTCTCCATCCTGTACCTGGGCCTCGCCTCCTCGATCTGCGCTTTCGTCCTGCTGATCATGGCGGTCCGGCGGATGGGCGCTTCCCGGACCTCGTCCCTGGCCAACATCGCCACCGTCGTCTCCATCGCCGCCGGCACCCTGGTCCTCCGGGAATCGTTGGCCTGGTACCATTTCGTCGGATCGACCCTCATCATCGCGGGGGTCTGGGGCGCGAACCGGCCCTGGAAGCCGGTCCCCGCCGGAGTGTGATAGAATCGAGGGGAATTCGGTCGGAAGACCGCCGGGGGTGAGCCCATGCTGCTGTCCGTCCTGATTCCCTTCTACAACGAAGAGCACCAGGTCCCTGCCACCCTCGGAACCGTCCGGGAGGTAATGGAGGGCATTGGTCTTCCTTTTGAGCTGGTCTGCCTCGACGACGGGTCTTCCGACGCCACGTGGGCGCGCCTCCGGGAGGCCGCCGCAGCGGACCCCCGCATCCGGGGCATCCGGTTTTCCCGGAACTTCGGCAAGGAAGCCGCCATCTGCGCCGCCCTGGATGCGGCCCGGGGCGATGCCTGCGTCCTGATGGACGGGGACCTGCAGCACCCGCCGTCGGTGATTCCCGAGATGGTCCGGCTCTGGCGGGACGAGGGATACGAGGTGATCGACGGGGTCAAGCGGTCCCGGGGCCGGGAGTCCCTGTCCTCCCGGCTGAATGCGTCCCTCTTCTACAAAACCTTCCGCCGGCTGACCGGCTATGACCTGCACAACGCCTCCGACTTCAAGCTCCTGGACCGGAAGGTGGTCGATCGCTGGCGGGGTTTCCGGGAACACGACACCTTCTTCCGGGGCCTGTCCGCCTGGCTCGGGTTCCGGCGGGCCGAGGTTCCCTTCGAGGTGGCGGAGCGCCGAACCGGCACCAGCAAGTGGTCCCCCCTGAAGCTCCTGCGCCTGAGCGTCGCCGCCATTACCTCCTTCTCCTCCGTCCCCCTCCATGCCATTACCATCCTCGGGACGCTGCTCATCCTGGGGTCCGTGGCCCTGGGCATCCAGACCCTGGTCAACTGGGCCGGCGGCCAGGCCGCCGACGGGTTCACCACCGTGATCCTGCTCCTCCTCCTGATCGGCGGCGCCATCATGGTGAGCCTGGGGCTCATCGGGGTGTATATCGCCCGGATCTTCGACGAAGTCAAGGGCCGT
Source organism: Bacillota bacterium (assembly GCA_029548445.1). Classification (GTDB taxonomy): domain Bacteria; phylum Bacillota; class Clostridia; order Saccharofermentanales; family UBA5734; genus JAKPNJ01. Next base: position 2,026 of record JAKPNJ010000005.1, on the reverse strand, counting down.
CCGCGCTATGTCGTGGCTGAAGAGACCGACGGGGGGGACACCTGACATGCCGGCTTACCTGTACCTGGCCCTGGCCGTTTTCCTGGGCAAGGAACTGCGGCTCCTGGCCGTCCCCGACACCGCCGCCCTCTTCCGTTCCCTGTCGGCCCGTTCCCGGGAGGACGGGACCCCTGTTCCCATGCCACCCGCCTGGGCCTTCGACTGGCCCGCAGCGTTCCTCATGGGCCTGCTTCCCCTGACCTGGGCCGTCTACCTGCTGGCCTGGGTCTCGGATGCCCTTTTCCAGGCCCCCCCTCCCTTGCTCGTCGCCAACGCCATGGCTCTCCCTCTCTGCCTTCTCCTGACCCTCCTCCTCCGGAATCGTCGCCTCCGGAAGGCTCCGGTTTCCATGCCTCCACTGCCTCCACCGTCGACCGACCCGGGCGCAAGCCCTGTCCGGAAGGGCCTCCGGGGACGTTTCGCGGCACTGGTGGCCCGGTATGACCGGGATTCCTTCTATTTCAACTCCCTGGCGGCTTTCGTCGTGTTCGGCCTCTTCCTCATGGTCTACGGGTTTTTACGGCTGGGCGACACCCTCCTGGCGGGGGCCTCGGTCTTCAGCGACTTCGCTCCCCATACGGCGGTCATCCGCTCCTTCTCCCACGGCCGGAACTTCCCCACCGGGTATCCCCATTTCGCCGGTGACGGCATCCAGTACCACTTCATGTTCTTTTTCCTCTGCGGCATCCTGGAGTTCCTGGGGGTCAGCCTGGCCCAGGCCATGAACCTGCCCAGCGTCCTGGGCCTCGTGGCCTTCGCCCTGCTGCTGGGGACCCTGGCCGTCCTGCTGACCCGCCGCCGGGGTGCGTTCCTCCTGGCACCGGCCATGCTCCCCTTCCGCAGTTCAATGGCCATCCTGACCCACCTGTCGGACCTGGCCGCCAAGCCGGGCGCCACCCTGGGGTCGGTCGTCCGGGATTTCTTCGCCACCAGCAAGTGGACCGGCAACACCCCCCGGGACGACTGGGGTTTCTGGACCCTGAACGTGTACGCCAACCAGCGCCACCTGCTCCTGGGCGCCGCCGTCCTGGTCCTCGTCCTGTTCCTGGTCCTGCCGGCCGTCCTTCGCGCTTTCCGGGACCCGGCCGTCGCAGAGGCCGAGCCAGGTGCCGCGTCCGTCTCCCCTGGTTCCCGGTTCCGGGCCTTCCTCCTGTCCCGGGAGGCCTGGATTCCCGAACGCATCGCCCCCTTCCTGGCCGCTTCCCTCCTCCTGGCCGCCCTGCCCTACTGGCACGGCTCCGTCCTGATTTCCACCCTCCTTGTGCTCCTGGTCCTGGCGGTGGTCTCCCGGGAACGGCTGGGGTTCGCCCTGGCGGCCCTGCCCGCCGTGGCGTCGTCCTTCCTCCAGGCCCGGTTCTTCTCCGGCGGCGCCGCGAACATCGTCGAACCCCGGTTCCTGTTCGGGTTCATCGCCCCGGTCAAGACCCTGCCCGGGGTGCTGGCCTACTGCGTGGAACTCCTTGGCGTGGCCTTCGTCCTCTTCTTCCTGATGCCGGCGATGCAGCGCCGCCATCACCGGGCCATTGCCCTGGCCTTCCTCGCCCCCTTCGTGTTCGCCTTCACCTTCTCCCTGACCCCGGATCCGGACGTCAACCACAAATACATCATCCTGTCGACCGCCCTCTGCAACATCTACCTGGCCGGCCTGCTGTGCGACCTCTGGGCCCAGGCGTCGGTCCGGCCGGTCCCGATCCCGGTCCCGGCTCCGGTTCCGGCAGCGCCCGTACCGGTCGATCCTGGCGCGTCCGATCCCGAGGCGGCTGCCTGGGAAGCCGCCGTGCCGTCCGATCCCGAGGCGGCTGCCTTCGAGGCCGCCGCGCCACAGGAGGCCGCCATGTCCGCGTCGGCGGAACCAGCGGTTGGAGACCCCGTGCCCGCAGGGGTGCCGACGCCCCTCCCGGAGCCACCCCCGGCCTTCCCGGTGTCGGCCGGCCGCCCGGCCGGGGTGCGCAGCGCCCTCCGCCGGGCCTTCGTCGTCCTGCTGGGC
>JAKPNJ010000004.1 GCA_029548445.1 Bacillota bacterium | reverse complement strand
CCGCCACCTGCTGGACCGGCCGATCCCCGGGACCGTACCGCTGCTCCCTCCGGTAGGCCGCGAAGCTCCGGAACACCCGGTTGGTGCTGGCTTCCATCCGCTCCGGGTCCGACAGGGCCTGGAAGAGGGCCTGGAAGAGGCCTTCCACCACATTGCGGGCGGTCTTCTCGTAGCGGGCGATGCGGGCGGACCGGTAGATCCGCGTGACGTTCTCCTGGAGCAGCTGTTCCATGGCCTGGCCCCGCTCGGGGCTCAGGCGGATGGCGTCCTGTCCCAGGCTGCTGCGGATCGTATCGGTGACCAGGGTGTCGATGATGTCGGCATTGGATCGTCCCAGGGTGGAGGCCAGGTCGGGGGGGATGTCCTCGTACTCCATGATCCCGGCCCGGACTGCGTCCTCGATATCCCGGCCCACATAGGCGATCTTGTCGACCAGGCGGACCACGCAGGCCTCCAGGGTCGCCGGCATGGCCCGGCCGGCCGCCGCGCCGCCCAGGGAATCGGCGGACTTGTCCCGGTCGGGGACCAGGACATGCTCCCCGTAGGTTTCCCCACAATGGCTCACGATTCCGTCCCGGACCTCGAAAGTCAGGTTGAGGCCAGGGCCGGGGGGGCCCGCGTCGGGGCAGGCGCCCGGGGCTTCCGCGGCCAGGTCCGCCAGCTCCCGGCCGGAGCGGCGGGCCAGCCGGTCGGCCACCCGGAGGCTGTGGCGCTCGTGCTCGAACCGGGCGTCCGGATGGCCGGGATCCGCCTCGGCCATGCACTGGGAGAGGGTTCGCTCCCCCGAATGGCCGAAGGGCGTATGGCCCAGGTCATGGGCCAGGGAGACGGCCTGGACCAGGTCGGTGTTGAGGGCCAGGGCCCGGGCGATGGTGTTGGCGATGTAGCTGACGTACAGGACATGCTCCATCCGGGTGCAGATGTGGTCGTTCTGGGGGTTGAAAAAAACCTGGGTCTTGTGCCGGAGCCGCCGGAAATCCAGGGAATACAGGATGCGGCCCACGTCGCGGACATAGTCGGTCCGGACGGCGCAGGGCCGCTCGGGTCGTACCCGTCCCCGGCTTCGGGCGCTGCGGGCCGCCAGGGGGGACAGGGTTTCCTCCTGCTGTTCCAGCAGGGTTCGGATCAGGGGCATCGATCCATCCATGGGAGTCACCGTCCCAGCAGGAAGGCCAGGGGCGCCCGTCGGACCCGGATGGCCCCGGCGGGACAGATCTCCTGGCAGCAATAGCAGCGGATGCAGCGTCCGTAGTCATAGACCGGGACCTCCCGGCCGGACTCCCGGGACAGGGAGGCCGGATCGGTGGGGCAGGCATCGATGCACTGGCCGCACTGAATGCAGTCCGACGCCGCAATGACCGGCCGGTGGACCAGGGCCTTCCGTCCCAGGCGGCCGCTTCTCCGGAAGAACGCGGCCAGCAGGGAGTGTTCGGTTTCGGCCGCCTCGAAGTCGTCGAACCGAAGGGCGTCCGGCATCGCCCTGCAGGAGAAGATGCCGCCGGGCACCGACGCCGGCCGGTCCTCCGGGCGGGGCATCGACACCCGGATCCGATCCGGGCTGCGAACGCCCAAACCCCGGGCCGCTCCTGCCGCCAGGGTCGGCACCGTATCCGGTGCGATGCGGACCAGGTGGGCCGCCACCGCGTCCAGGGCCACGGGATCCGCCGAGAACAGCAGGAACCCCAGGGAACGGGGCCGCCCGTTCCGGGGACCGTTGCCTTCCATGGCCACGACGGCGTCCATCACATGGAAGCGGGGTGCCACGCAGGCGGCCACGTCAGCCACCATCCGGGCGAAGGAGGCGGGGCTCGGGTGGCGGAAATGGCCCAGGGCCTTCTCGCGGCCGGCGACGCAGCCGTACAGGTTCTTGACGGCTCCCGTCAGGCCGGTCAGGGCGTGGGTCTTGAGCTTGGAGATCCCCACCACCCCGTCGGCGTCGGCCACCGCTTTCGCCAGGTCCATCCGGCGCAGGACATGGCCCTCGGGAAACGGAACGGAGACCGACCGGCGAAAATCCGCCTCGGGCAGGCCCAACTCCTCCAGGACCGCCGTGAGGCCGGAAATCCGGAGGGCCCTGCCGGGATCGTCCAGGGCGGGGGAATCGCCGCAGGTCAGGCGGGCGCCGCGGCGGGCGAGAAAAAGGGCCACGGCCCGGACCACTTCGGGATGGGTGGTGGCGGCGCTGCCCGGGGGAATGGCAGCCAGCAGGTTCGGTTTCAGGAGAAGGGATTCGCCGGGGCGGATTGGCTCCGCCTCCGGAAGGGCGGACAGGCCGGCTTCCACCGCATCTTCCACGGTCCTGCGATCGTAGGAGGGGCAGCGGACCAGGACGACTGTCGACATCGGCGCTCCTTCGTCCTCCGGGTTCGGCCCTGGGCCGGACCGGAGATTGCTTGGTCCGTCAAATTATATCACGATTCCCCCGGGTCCGCCTGCAAAGACGGCGGATCGCCCGGTTGTTCCCCTGCCTGAAAACCGATAGAATCGGGAGGGATAAGGATAGTACGGCAAGCCGGCGGGGTACCGGCGGTGGTACCGGCGCGGGGCCCGGAGGATAGCGAGGCGTGCGATGATCACGGCGAAAATGCTCTTCATGCTGTTCGGCGGCCTGGCGCTGTTCATCTACGGCATGCACCAGATGGGCGACGGCCTCCAGAAGGCCGCCGGCGAGAAGATGCGGCGCATCCTGCAGATGCTGACCGGGAACCCCCTGATGGGGGTGCTGGTGGGCGCCCTGGCCACCATGATCGTCCAGAGTTCCTCCGCCACCACCGTCATGGTGGTGGGGTTCGTCAGCGCCGGCCTGATGACCCTGCCCCAGGCCTTCGGCGTGATCATGGGGGCGAACATCGGCACCACCATGACCGCCTGGATCGTGGCCCTGAAGATCGACGACTATGCCTGGCTTTTCGTGGCCGTGGGCTTCCTCATCATGTTCGCCGCGAAGAAGCCCCGGATCCGCTATCCCGCCCAGATCCTCTTCGCCTTCGGGGTCCTGTTTGTGGGGCTGAACGCCATGAGCGGGGCCATGAAACCCATCGCCGCCACCCCCGAGTTCCAGGAATTCCTGCTGTCCATCAAGGAGGTACCGGTCCTGGGCCTGCTGGTGGGCACCGGCGTGACCCTGGTGGTCCAGAGCTCCTCCGCGTCCATCGGCGTGCTCCAGACGCTGTCGGGCAACGCCGTCGATGCCCAGGGCACCCCCCTGATCTCGCTGTTCCAGGCCATCCCGATTCTCTTCGGCAGCAACATCGGCACCACCGTGACCGCCCTCCTCGCCTCCATCGGGGGGCGGAACGAGGCCAAGCGGGCCACCCTGGCCCACGCTATTTTCAACATCGTCGGATCCGTGGCCTTCATGCTGTTCCTGATACCCTACATTACCCTGGTCGACTGGGTGATCCGGGCCCTGGGCTTCTCCCTGGTGCCCGACCTGACGGCCGGCATGGCCGGTATCTTCACCCCCACCGCCGACATGATGCATGAGAGCATCGCCATCGCCCATACAGTGTTCAACGTGGTCAATACCCTGATCTGGCTGCCGTTCGTGTGGCTCATGGTCCGGATCGTCCGCTTCATTTTCCCAAAGGAGGACGTCCGGGTGGAGTTCGCGGTCCTGTACCTGGACAACAAGGTGGTGGGAAATCCCGGCGCCGCGGTGGAGCTCGTGACGAAAGAGCTGGCCCGGATGGCCGACCTGGCTCACCGGATGACCCTGGCGTCGCGGGACACCTTGACCCGGGGGAAGGACCGGATGGACGAGACCCGGGAACTCGAGCGGCTGATGGATTTCCTGGAGAACGAGATCGTCCGGTACCTCTCGGTGATGATCTCCCGGGGGAGCCTGTCCGAGAAGGAGTCGGTCCGGGTCGCGGGGCTCATGCACGCTGCCAACGACATCGAGCGGATCGGCGATTACTGCATGAACCTGTCCGAAGCGGCCATGACCATGCGGAACGAGGGGTTCGGGTTCTCCGACACGGCCATCACGGAGCTTGACGGGGCTTTCGACCTGGTGGGCCGGATGGTGGACGACAGCATGCAGTCCCTCCGGGATGAAAACCTGACCCTGGCGGGGCAGGTCATGAGCCGGGAAGACGAGATGGACGACCTGGAAACCACGCTCCGGTCCCGGCATATGGAACGCCTGAACAACGGACTGTGCAACCCCCGGTCCACGGTGATCTTCCTGGAGGTGCTCCACACCATGGAGCGCATCTCGGACCACTGCAAGAACATCGCCGAAGTTGTCGCCAGCGGAGCCGATTATACGGTCCACCAGGAAACCGTGGCGTAGCCGGCGGACGGCCGGCAGGCGGACGACCGGCAGGTCGCCGGACGGGCAGCCGGCGGCATCCTCCGGCTACCTGGCCGAAGCCGCTTCCTAGTAAGTCTTTCCTTTCCCCTGGGCAGTCCGGGCCAGGGCGTCCTCCCGAGCCATGGGCGCAAGGGTTCCGGCAGCTTCGCGCTTCCTGGATTCCGCCAGGATCGCCTCGGTGGACGAGGTGCCGATCCGGTCGGCCCCCACGGCCAGGGCGGCCAGGACCGAGTCCAGGTCCCGGATGCCCCCCGAGGCCTTGACCGAAACGGAAGGATCCGAGTGGGTCCGCATCAGGACCAGGTCCTCCAGGGTCGCTCCGCCGCCTGCAAATCCCGTGGAGGTCTTGACGAAATCCACCCGAAGCCGGGAACAGATGGCGCAGGCGGCCAGCTTCTCGGCATCGGACAGCAGCGTGTTCTCGAAGATGACTTTCAGGAGGACCCCCAGCCGGCGGGCCTCCGCCAGCACTGCAGCGATGTCGTCCTCCACATGGACCAGGTCGCCGGACTTGAGCCGTCCGATGTTGAGGACCATGTCCAGCTCCGCGGCCCCGTCCAGGACGGCCTGCCGGGCTTCCGCCACCTTGGCGGCGGCGGAGGTGGTGCCGTGGGGGAATCCGATGACGGTTCCGGGCCGCGTCGCGGAGCCTGCGAGCAGGGCCCGGGCGACAGGAAGGTCCGACGGCCGGACGCAGACCGTGGCGATGCCTTCCCGTGCTGCCATCCGGCAGGCCGCCTCCAGCTCGCCGAGGGTCGCGTCGGGACGAAGCACGGCATGGTCGAGGGTACGGGCGATCTCCTGGGTCGTCATGATCTTTCTCCTCCTTCTTCGGGCCTTTCCCTGTCACCTATCCGGCGGCCGGCGGGTCCATTCCGGGTCCTCGGCCTACGGTCGCCGGAGACGGGCCTGCCGCGCCAGCAGGCGTTTCTCCCCCACCTCGTCGAACCGGACCCGAACGACGGCATCCCCGGCCACGGGTTCGCACTCCAGGACCCGGCCGGCTCCGAACCGATCGTGGACGACCCGGTCTCCCGGCCGGATCTCCCCGGGTTCCAGTCCCGGCGGCTGGATAGGCGCGCCCTGGGCCGGTGTGCCCTGGGCCGGTGCCCCCATGGCCGTCCCGCCGCGGGGGTGCGGCATCCCGGGAAACGTCGCGGCTGCCGGACCCGCCGCCGGTCGCTGGCCGGCAGGGAATCCGCCCGGGAACCGGCTGCCGCCTGCCGGCCGCTCGCCCTCGAACCCACCGGCACGGGCCGATCCCTCGGACCGGCCGCCCCCAGTCTCATGGACGCATTCGTCCGGGATTTCCCGGATGAACCGGGAGACGGGATTCGCCGTTGTCCGGCCAAACAGGAGCCGCTCCCTGGATGTTGTGACGAACAGCCGGCGCTTGGCCCGGGTTATGGCCACATAGGCCAGGCGGCGCTCCTCCTCCATTTCCGTTTCACTGCCCATGGCGCGAAACCCGGGAAAAAGCCCCTCCTCGGCACCCACCAGGAAGACCGTGTCGAACTCCAGGCCCTTGGCGCTGTGGATGGTCATCAGGCGGACGAAGTCCTCCTCGTCCCCTGTCTGGTCGAGATCCGTATACAGGGCGGTCCGGGCCAGGTACCGGACCAGCAGGGTCCGCAGATCCGTCGATTCCGGCGGCTCCGGCGATTCCGGCGGCTCCGGCAGCACTGATGATTCCGGCGCTGCGGGCCCCCCGCCGCCACCGGCCTCCCCGTTTCCTGCGGCCGGACCGGCCTCCCCGTTCGCCCCGGGTTCTTCCTCCCAGCCGGCCTCCGCTGCAGACTGGCCCCGGTCCACGAAGTCCATGGCGTCGGAGAGCAGTTCCTTCAGGTTCTCGATCCGGTCCGCCAGGATGGCGTCCCGGGCCCGGTCCCGCTGGTCCAGCAGTTCCTGGACCAGGCCCGTTTCCTCCTGGACCCATTCGATATAGCCCGGCAGGCTGCGGCTCCCCTCCAGGAGTTCCATCCGGCAGGCATGGACCAGGTCCGCGAAGGCCTGGAGCCGGGATGCCGCCCGGGACAGGGCCGGAATCTCCCGGGCCATGGCGCAGGTCTCGAAAAGGCTCGTCCCCCGCTCGGCGGCGGCGATCCGCACCTCCTCCAGGGTCGCGTCCCCGATGCCTCGCCTGGGGACATTCAGGATCCGTTCGAAGGACAGGTCGTCTTCCGGCCGGACAATGAGCCGCAGGTAGGCCAGCGTGTCCTTGATCTCCTTCCGGTCGAAAAACCGCATTCCGCCAAAGACCCGGTACGGGATGCCCCGATGGGACAGGGAGGTTTCGAAGTTTCGGGACAGGGCGTTGAGCCGATAGAGGACGGCGATGTCCCGGTAGGTGCATTGCTTCTCCCTGGCCACCAGCCGCTCGATGGCCGACGCCACCGTGCCCGCCTCCTCGTTCTGGTCATGGCTTCGGAAGAACTCGATCGACTCCCCTTCGCCGAGGCCGGTCCACAGGGTCTTGCCCTTGCGCCCCGCATTGTTCCGGATCACGGCGTTGGCCGCCCGGAGAATCCGGTCGGTGGAGCGGTAATTCTGTTCCAGGAGGATCACCCGGCAACCGGGAAAATCCTTCTCGAAGTCGAGAATGTTCTGGATATCCGCGCCCCGGAACGAGTAAATGGACTGGTCGTCGTCCCCCACCACGCAGAGGTTGCCGTGGGCCGCCGCCAGCAGCCGCACCAGGCGATACTGGGCCGCGTTGGTGTCCTGGTATTCGTCCACGAGGATGTGGCGGAACCGGTGTTGGTAATGTTCCAGCAAGTCGGGGTTCTGTTCCAGCAGCCGGACGGTTTCCGCCAGGATGTCGTCGAAGTCCATGGCCTGGTGGCGGCGCAGGCGGTCCTGGTACATCCGGAAAACCCGGGCCACGACGGCGGACCGGGAATTCCGGGGGCCGGACGCGGTCCGTTCCAGGTCCTCCGGGCTCCGGAGGCGGTTCTTGGCGGCGGATATGGCGCTGTGGACCTCTCGGACCGGATGGACCTTCTCGTCCGCCCCAATTTCCGTGAGGCAGGCCTTGACCAGTTTCTGCTGGTCGTCCGTGTCCAGGACGGCGAAGCCCGGGTCGAACCCGATCCGGTCGGCGTGTCGCCGCAGGAGACGGAGCATCATGGAATGGAACGTCCCCACCCAGATCGACGAGGACTCCGGGCCCACCAGGCGTTCGACCCGGGATTTCATCTCCCCGGCGGCCTTGTTGGTAAAGGTAATGGCCAGGATCGAGCCGGGCCACTCCCCCCGGGCGCGGATCAGCCAGGCGATCCGGTGGGTGATCACCCGGGTCTTGCCCGAGCCGGCGCCGGCCAGGATCAGCAGCGGACCCTCCCCGTGGAGAACCGCCTCCCGCTGGGGCGGATTCAGTCCGCGCAGCAGGGATTCATGCCCGTGTTCGGGGTCCGCCCGTTCCGGACCCAGGTCGAGGAAATCCAACCGTCATCACGCTCCTGTCGTCGGGATCATTGTACCGCATCCGACCGGCCGACGCCTTCCGGACACAGAAAAGGGGACCGGCCGCCAGGGCCGGTCCCCCTCGGGAAGAGGCACATCAGGGTCCCGGTTCGATCAGTCCGTAGTTCCCGTCCTTGCGCTTGTAGACGAGGCAGACCTTCCGGGTCGCGTTGTCGGAAAAGAGAAGGAAGCTGTGTCCGAGCAGTTCCATCTGGAGCACGGCCTCCTCGGCGTCCATGGGTTTCAGGTCGAATCGCTTGATCCGTACGATCTTCTTCTCGTCCGGCGCTTCCTCCTCCCCAGGGAAGGCCTTGAGATATTCCTTCATATAGGCGTAATCATGGATTCGCTTTTCCATGCGGGTCTTGTATTTCCGGATCTGGCCCTCGATCACTTCGATCGCCTGGTCGAGGGCGGTGAAGACATCGTCCGCCACCGTCTCGGCCCGGTAATAGTGGTTGTGGACCTTCATCGTCACGTCGATGCATTTCTGGTCCCGTTCCGGCCGGACCGTGACATGGGTTCCGGCTTCATTGCCGAAGAACCGGTCGAACTTGGACATCTTCTCCTCGATGCGCCGATGGAGTTGGTCCCCGACCTTCATGCCTTTGCCGGTGATCGTGATTTTCATGAGACCGCCACCTTCCTCTATGTATTCTGTCAATGTGCGCCGGGATGGAATCCCGTTGATTCATTTTACCCGTTCCCGGAATGGGCTCCTGTTGCCAGGCTCACGGCCGGCCTGCGCACATTGTGTTATAATCCAATAGGTTGGGCCGGAACCCCAATCCGTGCGGAGGGGCCGTGAGCGGCCGAGAACCAGTTCCGGGAGGGCGCTTCAATGAACGGCATCCGCTATTCCGTCGTCGTTCCATTATACAACGAAGAGGCCGTCATCGACGAGATGGTCCGCCGCCTGTCCCGGGTCCTGGAGGACCTGGGGGAGCCGTACGAAGTCGTGATGGTCAACGACGGCAGCCGCGACGCAACGGCCGGGATGGCCCGGGCGATCTGTGCCGCGAATCCGTCCTTCAAGCTGGTGAATTTCGCCAGGAATTTCGGGCACCAGACGGCGATCACAGCCGGCATGGACCTGTCCTGCGGCGATGCGGTGGTGGTGATCGACGCCGATCTCCAGGACCCGCCGGAGGTCATCCGCGACATGATCGAAAAATGGAAGGAAGGCTACGAGGTGGTCTACGGGAAGCGGGCCGCCCGGAAGGGCGAAACCTGGTTCAAGCGGGTAACCGCCCGGAGTTTTTACCGGTTCCTCAACCGGATGACCGATGTCCGGATTCCGGTGGATGTGGGGGATTTCCGGCTGATCGACGCCAGGGTCCGGGACGCCCTGCTGTCCGTTCCGGAACATAACCGCTATGTCCGGGGCCTGATCAGCTGGCTCGGGTTCCGCCAGACCGCCGTGGAGTTCGTCCGGGAAGCCCGGTTCGCCGGCGAGACCAAGTATCCCCTGAAGAAGATGGTCAAGCTGGCCGTGGACGGCATTACCTCCTTCTCCTACAAGCCCCTCAAGGTTGGCATCGGCATGGGGGCCTTCCTCTCGATCGCAAGCTTCCTGTACCTGGTGGCGGTGCTCGTGATGCGCCTGTTCCGGCTGACGGACATGGAGCCCGGCTATGCCTCGCTCATGGCCGTGATGCTGTTCTTCTTCGGCGTGATCCTGGTGATGCTGGGCATCATCGGCGAATACATCGCCCGGATTTTCGAGGAGGTCAAGGGCCGGCCCCTCTATGTCATCAGTGACAAGGTCGGGGAGTTTCACGGGCGCGACCGGTCGGCTTCCACCCCGTCATGACCCCGCCGCTCCCTGCCGTTCCCGGTCGGGCTTTTTCCCGATCCCCGCAGGGCCGTCCGCGTCGGATCCCCCTGGCTATTACCTTCTGTGCCCTTTGGTTCATCCCGCTGCTCCTGGCCGCCTGCGGAACCGTCCAGGGAAGCGGCCGGGTCCCGGACGACATGTACCTGTCTCCCGTCCGGCCCGACCGGACGATTCCCGGCATTTCCACGTCCGATCCGGAGACGGGTCCGTCGCCGCTGCCGACCCCGACCCGGTGGCCCCGAATCGCCGCGTCCCCCACGCCAGCCCCCACTCGCCGACCGACCCCGTTTCCGTCCCCGACCCCCACGCCTACCCCGACGCCAATCCCGACCCCCACGCCCATGCCGGTCGGCACGATGGATGAATTCGGGGTCATCTTCTACAATGGGTTCGCGGATCCCCGGACCATCGTGCCGCAGCCGGCGGGCGACCCCGGGAACCTGGCCGCCCTGGTCAACAAGCGATACGCCCTGCCGGCCGAGTATGTGCCGCCCCTGGTGCAGGTCGGCGACACGGGCCATTCCCTGCATCCCGCGGCTGCGGCCGCCTGGCTGCGGATGCGGCAGGCCTGCCTGGACGAGACCGGCATCGTCCTCCACCTCGTTTCCGCCTACCGGAGCTTTGACGTCCAGGCCCGGGCCTTTTCGCTGGCCCTCCTGCGGAAGGGCCTCGAACACACCGTCGCCTACTACGCCCTGGAAGGCCGTTCCGAGCACCAGCTGGGCCTGGCCGTCGACATGGTCGCCCTGTCGTCCGCCGGCCAGTGGATTCGCCTGGACCGGAGCCCGGCTTACGCGTGGCTCCTGGCGAACGCCCACCTCCACGGCTACGTCCTGCGGTATCCCGCCGGCGCGGAGGAGCGGACGGGCTATGCCTTCGAGCCCTGGCATTTCCGGTATCTCGGCGTCGAGGCGGCCGGCGCCTGTTTCGCCCAGGGCTGGACCCTGGAGGAGTACCACGGCCTTCCCGGCTGAGGGAGAGCGTTTCGAGCCGCTGATTCCATTGACAATCAAAATAATTTCTGGTTACATGATTCAATTACATTTGAATGCGGCTTGTATAGTCGTCGGATGCCGACCGCATCCGGAAGGGAGGCCTGACCATGACATCCTCCACGCAACGGGAACCCGCCTTCCTCGGCGTCCCCCACCTGTCCCTGCGGGGGCTGGTGATCGGGGCCCTGGGGTCCGCCGTCCTGACCGCCAGTTCCATGTACGTTGCCCTGCGAATGAGCGCCCTCCCCTGGCCGACGATCTTCGTGGCGGTCCTGTCCATGGCCCTCCTGAAGTTGCTGGGCCGGACGACCCTGAACGAGATCAACATGACCCAGACGGCCATGTCCGCCGGCGCCATGGTGGCCGGCGGCCTGGCCTTTACCCTGCCCGGCCTCTGGATCACGCAGACCTGGCCCCTGTATGACGCCGCTTCCGGCCAGACCCCGCTCCAGTGGGCGGCTCCCCTGTTCCTTCCGGTCCTGCTCATCACGACCGGCGGCATGGTGCTGGGAACGCTCCTGACCTGGGCCCTGCGGCCCCGTTTCGTGGAGCGGGACGCCCTCCCCTATCCCATCGGGGCGGCGGCGGCCGAAACCCTCCGGGTCGGGGACCAGGGCGGCCGCAAGGGGCTGCTCCTGTTCGTCTCCATGGGCCTGGCCGCCGTTTTCGCTGCCCTGCGGGACCGGTTCGCCCTCCTGCCCGCCGGTGGTTTCCTGACGATCCCGGCCCTGTACGCCCGCAATGTCTTCGTCGGCATCTGGGCGTCCCCCATGGCCGCCGGCATCGGCTACATCATCGGGCCCCTGTATACGGGCGTGTGGTTCCTGGGCGCCGTGGCGGGCTATATCCTGCTGGTTCCCGGGGGGGTCGCCCTGGGCTGGTTCGCCGATGCGGCGGCGGCCGTGGCGTTCAAGAACACTGCCGGCATCGGCCTGATGGTGGGCACCGGCTTCGGCATCCTGCTGTCCTTTGTGCTGACGTTCGTGAAGGGTCGGTTGTCCAGGACCCGGGCCGCGTCGGCCCCCCGGGATGCGTCCAGGGCGGGCGCCCCGGGCCGGATCACGATCCGGAAGGGGCTGCTGCCTGTCCTCTCGGTGGCCCTGGCCTATGTCCTGTCCGTGGCGGCCGGCCTCTCGCCCCTTGTGTCCCTGCTCCTGATGGCCGGGGTCTTCGTGGCCACCGCCATGTCCGCCACCATCACGGGACAGACCGGCATCAACCCCATGGAGATCTTCGGGATCATCGTCCTCCTGGCCATCCGGCTGTTCCTCCAGGTGGACACCACCGGCGCCTTCTTCATCGCCGCTGCGGTGGCGGTGGCCTGCGGCTATGCCGGCGACCTGCTGAACGACTACAAGGCCGGCCATGTCCTGGGTACCGACCCCCGGGCCCAGCTGATCTCCCAACTGGTGGGCGGCGTGGTCGGGTGCCTGGTGGCGGCGGTGTCCCTGTTCGCCATCCTGTACCGTTTCGGCGGGGTCGGCGAGGGCACCGGCCTGACCGCTGCCCAGGCCTTTGCCGTGACTTCCATGGTGGAGGGGGTGGGGGATCCCCTGGTGTTCGGCGTCGCCGCCGGCCTGGGCGCCCTGCTCTATGTGCTGAAGGTTCCTGTCATGACCCTGGGCATCGGCCTGTACCTGCCCTTCGAGATCTCGGCGGCCGTGGTCCTGGGCGGCCTCATCCGGTTCGTCCTCGACCGGGTCCGCAAGGGATCCTCGGTCAACGGATCGGTGGTTGCGTCGGGCCTCCTGGGAGGCGAGGGCATTGCCGGCGTCCTCCTGGCCCTCTTCGGAATGGCCACGGGTACCTGAACCGCCAGTCCCCCGGCCGGATCCCGGAAATCCCTACCGAATCCGCCGAACAGGCGGCCGTCGGACTCCCGCGGGAGTTCCCGGCCGCCTTCTGCGTTTTCGGTTGGCTGCATACACGCCGCCGCCGAACCCCAGGAGACCGCCAGCCAGGAGCGCCGGGAACCAGGGTCCCGGACCGCCGGCCTGCCCGTCGGGGTCGGTTCCCTCGCCGGGGGGCTTCGTCGGACCTGGCGTCATCGCCCCTTCCGACACCCCGCCGGTGGGGCCGATCGTCCCCGTGGGTCCGGTTTCCTGGCGGTCCGCCACCAGGGGAATCCGCAGCACGTCCTGTCCCCCCTGGAGCAGCCAGGCCTCGCCGGCCGGGTCTCCCTCCGCCAGGCGATCCGGATCGAGGCCTTCCTTCGGCATCCACCGAACGGACAGGGCCTGGTCCGGGGGGCCGCTGCCCGCCGGGATCCAGGCTGGCCTGAGTCGAACCGGTCCGCCTTCGGCCTCCTCGCCGAGGCGGGGCCATCCGGAGGCTGTGCCAAGACCGGCCAGGGGGGTGGCCGTTTCCCGGGCCCGGTCGGCTCCGGCTTCCAGCAGGGTCCGGGCATAGCTCCAGATATACAGGCTCCGGTGTTTCGGAACTCCCATGACCGCTGCCAGGAGTTCGACGCCGTCGGCCGTGGTGGCGGAGGTCACCAGGTTGCTTCCCGAAAGGGGTGTCGCACCCGTCTTGATGCCGGAAACCGACCGCAGCCGTTCGCTCTCGAATGCGCCGGCCTGGTGCAGCATCAGCCGGTTCGTGGAGGTCAGCACGCCCCAGCCGAGATAGGGATGCCGGTTGGTGGGCGGCAGGGCCCAGGACGGCGTCGAGACCAGGTCCCGGAAATCCTGCCGGGCCATGGCCGCCCGGGCCAGGACCAGCAGGTCCCGGGCCGTGGTCCGGTGTTCCGGATGGTGGAGGCCGCTGGGATTTCGGAACGAGGAATCCAGGGCTCCCAGTTCCCGGGCCCGACCCTCCATCTGTTTCGCGAAGGCCTCGATTCCGCCCGCGGCCGTCTCCGCCAGCACATTGGCCGCGTCGTTCCCCGACGCCAGCATCAGCCCGTAGAGGAGGTCCCGGACCGGAAGCCGTTCGCCCTCCTCCAGCCCGATGGAGGAGGACCCCTCCGGCAGCATCACCGCCTCGGCGGAGGCCGTCGCCACCTGCGCCGGATCCAGGGTCTCCAGGGCCAGCAGGGCGGTCAGGATCTTGGTGGTGCTGGCAGGGTAGAGCGACGCCTGCCCGTTCCTCTCCAGCAGGATGGCGCCGGTCAGCCGGTCCATCACCACGTAGGCCGTGGCCTCGATGGCCTCCAGGGGCGGAAAGGAGGGCTCCGGCGACCCGGTAGTGCCGATGGTTCCGGCTGAGGCGAACCCGCCGACGCCTGGCACCGCGACAACCGCAAGGCAGGCCGACAGGAGGAACGCAAGGAAAGACCTGCGGTTGGTCGGCGGGATCGCAGCCCGGAATGCCCGGGAAGCAGCCGGACCGGCCCCGGCGCTGCCCATCCGCTTACAGGACGAAGGCATTCGGCAGGATCTCCTGCATGCCGTATTCCTCGAACGTGCCGTCCGCCCGCCCTGCCAGCAGCCGGAATCCCGGCGCGGCGAACTCCAGCAGGACCTGCCGGCAGATGCCGCAGGGCAGGCAGGGCTCCGGGCGCTCCGACACCACGGCGACGGCCAGGAACCGCCGGTATCCCCCGGATACCGCCTTGACGACGGCGGTCCGTTCGGCGCAGCAGGTAGCGCCGAAGGACGCGCATTCAACATTGCATCCCGTATGGACCGAGCCGTCCTCGGCCAGGAGCGCAGCCCCCACGGGGAATCCCGAATAGGGCGCATAGGCATGGGTTCGGGCCTCGATTGCCACCCGGACCAGGTCCGCGTCGGTGATCCTGTCCATGACTCCATTCTCCTTCCATCCCGACATGCAGGGAGCCGGGCGATGCCTCGCCCGGCTCCATTGTACCCTAGAAGGGGATGGCGGTCTTCCGGATCCGATTCGCGGGATCAGGAAAACACGCCGGTCTCCCCGGTCTCGGGAACGGTCGGCTCCGCAGGGGCCTGTCCGCCCCAGCAGCCGCGTCCGCCGCGGGCAAAGCCGCCCCGTCCGGCAAAGGGCCGTCCCATGGGGCGGTCGCCCCGCATCGGCATAAGATCCTTCAGGGCGTCCCGGGCGGCCTCGGGATCCGCCTGGATGGCAGCGGCGATGTCATCGGCCAGGGTTTCCGGGTCCTTGCCCTCGGTGGAGATCCCCAGGGCCGCAGCGATGGCTTCCATCCGCTCCTGGGGAAGGGATCCCAGCATGCCCTCCATGTTCCCGGGCTGCCGGCCCCGCATCGGCATGAGATCCTTCAGGGCGTCCCGGGCGGCCTCGGGGTTTGCCTCGACGGCGGCGGCGATGTCGTCAACCAGGGTCTCCAGGTCCTTGCCCTCGGTGGGAATGTCCAGTGCGTCGGCCATGGCCACGAGCCGGGCCCGGGACAGGGTCTCCAGGGCGGCCTTCTCCTCGTCGGTCATGGGGCGCCCCAGCCATTGGACGGACTCCCCGTCCAGCCAGCCCTGTACCTTGCCGAAGCGGCGGGCGAACCCGTCCGCGAACCGCCCGGCAATCCTCTCCAGCCAGCCCTGTCTGGTTGTGCCCTCGTCCGTCGCCGCGTCCTCCGTCGGGTCGGTCTCGGGCGGGATGGAATCGGCCAGGACCCCGAAGGCCAGGACGGCGACGATGGCAGCCGCCAGCAGGGCGATCCAAAGGATATTTTTCTTCTTCCCGTTCTTGTCCATGTGCGACACCTCCTGTCAGGTTTGTATCTTCATTTCACCATGGAATCGTGTCGGATTCATGTCATGGAAGCGGTGTTTCGCCGCTCCGTCTAGATCGGCAACTGGAAGGAGACCTCGGTAAAGGACTTGCCGTCGGACTCGGCCTGGATCCGGCCCCGGTGGGCCTCGACGATGGCCTTGCAGAGTGGCAGTCCCAGTCCGCTGCCGCTGCGGCCGGACGGTCTCCGATACCGCTCGAAGAGATGGGGCATCTGGTCGGGGGGAATCCCCGGCCCCTGGTCCCGGACCCGAACCCGCAGCAATCCCTTCTCCTGGCGGGCTTCCAGCAGGACGTGGCTGTCCGCGGGGGCGTAGCGGGAGGCGTTGTCCAGCAGGTTCATCATGACCTGGCGGATCCGCCCGGCGTCCACGCTGCCCTGGATCCCTTCCTGGATCCGGGCGTCCAGTGCGGCGCCCCGGGTCCGGAATACCGGCCCGGCCAGGGCCGCCACATCCAGGAAGAGGGCGGTCAGGTCGGTGTCCTCGGCCTCCAGGGAAAACTCGCTGCCCTGCAGGACCGAGAGGTCGATGAGCTCGTTGACCAGCCCCTCCATGCGCCGGGTTTCGGACATGGCGGCCGTCAGGGCCTCGGCTGCCTCCTCCCCGGGGATGACCCCATCCTGGATGCCCTGGAGGTTGCCCCGGATGATGGTCAGGGGCGTCCGCAGCTCATGGGAGACATTGGCGATGAACTCCCGCCGGGTGGTTTCGAGGGTGGCCAGCCGGTCCACCATCCGGTTTACGGAATCGGCGATGTCCGCCACTTCGTCCATGGCGCCCCGGGGCGAGACCCGGCGGGAATAGTCGCCCTCCAGGATGCCGTTGGCCACATGGGCCACCTCCTCCAGGGGCCGGGACAGACGCCGGGTCACGAAGTACAGGACCGCGGCCGTGATGGCCGTGATCAGGACGAAGGCCAGGGCGAACCCGGAGAGGATGCCGGCCAGGCGGGCGCTCCGGGCCTGCAGCAGGGCCGAGGCGTCCCGGTACAGGAACAGGCCGAGGGAGCCGGATTGGTTCGACTGGGGCCAGGCGGCCTCCACAGGGAGCCCCCGGACCACCACGGGCCCCCCTCGCATGCCGCCCCGGACCGTCCAGGTCCCCGCCTTCCCATCCAGCACATCCCGGATGAAGCGGTCGGGCACCATGTCCCGCAGGGCTTCCAGGGAGCCGGTCACCACGCCGGGCCGCATGCCGGGCATCATGCCGTCGGGGCTGCCGATGATCGCCCCGATGGTGCCGTTTTTCGTTCTCCGCAGCAACACCAGGCTCAGTTGTTCTTCCTCGCTCATGCCCCGCAGCTGCCGGACCAATTCCATGGCCGCCAGGTTTCCACTGGCGAACTCCCCGATCAGGGAGCCGACCAGGCGGCCCTTCGCCTCCAGGTACTCCGCCCCAGAGGGCCTCGACAATCCGCTCCCGGGTCATGGCCCGGTTGCGGTTGACCGCCAGCAGCGACAGGAGCTGGAATTCCTTCCGGGGCATGGGGATCGTCCGGTCCTCGATCCGAACCTCCGCCCGTTCGGGATCGATCCGGAGGCGCGGGGTTCCCTCCCGTCCCAGGACCTGGGCTTCCGCGTGGAGTTCCGGCGCCC
>JAKPNJ010000321.1 GCA_029548445.1 Bacillota bacterium | reverse complement strand
CGCCCCCGGCGGGATCGCCGCCTTCGACCTGGTCGTGACCTACGATGCGTCCCGGGTCGAGTTCGTCGAGGCGCTGCCCGGGGCCATGGCGTCCTCCGGCGAACTGGATGCAGCGGACAGCGGGGAGGGCTCCCTGATCCTGCTGTACCTGGATGCGGACGGAGGCCAGTCGCCCATCGCCGCCAACCGGCGGGACATCGCCGACCTCCGCTTCCGGGTCCGGCCGAACGCCGCCCGGGGCAGCCTGGCCTTCGGCGGCACCTTCGGCTCCGGCGGCGACAACGAGGCCAATCCCGTCACGGGAACCCTGACGCCCCTATCCATCACCGTGGGGGCGCCCCTGTCCGACAACGCGGACCTCTCGAGCCTTTCTGCGGCCCCGGGGGTCCTGGCCCCCGCATTCTCGCCGGATGTCCTGTCCTATACCGTCTCCGTCCCCTTCGAGATCGACCGGCTTTCGGTGGAGGCCGCCGCGGAAGATCCCAAGGCCCGGATCGACATATCCGCTCCCGAGCTGGTGCCGGGCGGGACGACCACCCTCACGATCACCGTCACCGCGGAGGATCCCGAGGTCGGGAAAGTGTACCGCATCCGGGTCGACCGGGCCGCCCCGTCCGCCACCCCGTCCCCCCCGGAGACCCCGACGCAGACGCCGTTTCCCTCCGCGACACCGGTCCCCACCCTCGTCCCCACCTCAGACACCCCCACCGGCCCGATGCCCACGACGGCTCCCGGAGGCGACACCCCGAGCCTGCGGGAGAGAAGGCTCCTCGGTGCCCTCCTGGCCGTCTCGGTCCTTGCGGCCCTGGAATGCCTCCTGATCCTGTATCTCCTGCTTTTCCGACCACGTTTCCGTCCCCGTTCCCGGCACCGGTCCGGCCCGGCCGGAACGCAGCGGCCCGGTTCCGCCGCGGCAGGGCCTTCCTCGCCTGACACGCCGGGTTCGCCGACCGATTCCGATATGGTATAATTTCTTGATTCATCTGCCCGATCCCCATTCCGGTTCCCCATTCCGGATCCCCGGGATCCGAAGGAGGCTCCTGTCATGCTGACCCGCGCACCCAAGGGAACCCGCGACATCCTGCCGGCGGAAATCGGCCGATGGCAGCATGTGGAGCGCCTTTTCGCCGAGACCTGCCGTCGCTTCGGCTACGCCGAGATCCGGGTCCCGACCTTCGAGCACACCGAATTGTTCCAGCGCGGCGTCGGCGATACGACCGACATCGTCCAGAAGGAGATGTACACCTTCCCGGACAAGGCCGGGCGCAGCCTGTCCCTGCGCCCGGAGGGAACCGCCGGCGTCGTGCGGAGCTATATCGAGAACGGCATGGCCTCTCTCCCGGCGCCTGTGAAGCTCTTCTACATGCTGACCGCCTTCCGGTACGAGAATGTCCAGAAGGGGCGGTACCGGGAGTTCCACCAGTTCGGGGTCGAGGCCTTCGGCGCCGCCGGCCCGGAGGTGGACGCGGAGATCATCGGGCTCCTGGCTGCCTTTTTCCGTTCGCTGGGGCTCCGGCAGACCTCCCTCCGGATCAACAGCATCGGCTGCCCGGACTGCCGGACGGCCTACCACGGGATCCTGCGGGACTACCTGGAACCCCGCCTGGAAGGCCTGTGCCGCGACTGCCGGAACCGGTTCGACCGGAATCCCCTCCGGATTCTCGACTGCAAGGAGGAACGCTGCCGCCTGGCGACAGCGGGGGCCCCGGCCCTGCTGGACCACCTGGACCCCCCGTGCCGCGACCATTTCGATCGCCTGCGGGACGCCCTGTCGTCCCTGGACATCGCGTATACCATCGATAAGGGCATCGTCCGGGGGCTTGACTACTATACCCGGACGGTCTTCGAGTTCGTTTCGGACCATGTGGGCACCCAGGGCACCATTTGCGGCGGCGGCCGGTACGACGGCCTCGTGGAGGCCTGCGGCGGCGCCCCGACTCCGGGGATGGGCTTCGGCCTGGGGGTCGAACGATTGCTTATGCATTTGGATGCCCAGGGGGTCCCCCTGCCCGTCAATCCGGGACCGGACCTGTACCTGGCGCCGGCGGGCGACGGGGCCCGTCCTGCCGCGGCCCGGCTGGCCCAGGGACTCCGGGAGCGGGGCGTGTCGGTGGAAACCGACCTGTGCGGCCGAAGCCTGAAGGCCCAGATGAAATACGCGGGGAAGATCGGCGCCCGCCGGACGGTGGTGCTGGGAGACGACGAGCTGGCCTCCGGCCGGGTCCGGATCCGGGATATGGCCACGGGGGCGGAAGAGGAAGCCGGTCTGGACGAACTGGCCGGGTCGGATGTCCTGGCCGCCTTGCTGGTCGCCCCATGACCCTGGCAGGAAGCCAGTTGCAGAGAAGAAAGCGAAGAATCGGGACGGAAGGAGCCGGACGACCATGGCGGAATCGATGAAGGGCCTCCACAGGAGCTGCCGCTGCGCGGAACTCGGAACCGGGGATATCGGGCGGGACGTGACGCTCATGGGCTGGTGCCATCGGCAGCGGGACCTGGGCGCGATCGTTTTCCTGACCCTCCGCGATCGAAGCGGCGAGATCCAGGTCCTGGCCGACGAGGCCTCCCCGACGGCAGTTCGCGAGACCCTGTCCCGGATCCGTTCCGAGTACGTGGTCGCGGTCCGTGGACGGGTGGCCCGCCGGGCCGCGCCCAATCCCGCCATGCCCACCGGGGACATCGAGATCCGGCCCGAGGAGGTCCGGATCCTGGGCGAGTCGGAGACGCCGCCGTTCTATATCGAGCCGGACATCGACACCAACGAGGCCCTGCGCCTGAAGTACCGTTACCTCGACCTGCGGCGCCCGGACATGCAGCGCATCCAGATGCTTCGCCACCGGGTGACCAAGGCCGCCCGGGACTTCTTCGACCGGGAAGGATTCCTCGACATCGAGACGCCGATCCTGACCCGCAGCACACCGGAGGGCGCCCGCGATTACCTCGTGCCCAGCCGGGTGCTGCCCGGGCGGTTCTTCGCCCTGCCCCAGTCCCCCCAGCTGTTCAAGCAGCTGCTCATGCTGGCGGGATACGACCGCTACATGCAGGTTGCCCGCTGCTTCCGGGACGAGGACCTGCGGGCCGACCGGCAGCCGGAGTTTACCCAGATCGACCTCGAAATGGCCTTTGTGGATGTGGAGGATGTCCTGGCCGTCAACGAGCGGTTCCTCCAGTTCCTGTTCCGGGAGACCATGGGCGTGGAGATCCCGGTGCCCTTCCCCCGCATGACCTATGCCGAGGCCATGTCCCGCTTCGGGTCCGACAAGCCCGACCTCCGGTTCGGGATGGAGCTCGTCGATGCAAGCGACCTGGTGGCGGGTGGCCCTTTCTCGGTTTTCGCCGACGCCGTCGCGTCCGGCGGAACCGTCCGGATGATCCGGGCGGAGGGGTGCGCGGGCCTGTCCCGCCGGGAGATCGACGAGCTGGCCCGCCATGTGCGGACCTATCGGGCGGGCGGCCTGGCCTGGCTGGCCGTCGAGGACCCGTTCCGCGGCTCCATCGCAAAGTTTTTCGACCCCGATGTGCTGGCCATGCTGGCCGAGCGGGCCGGGGCCGTGGCCGGCGACGTGCTGTTCTTCGTGGCCGACCGGACGCCGGTGGCCCTGGAGGCCCTGGGCCAGCTGCGCCTGGAGCTCGCCCGCCGCCTGGGCCTGCTGCACCGGGACGAGTACGCCCTGTTGTGGGTGACCGAGTTCCCGCTCCTGGAGCATGATCCGGAGGCCGGCCGCTACGTAGCCATGCACCACCCCTTTACTTCCCCCATGGACGAGGACCTGCCCCTGCTGGCGACGGATCCCGGCGCCGTCCGGGCCAAGGCCTACGACATCGTGCTGAACGGAACCGAGCTGGGTGGCGGCAGCATCCGGATCCATGACCAGGCGCTCCAGCGCCGGATGTTCTCCCTCCTGGGGTTTTCGGAGGAGCAGGCCCAATCCCGGTTCGGGTTCCTGCTGGACGCGTTCCGGTACGGTGTCCCGCCCCACGGCGGCCTGGCCTATGGCCTGGATCGCATCGTGATGCTCCTGGCCGGGTGCGACAGCATCCGGGATGTCATCGCGTTCCCCAAGGTCCAGACATCGGCCTGCCTGATGACCGAGGCGCCGGGAACCGTCGAGGACAAACAGCTCGAGGAGCTGTCCATCGCCGTGGTCCCTCCGTCGGGTGGACCGGCGTGACCCGATCGGGATGCCGGCGTGATATAGTGATACGGGAGTCCGCCTTCAGGCGGAGCGGAAGAAGGATTGATTCGAATGCAGGAAGACCCCGGAGTGCCTGATCCCAGGCAGACAGATCCCGAGAAGCCGGCCATCCCGCCCCTGGCCCGCGTATCCCCCGGTAACGGGGGCCGCAGGACCGACTGGATCGCCGAAGTGCTGGATTGGGCCAAGCATATCCTGATCGCGGTCCTGGTCGGCCTGTTCCTCGTGGTTTTCGTGATCCAGCGCAACGAGGTCCTTGGATCTTCCATGGAACCGACCCTTTATACCGGCGACCAATTGCTGGTGGAGAAAGTCTCGGTCCGGTTCGGCCGGATCCGCCACGGCGACATTGTGACGGTCAATGCCGACGGCCTTCCCGGCCACTACGGCGAAAAGAACATCATCAAGAGGGTCATCGGCATTCCCGGCGACCGCATCGAGATCCGGGACGGCCGGGTCTACAGGAACGGCGTCGTCATCGAGGAGCCGTACCTGGAGGAAAACACCACCGTCGAGCGGGACCCGAGATACTCCTCGGTCGTTCTCGGGGAAGACGAATATTTCGTACTGGGCGACCATCGCTCGGTCAGCCTGGACAGCCGGACCTTCGGCCCCATCGAGGAGAGCCGGGTCGTCGGGCATGTCCTGATCCGCTTCTACCCGCTGGACGGGTTCGGAGCGCCCTGACGGAGGAGCACCCACCCCATGGCAGAGGCCCGCAGCCGCAGGCAGGACCATATCCGCAACTTCTGCATCATCGCCCATATCGATCATGGCAAGTCGACCCTGGCCGACCGCCTGATCGAGCACACCGGCGTCCTGACCCGCCGCGAGATGCAGGACCAGGTCCTGGACAACATGGATATCGAGCGGGAGCGCGGGATCACCATCAAGGCCCAGGCGGTCCGGATGGTCCATGTCGCCCCGGATGGCCAGGAATATGTCTGCAACCTGATCGATACGCCGGGACACGTGGATTTCCACTACGAGGTATCCCGCAGCCTGGCCGCCTGCGAGGGTGCCGTGCTGGTCGTGGACGCCGCCCAGGGGATCGAGGCCCAGACCCTGGCGAATGTCTACATGGCCATCGACAG
>JAKPNJ010000314.1 GCA_029548445.1 Bacillota bacterium | reverse complement strand
CCCGCCCGCTCCGCCGCCGCCTGCATCTCCCGGGCCTCCCGGGCGTTCAGGGCCATGGGTTTCTCGCAGAGGACGTGGCACCCCGCCTCCAGGGCCGCCACCGTCGCGTCCCGGTGGCCGTTGTTCCAGACACAGACGCTGACCGCGTCCAGATCCTCCCGGGCCAGCATCTCCCGGTACTCCCCGTACAGGGCCGCAACCCCGTAGCGTTCCCCGAAGGCCTCCCGCCGTTCCGCCGACAGGTCGCAGGCCGCCGCCACCTCGACTCCTTCCAGGGCCTTGTAGCCGGTCATGTGGGCGTGGCTGATGCCGCCCGTTCCGATGATCCCGATCCGCGTTTTCCGGCCCATGGGCCTACCTCCCCAGCTTCGCTTCCAGGAAGCGGACCGCCTGGCGGATGTCCCGCTCGGGGTCCTCCCCCACTTCCCGCTCGATGGTCAGGAATCCGTCGAATCCGACGGCGCGCAGGGCCGCCAGGTAGGCGTCGAAATCCACCCCGCCCTCGCCCAGGGGCACCTCCCGGAAGAGCTCCTCGATCACCAGGCCCTCGATTCCCCCGACGGCGAAGGCGTTGTACACGACCTCGGGGTCCGCCACCTTGAGCCGGACCCCGTCCTTGGCGTGGGTATGGACGATGTGGGGCGCAAGGATCCGGACGGCCTCCACCGGGTCGCTGCCGGTCACCATCACCAGGTTCGCCGGGTCCAGGTTGACCCGGACACTGCCCGTGTCCAGGCTGTCGAGGAACCGGCGCAGGACGTCGGCCGGCTCGGGGCCGGTCTCGATGGCGAAGCGGACCCCCAGGCGATCCCCGTGGGCGCCGATGGCCTCGCAGGCCCGCTGGAGGACGGCCCACCGGGGATGGGCCGGGTCCGCCGGCACCACGCCGATATGGGTGGTCACCACCGGGGTCTCCAGGTCCACGGCCAGCTCGAGAATCCGCTTGGACGCCTCGATCTTCCAGGGGTTGTCCTCCGGCAGGGCGAACCCGTGGCCCCCCAAGTCCCCGCAGAGGGCCGACACCGAAAGGCCCAGGCCCCGGATCCGCCGCAGGATGGCCCGCCGCCTCGCCGAATCCAGGTTCTCCGGCGCCATCTCGCCGCTGACCGCGTAAATCTGCACACCGTCCGCCCCCGCGGCGGCCGCCTTCTCCAGCCCTGCCTCCAGGCCCACCCGAAACGAATCCACCATGACGCCGATCTTCATGTCGCACCCCGTCCCTTCTTGCACCGAATTGTCCCGTTGCGGGTTCTGTCCGGTTTCCGTACAATTCCCTTATACCCATATGGCGCGGTGTTCGCCATGGTCGAACCTGTCCTGAATTTGTCGTAGATTGTCGAGCCCCGGGGTCCTGCTGGGCGAGTGCCCGGGCGAGCGGCCGCAGGCGGGCGGGCGGCGGAGGGCGAGCGGCCGCAGGCGGGTGGGCGGCGGAGGGCGAGCGGCTGCAGGCGGGCGGGCGGCGGAAAGGAAACGGCGGCGTGGATTTCGCGAAGTACGAGGTCATGGACATGCCGGACCCGGGTTTCCCGGTCAAGTTCGGCGCAACGACGACGGAAGCCGCCGGCCCGGTGTTCCCGGCCCATTGGCACGAGCACCTGGAGATCCTGGCCATCCGGGAGGGTCGCTGCGTCCTGGACACGGGCGGCGGCGAGTCCGTTCCCGCCGAGGCCGGCGACCTGCTGGTCTCCAACCCGGGCGAGATGCACCGCCTGGCGAATCCCGGCGGACGGCTGTCCTACGACTGCCTGATCGTTCATGTGCCCCAGCTGGTAGACCAGGATCTCGATGCCGCCAGCGCCCGCTGCCTCGCGCCCATCGCCCAGGGCCGGGTGCTCTTCGCAACCCGCGTCCGGGGGGACGACCGGCCTCGGGACTGCCTCGACGCCATGCTCCGGGAGTTTCGCCGCCGGGAACCCGGCTTCGAGATGGAAATCCTGTCGCGTCTGCTTCACCTGCTGGTCCTGCTGCTCCGTCACCACGCCCGGACCGCCCTGACCCCCCGGGAGCAGGACAGCCGGAAGCGGAAGCGGGAGCGTCTGGATCCCATCCTGCAGCACATCGAGCGCCATTACGACCAGCGCATCACGACCGCCGACTGCGCCCGGCGCGTCAACCTGACGGAGTCCGGCTTCTGCCACCTGTTTCGCGAGATGACCGGCACGTCCCTGGGCGCGTACCTGGCCCGGAAGCGCATGGGGAAGGCGGCGACCCTGCTGCGGGAGACGACGCTGCCGGTGGCCGAAGTGGCGCTGGCGACGGGGTACGGGGACCTGCCCCACTTTACGCGGACGTTTTCGCGGATGCATGGCCGCTCTCCGTCGGCCTTCCGCCGGCTGGCGGGCGGCGGCGCGGAGGAGGGCGCCGGGGGTGGCGCGGGGAGCGCTGGGAGCGCAGGGGGCGGCACGGGCGGTGCGGGCGGCGCCGGCGGTGCTGGAGGCGGTGCGGGGAGCGCGGGGAGCACACAACACCCCTTCTGAAGTGTATGTGTTTTTCGCGTACGTTGCGTACGGATCCTTATGCAGTGAAATTCTGCGCGTTGCGTACGTCAAAACCACATGGAGTGCAGAGAGGCCTGACCTGACCTACTGGACCATGTATACCTTCCGGGTCCGTGCCTAAGTCCTGTCGAATCTCCTTCGGATTACGGACTCCGTCTCAAGGATGCTTCTCTTGTATTTGTTCAGAATCGCCGATACCACGTCCGATTCCTTCTCCTTGTGGCATTCGAACAACTTGGACTTTCTGACCCATTGCACCTCCCAATCCGCAAGCCGATTGTAAAACTCGTTGGCTCTCCACTTCTCTCGGCCATGGATCAGTTCCAGCCCCCCCTCATCGTATCCGTCGCCACTGACAAGTCTTTCCTCGAGCATTTCGAAGAACATCCGCCATCGACCCACATAGTAATGTCCGATCAGGCCGGACCACTCCCGCCAGGAATAGTCGAAAATATTCGTGTCATCCTCGGGACCCCACAAGGTGATCAAGCAACTGGCATTCCATTCGTAGAATGACTTCTCTTCATCGGTCGTCCCCCATCGTCTAGCCTCCAGGATCCATCTTTCGAGACTGAATTCTTCGCGGGTTCCAAGCAATCGATCCACATCCAGCAGCAGATCGATAAAGGCGGAGCTTCGATCCCGGAAGCGTATCAGATTGTTGTCCCTGAAACTCGACGCGACTTCCTTGTACAAAATTTGTCCATGGTTGGACAGCACCTGCCTACAGAGATCGACCAGATCAAAACGGTACCCTTCGGTTTTGCCGGGAACCCTCGACAATTTTCGTAATGCATGAAGCAGGTCCTTGTTGTCGTATGGCAATGCGAATCCGGCATTCGGCCCTGACTTCTTGACATCTACAGCCGGTCGTGCTGCGATGATCGAGCTGTTCTCGACGTCATTGGTTCCTTCCGCATATGCGGTCGAGGCCAATATCTCCCAGGTTCTTCGTGCATTATTCGACTGGAGCCCATATCGCCGCTCCACATAATCTACCAGCCATGAACCCAGTTGAAGAGGTCCATTGCGGATGAGCATCTCGAAGCCCAGATCGTAATATGCAGGATTTTGGGCGATACCTTCCATGAAGAGGCCTGCGCCGCAGACATTGGGAATCTCTTGCCTCAATTGATGGAACCGATTGGCCGCAAGCAACTTCAGATCGCCATGCAGATTCGTTCTGCCTCCGAAATTGTGCAGGTTGCCCGTGACGAAGTTGTATCCCCAGAAACCGTCAGTCGATGCGTATTTCTTGCCATTGAGGTCCAGCACGAGAACCGAGTCTTTCGGAACGGCGGTCACGATATCCTTCTCGATCGACCAGGATTGCATGACCCATACTCCCCTTGCATCGAAACTGGATATCAGGTCATGGATGGCCGTACCAACCGAATTTAAATACCTTGTGCTCGTCTCAGGGGGGGCTCCTTCATGAAACGGATCGGCTGCATAATATCCGTGGAGCCCGAATACTCCTTCCAGGTTATTGTAGTAGGCTGCACCCAGAATCCGAAACAGGCCATCTGAGGGATCGAGCTGCGCAGGTCCTTCGATTCCGCACCAGGAGGATTTAAGATCGATTCTCGCGTTCGGATACTTCTCCTTCAATATACGGGGTACGCAACCCGTGAATCCGTGCTGGATTGGCATCATGCCATACTCCAGCATTCGATGGATGATCTTCCTTCCCAATTCGACTCTCAACTCAATCCAATGAAACGGCAAAGGGCCACAGAATCCCTCGAGGTTTGCCATCCATTGCCAAGCCAGGAATGCCGGCCCGGCAAGGGACTCCCTGGTCTCCTGGTCGGTCAGGCCGAAGCCGGTCAGCGTTTCGTACCATACGCCTTCGATGCCGACCAAGGCCAGGGGCATATTGATTCCCTGGAGGGCCATGAAGTCGATCTCCTTCTCCCATCGTTCCCAGTCCCACCAACTCGCCGAGTAATTGAATGTGCAATAGTTCATGTAGACGCGATATTTCTGGTCGATCTCTTGGCGATATCTTGCAGGCAATGGCATGACGCCGGGTAGCACCAAGTTGCTGCCGCACCATGAGACATTCGCCTTCACGGTATACTTCAGGTACCAGCCGAGCCCCGCAGCCTGGCTGACTTCGTTGTTGCCCCTGATAACGACTTTTCCGTCCGCGCAATCCAATTCGAAGGCGTCGGTCTCGCTTAATATATCTTCGAAAACAAAGCTGCTTTCACGACCGGGCAACATACGGGATGTCAATCCCAGGACCGCCTTCATGCCACTATCTCCGGCGATGTGTCGGCGTACTGAACGCTTGTCATCTTCAGATACCCCCCCCCACGATCATAAAAAAACTCCGACCTGCGTCAACATCAGGAAGTCGCACCGGATCTTGATCGTACCCATGCCGTCCCCTCCGCTTGTCCGGCGACGGTTCATCCAACCATGAGAATGTCCATCGCACGCTTTTCCCATTCCCACAGATTCCGTGGACGGTACGCCACCGTACTCACGTCCTTCAAGATAAACTCGACTGGTGTTCCCGACCGACGGCAGGCTGCCAGAGCCAACCGCAGCTCCTTCTCCATCTCCCTCCAGTCGGGGGATTCCGATGCGAGCCAGACCGGAGAAGGCTTGCTGGACGCCACGTAGTCCCGGCCGATCGCCTCCGATGCGAGGTCGATGTCACACCACGGACTGCACGAGATCTTGCGAACGTTCGGAATTTTCCGCACGATATCGATCCGGTCGTGCAGTCCCTCGCAACAGCCGTAGTACACGAGTCCGAAACGCTCGTAGATTCGCTTCACGTAGTTGACCTCGAACTCCTCATGCATTGCGGGCGAAACCGTCGCGAAAATCTGGGCCATGCCGCAGGCCCAGCTGTCCTTCGCGCGTGGTCTCTCCTGGTCGAACCCCAGAGCCGGCAATTCGCCCGTGTATGCCGGCGAGCAATGAATGGACGTCTGAGCGGGCTCGAAGAGTCCCAACGCCTCCAGTTGGTCCACCAGCGCAATATTCACTGCCGTGTATCGTTCCATGATGGCGTGGATGAATTCCGGCCGGTCCACGAGATCAAACAGGATCGCCTCCGGGGACATCCACTCCGTCAGTCGGTCCCACAAAGCGAAAAAGCCCGTAATGCCGGTCATGCGTACCGGCAGGATGCCACCCAGCGCTTCGGACGCCATTTCCTCCACCCAACGGGTCCGGGCCTCGTCGATGCGGACTTTCGGCATGCGGATCTTCCGGATGTCCTCTTCGGTCCGGAGCTGGTTGTGGTACGCGTGGCCGAAAACGTCGCCTGTCGGATCGGTCACGGACAGCTCCTCATCGGAGACCATGCCGAATCCCGTTCCCAGTATGGTTGTCGGCATCTCCAGATAGGGCTCGATGACCATATCCGCCGGCAGATGCTTCCAGAGATATAGCGTACGCCGTAGCTCGCGTTCGATATCCTGCAGAAAGGGGTCCTCGGACTTCAGTACGAGTTCCCCGTCGACGTCGAGCTCATGCCAGGGCAATTGGCTGATTGCGAGCATCGGCCGCACAGGACGCAGGTCGTTCAACCGCCTCCACAAGCCTCGCTTCTCCTCCTGCACCGGCAGCGCGGCGATTTCCGCCCAAGCGCGCGCCAACTCCCTGATTCCGTCCATCTCCACTTGCTTCATTGTGTCTCTTTCTCCTGCAGTTCATTCGGCAGGCGCTCGAAAGAGGTGTCCTTCCACGTGGCGCTCTGGATGCTGTACCGGCGGTGGGGTTCCGGCGCGTCGTCCCAGTCCGATTGTCGATCCAGGAACCAATAGCTCTGAAACGTCTCGAAATACGCGTCATGCAACAGGACGAATTTTGGAAGCATGCGGGTCTCCCCAGGGAAGACCTTCAGAAAATCAGCCAATCGGAGGATGTTTTTCCTGGTATTTTTTAGCCGCAACAGGGATGTGAGTTCAAGCCCGGTCCAGCGATGCATCTCCTGCATGTAGTTTTCCACGGGTGGGAAGTCCTGCAGATGCGATTCGAGGAGTCTCGCTGCCTCGTCGAGCAGCGTACGGAAGCGGACAGGATAACGAAACTGGACCTGAGCCGATTCGTCATACAGCGCATACACGGTCTCTGACATCCGGTATCGCCGGAACAAATGTTCATGGGTCAATAGAGGCCCTTCCTGCAGAAGGAAGAGCGGATCCGCGAGAAGTGACCCTCTCCGCATCTGGTCCCACAGGCGTCGGGCTTCCTGGATGCCCGACCCGTAGGAAGGAAGGACATCCCACGTCAGCACAGCATGGTAGTGACGCCACATCGTCAGTGGATTGTCCGTGTGATACAAGCATTTTCTGAGATTGATGCCATTGCATTCGCCCAACGCGCGGTTGACGGGAGAAGTCTCGTCCCCGAGCACATGCCAATATTCTGTCAGTAGAGTATCGCGCCTACCGTAACGGTGAAGGCAGAAGGCCGCCTCGAATTTCGGATTGTTCGCACCTGGCATCAGCTCGCCTGCATCGCGACCGCTCCACAGCAACATACCGCTGGACGCCTGCAAGATCGACATGTGCTCCTCATGCAAGCCATATGCGTTCATCCAGGCAGTCGTCAGGCCACCAAGACATCCCGTATCCAGGGCATCGTGGTACAGGGCGCGGTGCTTGTCCATCTGGGACAGGTCGACCGTATGCGCGAAGCAGAGATTCGTGGAGGCGCAGGCGATGGTCCTGAAGCCGAGATCGCGAAATAGGGAGAGGGTGTGCTTTGACCCGCCGAGATAGCTCCAGTCGTATACGATGATCCGTTCTCGAAAACGTTCGGCCATGTCGCGGCGACCTTGGTCGTCCAGCTTGCGGAAATACGCAAGCAGCATATCTCCCCAGATACCAAGTGTTCTGCCTTCGGCCAGCTTCCCGAGACCGAGGAAGTAGTCGATATACAGCCCGATCCGACCGGCATCCGCTGCTTTCGGCGCGCACTCTCCGCACAGGCCCAGCGCCACTACCTCATCGCCGCCGACGTGGAGAATACTGGAGGAAAAGCACGACATGAGGTCGCGAATCTGCATTTCGACGAGACTCCGCGCTTCAGGGGACGAGGCGCACAAGGCTGTGCCCACGGTACCTCGGATATCTTCGCCAGGCGCGTGTTCCATGAGGTGTTGATATCGTTGGGTACTGAGGAGGTTGCCTGAATGGCCCAGGAGGTTGACCTGGGGGATCAGCTGCATGTGGTGTGCCCGGCAGTGCGCCTCCAATATGCGAACCTCCTGCGGGGTGATGCCTTGTGGCAGACCCAGATGCGGAATGGAGGGGAACTGGAAGCTATACTCGAGATACAGGTAAAGGGCATTGATCTTCCATTCCGCGAGAATCTCCACCAATGCGTGGAAATAGCCTGGCCGGTACGCCGTCTCGCCCTGGCAAAGGGGAATCTGGATGCCGCGATGCGGGAGCGAAGGCCAGTCGGAGATGCGTAGACAGGGAAGGTGGCAACCGAACTGGCGGAACAGCTGCTTCAGCGTCATCCGGGCATAGAAGCGCCCGGTATCGGTGGACGCCCAGATACGAATTCCATCCGGGGCAATGGTGAGTGCATAACCCTCCGCGTTCTCCGAGAATGCGCCGAGGTCTGCCGGAAGCCCCTCCATTCCGAGGAACTGCCCGACATCTTCCGCTGCCTGTTCCGGATTCCGGGAATCGTAGGCGCCCCCAAGGATTTCACAATGTTTTGGCCAGGGGATGAGCAGTGGCCTCTCCATCGGTTCTGTCCTCCTATTTGATCATCCAAGGTCGTCCAGTGACATTCCATCGTCTTCCGTCAGGGTGTCGATCTTCCAGATGTCGACCGCCGCGTCGTTGCGCTGCTTCTGTCCGGGGGTACTGCGCCCCTCGTCGACCAGGCGCACCAAGAGCGCCGCCATGGCTCGAACCTGTCCGGGATAATGTTCCCACAGGTTCGATTTTTCACCGGGGTCCGCTTCCATGTTATAGAGCTGCACGATTGGAAGCCCCTCCCTGAAGGCCTCCGCATCGTTCTTGCTCCACCCGCCCGATCCGGGACAGAGTACCAATTTCCATTTCCTATCGCGGATGGCGAACTTGCCGTCCAGGGAATGGTGGATCACATGCCCGCGGACTGTCGTTCCAGGATCTCGGAAGGCCGGCATCAGGCTGATGCTGTCTTCCCCCGCATCGTCCGGCAGGGTCTCTCCGACAATGGCGGCGCAGGTCGCCATCACGTCCGACAGGCAAGCGAGCCCACCGCAACGGGTTCCCGCAGGGATCACGCCCGGCCAGCGAGCGATAAAGGGGATACGATGTCCACCATCCCAAGCATCCGACTTGTACCCACGAT
Organism: Bacillota bacterium; assembly: GCA_029548445.1. Lineage (GTDB taxonomy): Bacteria > Bacillota > Clostridia > Saccharofermentanales > UBA5734 > JAKPNJ01. Next base: position 24,317 of record JAKPNJ010000314.1, on the reverse strand, counting down.
ATTGTCCACTGGGGAAATGACCCCGGGCCTCCAGCTGGTCCGCACCGATGTAATGTGCGCAGCCGTTATCGCTGGCGAAGATGACCAAGGTGTTGTCTGCGATGCCGTGGCGTTCCAGGGAGTCCAGGACACGCCCGAAGATATCGTCCGTTTCCATAACGAAGTCGGCGTACCGGTTATCCAGACCGCTCTTGCCCATCCATGGCTCATTGACCGCAAGCGGCGTATGCGGGGATGTCATCGGGAGATAAAGGAAGAATGGCTCTGAGCTCCGAGTCATATCCTGGATGTACCGGTCCGCTGCGGAGGCAAAAGAAGGGAGCAGCTGTTCGAAATTCCAGCCGGGCACGGCAGGGCCGTGGATGTTCGCGAGGCCTTCAACGAGAAGTCTCGCGGGAAGCCATTCGGAGGGGACTCCCTGGACACGGTCATCCTCGAGGAAGCAATAGGGCGGCCAGTTGGGGACATCCACGCCGAAATAGTGATCAAAGCCCGCTGCGAGAGGTCCGCCCTTCACAGGTCTGGAGAAGGCGTTTTTCCATGTGGCCTTCCGCCGCTCCGCTTCCTCGGGATCTCCTTCGAAGCCCTCGAGGTCGCGCGGGCGGTCGGGAAGGAAGTCCTTGGTCACCTCGAAGTCCCACCCCATGCCCAAGTGCCATTTCCCGATGCAGGCAGTGTGGTAACCATGACGGCGGAGCAGTTTTGGGAGGGTATCCCGATCCGGGGCAATCAATGGTTCTCCGTACAGGCCCACGATTCCCGCCTGCAACGTCGACCGCCAATTGTACCTTCCCGTCAGGAGGCTGTACCGGGAGGGGGAGCAGACCGCCGATGTGGAATGGGCATCCGTGAAAGACATGCCCTGACGGGCAAGTCGGTCGAAGTTCGGGGTGGAGATCTTCCCTTCCGGATTCAGGCACGAGACGTCTCCGTACCCCATGTCGTCGACCAGGAAGAAGACGATGTTCGGACGATTCGTCATCGCGCGGCTCCTCTCTGGCGTAACGCCGGTGCTAATCGTCCACTCGGAAGCCGAAGAACGAAAGCATCGGCAGACGGGTCCCCTCATCGATCGGGAGTACAGGATAGGGGTTCACCCGGAAGGCGCCGTGCAGGTGACATCCGCTTCCAGGATCGCTTTCAAAGGCCAAAAGGACCTCGTTTTTCCCGGAATAGTCCACGGCGACTGGGACGAGCCGTAGTCCGTCGCTCCGCTCGGCTACGAAAGGAGCGAGTTCGGGTAAGAGGGCAAAGCCGTTCATGCACTCGGTGACCGGGTCGAATGTCACGCGGATGCGCCCCTCGCCGTCCCGGATTGCCGAAACCGGCTCAGGTGCACGGTATTTGTTCCCTTTCAGGTAGAAGGCTCCCAGTACTGCTTTCGCCGCCCGTTCCCCAAGAACAAGGTTGCCGGCGGAAGAGAGATGGATTGCATCACTCAGGGGAAGATCGAGCGAGGGGACCACGGCCACGCCGGGAATCGTATGCACGGCTCGCCGCTGTGCTTCGCGTACCTTGCCCCATCCATCTCCGTATTCGCCTTCGGTTGGCCCGACATACCGGCCGATCTGGACGGTCAGGAAGGGCAAAGTCGGATCCCTGAGGTCCTGCCGCAGGTGAGAGACGAATCGGCCGAATCGGTCCAGGTAAGAATCACTCGTCCCGATGAAGGCATCCGAACAGCCTTGGTACCAAAGCATGCCGCGGATCCTTTTCCCGGACCCGCAGGCTCCATTTTGCGGAAGCATCCCCAGAATCTCCAACAGGTTCCGGTAGAGGGTTCCCTCTTCCTCCGGATTCCAGTCCGAGAGAGGGGAACCCCCGAGCGCGCTCTGCACGAGTCCGACGGGAACACCGATCCCATGACGGAGGCGGCGGGCAAAAGAAAGCCAGGGGCTGTGTCCCGGATTCCCTCCTTCCCGATTCGCCGGGTGGCGAGTTCCTGTCGATTCATTCAAGGGGTGGGTGGCCAGATGCCATCGCAGGTCGTTGCCGAGGAAGTGGATTCCGATTTCCGGAGGATCTGCGATCGGGTCCTTCCCATAGCCGGCGGCATTGCTCTGCCCTGCGATGACGAAGACATCCCCGACGCCGATATGGTGGATCATGTCGCCCCGACGGCTCCCGATCGCGAGATTGGGATCGATTGAGGACAGACAGGTTTCGATGCGATACAACCCTCCTTCGGGAAGCGTCAGGTCCAGTGTCCAGGTCGAGTCGCAACCGATCTGCGCATCGGTCCATCCGACAATCGATTCGCCTGTCTCTTCTAAAACCGCTCGCCCCTGGACGAAAACCCCTTCTGTCGGGCCCTCCGGATTCCACGTTCCGCTCATCCTCGCGATCGCCGTTCCATCCGCCTGCCGCTGCAGGATTTGCCACTCGTCCGGGCCTTGTTCAATCAGAACGCCAGGGTTCTTCGGTTCGATCTGTTTAAAATCCATATCCGTCAAATCTTCCCTTCACCTGCCCGATCGAAGCCACCATGCAATTGGGGATAGTAACTACCGAAAAGATAGCGAGGGGATTCGTCGAAGCAGAGTTCAATAACGGTGACGCCGGCATGCGGGTCCGGCGCGGTCCTCTGCAGACCCTTTAGCAGGATCCGATGACCCACGTGCTCGAATTCGACCGGTGTGCCGTCGCGCAGCAGGCGGACGGACTTTGGCGTATTCAGATATCCTCCGAGGCCCATCTCTCCGGACTCGGGCCAGATCATATTCCATAGATAGACGTTCGGTCCGCTGCAGGTGGCTGTGGTCACGCCGTTCCCACCGAAGGCCACCGGCCATCCTGTGCTTTTCGATTGTCTGCCATAGACCGCCGGACCGTTTTCCGCAAGCCATGCTCCGACCTGGGTCAGCGGCATCACCGCATCCGCCGGCACGGAGCCGTCCGGCGTCGGCCCGATATTCAACAGAAGGTTCCCTCCGCCGCTTGCGCAGTTCTGGAGCATCTTGAGGATTCGCTGCGCATTGTATGCGTAAGGGGCAGCTTGTTCACTGTCAACATACCCCCAGCTGATTCCATTGAAGGTCATGCATGCCTCCCAATCGCGATCGGTTGCGGCAATGTGCTCTTCCGGCGTTCCGAAGTCCTCCGGTAGTTTGCTGCGATCGTTGATCAGGATGTGGGACTGTAGTGCGCGCATGGCCTGGTTGAGCTCCAGGGAGTCCCATCCTTCCCAGGACTCCATGGGTAACGCAACATCGTACCAGAGGATGTCGATCTTGCCGTACTGGGTGAGAAGTTCGGTGTTCAGGGCGCGGATGTACTGGGTAAATCGGCGGCGGGCTTCGGTGTCGAAGGCGCAGGTCCAGCCGTCCGGATGGTGCCAGTCCATGAGGGACGAATAGAAGCCAATGCCGAGGTCGAACTCGCGGCAGGCGTCGACGAACTCGCGGACAATGTCGCGCTTCGGTCCGAAGTTCATGGAATTGTAGGGGTTCGCCTTCGAATCCCACAGGCTGAAGCCTTCGTGGTGACGGGTGGTCATCACCATGTACTTCATGCCGGCCTTCTTCGCCAGGGCGGCCCACTCTCGCGGGGCACCGGGCTTCGGGGCGAAGGTGCCGGCCAGTTTCTCGTACTCGGCGATGGGGATGTTCTCCATGGTTTGCAGCCACTCCATGCGTCCGACCTGCGAATACAGGCCGTAATGGACGAACATGCCGAAGCGCGCCTCCCGCCACCAGGCCATGCGGGCGTCGCGGGTGGCAGCCACCTGCTCTTCATAATCTTTTTTGGAACAACCTGTCGCCATATCTTCATCCTCCATATCCGAATCCCATCCATTCGCATTATGGAGTCTCGGTTCTGATTGAAGAATGCACAAAACAAAGCACTTTGCCCACAAATCAACGATGGAAGGGAGGAATATTCACGGCGATATCAGGATAATCCTCCGTCTTCCGTCATCGCAGGGGTTTTCGGAATATGGATGACGATCGACGTGCCCCTTCCGCGCTCGCTTTCGATCTCCAGCCGGCTCTCCTTCCCGAAGTGCAGGAGAATCCGCCGGCTGACATTACGCAATCCGATGTTCTCGGAAGGGTAATGCAAGTCGGTCTCGTCCTTCTGGAGACTATCCCGGATGCAGGTCAGGCTTTCCGGGTCGATGCCCACGCCATTGTCCTCGACCACCAGCCGGATATTGCGGTCCTCTTCTTCCATCGTGATGGTGATCCGACCTGCCTTGTTCTCGACCAGTCCGTGCGTGATGGCATTCTCCACCAGAGGCTGGAGAATGAATCGGGGCGTCTCGAATCCGGTGGTCTCCATCCGGATATCGAACGCGAACTCGATACTGCCTCCGAACCGATAATTCATGATGCTGATGTAGTTGCGAGTGAATTCGATCTCGTGCTCCAGCGACCAGGAGACTCCGGTGTTCGCGAATACAGGGCGGAGCACGTTGGAGAAAGTCACGAGCGCACTGGCCACGGCGTTGGCCTTGGCCAGGGTCGCCATCCAGCGCAGGGTCGCGATGGTGTTGTAGATGAAGTGAGGATTGATCTGCGCCTGCAACGCCTCGATCTCCAGCAACCGCTTATCCTGCTCGATCCGCGAGATCCGCTTCATCAAGCCGTTGATATCGTCGAGCATATGATTGAACTGGAGATTGAGCAGGTGGATTTCACGGCTGTTTGCGCGCGGCGAAACGCGCAAGGCGAGGTTTCCATCGCCGATGCGCTTCATGGAGTCGGTCAAAATCTCGAGAGGACGGACCATCCGTCTTACCCACAGCGCATACAGCAAGGCAATCAGCGACATCGCACCGAGAGAGGTGAAGATCATGACGGCCCGCATATGATTCAATCCTTCTTCATATGTACTGGTGGGGACTTCACTCACCAGCGTCCAGCCCGACTTGGCGAGCCTGTAGTAGACGATCTGGCAGGAAACGCCATCCTTCCGATAGGCCAGGCTCCCGTAGTCCTTCGATGTATCGATCCGATCGAAGTAGTCGACCTTCTGGCCGTACAGTTTCCCATCGACTCCGGATATCAGTTTCCCGGACTCGTCGACGATGGCCACGAGATTGTCCGGAGTACTGGACAGTTTTTCATATAGCCTTCTCAGGTTCGTCTCCTGAAATGCAGCAACCAGCACGAAACGCCCTTTCACCTTCGGGAGTTGGATGGATCGGATGCCCATCACGAGCATGTCGCGGGGTTGCGGACCGGCTTCGTCCAGTCTCTTCTGCTCGCTGAGGGAAAGCTGGGAGAAGAGGCCGAGCGTGTAGCCTCCCACCCAGAAGATGTTCGACTTGTTCGCCTTGGCCTGCGCGTAGATGTCGGTGGCGTAGAACGGATGCTCGGCGACAGAATCGCTGTACTTGAAATACGTGTTCGGTATGGATGATCCCCCGATCCGGCCGTCGTCGAGGAAGAAGAGCACGGCCTTCAGTTCACCGTAAGTCGTCAGGACGAAGTCGATGCGTTGATACAGCCCCCGCTGGGCGTCGATGACGGCGATCCGGTCCGATAGGTCGACCTGGATGAAGTCCAGTACCGCCGACTCGACCATCATGCCCATCGAGATCATGTCGATCTTGTTCAAGAGAGAATCGATATTGATCTCCGTTTGCTGAAATGCGCTGATGGTGTCCTTCTCCCGCTGGCTTTCATAGATGCTCTGCGAAGTCACAAAGTAAATGGTGAAGCTGATGGACAGCACGGTCGTCATCACCAGCACGAGGGTGGCAACCAACTGGACACGCAGACTGAAGTGATGGCTGAACACCCTACTAGACAATGGAATTGCGCCGCCACTCGCCGGGACTCGACCCTGTCTCCCGTTTGAAGAGTTTGCTGAAGTATGTCACATCGGCGAAGCCGGTCTTTTCCGCAATCTCGTAGAAGTACAACCGGGTGTTTACGAGCAGTTCCTTCGCCTTTGCGATGCGGATACTGTTAAGGTAGAAAACGAAATGCTGGCCGGTTTCCTGCGTGAACAGGCTGGAGAAGTAGTTCGGGCTCAAGCCGATACGTGCCGCCATCTGCTGCATGGTCAGGTTCGTCATGTATTCCTGGTCGATGATCTGGAGAACCTTCCTGATTTCGTCACGTCTGGTCTTGAGTCCCGTTTTCTGGTTCTCGTGGATGAAGTTGACGATGGCCACGACCGCTTCATCAAGCGTTTGGCTCGCTTGAATGGAATGGTCGACGGCAACGACTTCGGGAATCGATGCGGGTCTCAGGTGCGGCAGGACATCCTTGAAAAGGGCATGCAGCCTGTGTTTGATCTGTACTTCTCCGTCGATGGACAGTCGCTTCACGTCCGCAACCACCGCATCGACTGTGTCGCCCGCTCCCTGATCACCAACGATGCTTGCGGCGAGCGCAGTCCTGATGGAGGAAAGTCCCTCACGAAACACATGGCCGGCACCTTCCACTTCGGTCTGGCAGATGATCCGGCCTGTGCCGAGGACGTATTTTAGATTCAGCAGTTGCTGGCATTGGGCGTATCCATCCGGCAAAGCCTCGCTTCCCGGTCGGATATCCAGTATACTGATCGATGTCGTCATGCCGAAATAGTTCCGTATGGACACCTGAAGGCCCTGAAGCAGTGCAACAGGATTCTGGGGCCATGGGTCGGAATTCTGTACCAGCAGGAGCAGGTGATGCTCATCGGTCTGCACGACGCAGTGGCGTCCGAGCGTGGAGACCTTCTCGCCCGCAATGTCCTTGACGGAACGGGCGACGGAGGTGTCTTCCGCACTCGACGGGACCATTTCAAGCGGATCGACTCGGTCCATTTCAATGAAAATCATGAGCAGCGGTGTCTGGAGATACTCAAAGCCCGCTTCTGCTGCCTTGGCGTCGAATTCCTTCCTGGAGATGCTGCGGTAGAGGATATACCCACGAACCGCCTCCTCCATCAGGATGATCTGCATGTGAGGATCGTGTGTATCCGCATGGGTCCGATGTCGGGCTTCGAGCTGTGTCTTCGCCTGAAGTATTGATTCCATGATTTCAGCATCCGACATGGATGACTTCAATAAATATCTGGAAACGCCGAGCTGCATGGCCTCGCGCGCCAAAGCAAGCTCTTCCAGGCAGGTGAGGATGATGATGACGCAGGTTCCATCGGTTTCGCGAATCCTTCGGATCAGCTCCATTCCATCCATTCCGGGCATCCGGATGTCAGTGAAGATGAGATCCGGGCGATATTCTCTGAACGCCGTATAAGCGGACAGGCCGTCAGCCCGATCGGCGACGACGGTCATATCTGCCTTATCCCAGTCGACGGAATGCTTCAGGCCCATGCGCACCAGCATCTCATCTTCTGCAATCATTACCTTGTACAAGGATTCACCCCCTTGTCCGGACGTTGTTCAGGCAGATGTCGCCTCATTATAGCACCCCCGGTCCTTCCGGAATCCCACGGTCACTCGGCCGCATCTCGACTCTCCTGAACCAGGGGAGCCAGGAAATTCGTGCGAGGACCTCCGAACAAACGCCGCCCGGATAGAGGGCACCGGATTCGTCCACCCAGTTTCCCTCGGGGAAGTGAATTTTCCTTGTCCTGGCACCTTTTTCCAGAATGGGGGCGACCAGGATATCGTCCCCCAGCATGAACTGATCTACGACCTCGTGATAGCCCTTCCCTGGGTATACATATTCCATTGGGCGCATTATGGGTTCACCGGTATCCGCGGCTTTTAGGGCCAAGGCAAGGATTTCCGGGCCCATTTTCATGCGGAGTCGAACCATTTCCATGCAATATCCGAGGTGCGTCTCGTCAAGCACACGCCATGGTGCAACAGAGAACTGCATCATGGGGAATAGGGTGGAACACTGCGCATACCGGATGAAGAGCTCCTGGTCGATGTCGGGTCTGCCGTCATCGACGCAGATGGCGTCCGAGCCACCGCCGATCAGGTCAGGACAATTGTAGGCATATCCCATGATGCTCTGCGCAAGACCGTTCGGAATCAAGTCGGACAGTCCGCTCTTTCCCCACACATGCGCCTTGTCCTGCTGCCTCTGGATCAACGGGAGGCCTGCGCCTTTCCAGCATTCCCGGTATTCGCTCAAAGCGTATCGCACGCCAATTGATGCATATATGAATGTATCCTCGTTCTCCTCGATTCGGGTGTGCCAGTTGTATCGTTCCTCGTCCCCGTCTTCCGTCATCACCGGATTCCCGGCATCAAATTTGAAACCGTCCACGTCATATCGTGCTGCAAGCCCGTCCAATTGTTGCGTGAACCAAGCGACAGCATCCGGGTTCGACAGGTCCAGCAGGCTGCTGTATCCGTTCCACCATTCCATAATCGCCGGTTCCCCGGTGTGGTCTTTCAGCAGGAATCCCTTTCTCCTCAACGTCATGAAGACATTCCCATCAGCGCTGACATAGGGACAGACCCACAGCATGACCTTGAAACCCATCGCATGGAGCCTGCGCATCATCTCATCGGGATCAGGAAAGAAGAGACGGTTGAAATCCAGATTCCCATAGTCTCTCATCCAGTTGTCGTCGATGATCAGGACGCCCGGCGGCATACCGTTTGCAAGGACTCCTTCCGCATAGGCAAGGACTTTCTGCTGGGTCGGCTCGAGGTGCATCTCGGTCCAGGTGTTATACTGTGGCGCAGTGAACGCCAGCGGGTCCGGAATCTTTCCATTCAGGTGGAAGTGACGACTCGCTGCTTGGGCAAAGGCTTCCCGGAGAGTGCCGGATCCCTCGTGTAGCTCGATCCTCTCGTCACTTGAGACAAGATGCAAGACGCCGGATTCGAAGGAGAATGTGAAAGGCCGTTCGCTCCAAACATACCGTCCTTTGCTAGACAGGAGCAGCGGCATGGCCTGGTTCGGGTTGATGCGGCGCAGGTCCTTGCGGTAACGGCTTCCTGCGTCAAACGGCATGAGAACGCCATCGAACGAGGCTCCCCCCCACCAGGATTCACCTTTCAGCAATGCGATCTGTCTGGTATGCCGGACCATCCCTGCACCTCACCTTCAATTCACGAGAAAATGCATGATTCGCGTTGCCGTGCCTCGACTCAAGGGATTGGCCTTGTCAGCCACGCGCAGCACCAACCGGTGAGTTCCGGTAGCGAGGTCGGCCGCAAGGACCTCCGCCCGAGGCAGATGAAGGTAGGGACTCCACTCCGTGAAAAGATCGCGTGGCAGGAAAGCGCTGCCGTCGATGCTGAACTCGACGATCCCGGCGTCCGGTCCTGTAACCACGAAAAGTCCGACTGCCGTGCCGCTGAACTCGAACCGGAGCAGCGCGCTTGGCTTTTCCGCTACGAGCGCCGGAACGTCCACGAATCCTTCCCGAGTTTCGATCTCCTCCCCCTGTGCATGCTCCGGGCGCCACCGAGGGACAAGCTCCCATCCGTAGGCGTCGTCGCCGATCCTATCGGCCGATTCGATCCCGACGAGTCTGCCGCGGAAGTAACTCTTCTCGTCGATCGGCCGCGATGGCATCCGACAGGCCTTCCGACTGAAGAAATTCGGCAGGGGCCGTTCCCACGCCTTCTCGAGCAAGCGCATGACCGATCGCCCGTACAGGGCATGGCCGAAGGGCGACGGGTGGAGCCCGACGAAATCCTGCTCCCAGGTGAACTGCGCAGCATCGATTCGCTCGACGACCTCCAGGGCCAGATCGAGGGAAGGGATCGCGTAGGCGACGGCTACCCGCTCGTGGCAGGCGATCACGGGGGGGACAGACCCGGCAGCGATGACCTTGAGTTTCGTCTCATCGGCGAAATGGAGCATCACGATATCGAGATACGGGTCCATGAGACGTGCCTGCCGCACCACGCCTTCCATCCCACGAACCATCTCCAGCGGAGTCCTCCTATTGGCTTCGTCATTCACCGCAGCCTCGACGATCAGAAGGTCCACGGAGCCATGAGCCCGCACATCGCGGGCATATCGGAAGGCATGGGGAGTGGAGTCCATGGAGCCGACACCGGCATTGATGAAATCGAAACGGGTCTGTGGGAATCGGTCCGCGAGGTAGGTCTTCACGGATTGAATCCATGCTCCGCCTGCCGTAATCGACCCTCCCAGGAAGACAACGCGGCCGGTTTTCTGCTGCTCAAACCGAAACCGGCAGTTCTCAAGCCCACCCCGCAGGTTGAAGTAGTCGTGTCCCGTTGGAAGGGGGCGGGCCGGGGAGTCCGGAGGGAGTGGATGGATCCCGCTCATCATGATACGCACCTTTTTGCTGCTCGAGCCATAGCCAGGACGTTGGCAGCTGGAACATTCGGCAGAATCGCCTCATGGCTGGGAGAAACCACGAGACCGGGTCCCAGCAACTGCTTCACCCGATGGACCTCCGCTTCGATCTGCGCCGGAGTTGCCTGCACAAAGAAAGACTGGGCGTCGATGCCCCCGACAAAGGCAAGGTCGTTCTTGTATTGCGCCAGATGATCCGCATCCATTCCACGGGCCTTCGCCTGGATCGGGTGGAGGATGTCGACTCCCGCATCGATCAGATCTGGAATGATACGGTGGATAGAGCCGCAGGAATGCACCATGATCTTCTTGCCGTACCTCTTGCCGATAGCGATGATCCGTTTCATGGAGGGTAGCACGAACTTCCGGAACTGCTCCGGTGACAGGATCAGGTCGTTCTGCGTGCCGAAATCGTTGCCGAAGAACAGGACATCCGCCCGGTCGCCAAGTCCCGAGAAGAACATGTCGTTCGCAGCCACATAAAAATCCACGATCCGCTCCGTCAGCGCCTCCACGACCATCGGGCTCTCGTACATCTTGACGAAATAGTTCTCCATCCCGAAGAAATCTGCGACGACATGGAAGAAGTGACACCACATCCCCGTGAAGACCATCTTGTCGAAAAATTGGTCGATTGTCCGGTAAACTTCGGTGAAATCCAGGTAGGCGGGGTCCGGCCAAGGATACCCGTCCAGGTCGGATGGCTTGTCCGCCTCGGAGAAACAACCTGCAGCGCTGAGATCGTGGCTGCGGTCTATCCCCCAGGAAGGGTTCCAGATTCCGTCGCCCAGCGGGTGGTGATAACCGCCGTCCGCACCCACGGCCCGGCAATCATCGCGCAGGTATTGATATATCATCTCCCGGGTCGGCTCGATACCCCACTCTCTGGCAAAAATGGATACGGTTTCGTCATACGGAATGCCGGTCCACATGACCCCCTGACCACCGCTCTGGTGGTTGAAGGCTTCGAGGACATTCTGCCTGGAATTCATGTAGCGCTCCTTCCATGGAGGAATCTTCCAAAGATCAATACCGGTCGCGTCAGGCTCCGGTTACATGGAACAGCTCCAGTCCCTGCAGGACGGCAGCGCACTCCAGGGTCGAAATCTCAAGCATGATTTCGCGGGTCGTGACAACAGGGAACTGACAGATAGCCTTGTGCCCGATGTTCTTCCCTTCGAATACCAGAATCGGTTCGCCAAAGGGATAAGGCTGGACGAGAATCTGGAAAGCGCGGATCCGTTCCCCATCCGAAAGTCTCTCGCGTACGACCAAATGATTGATTCGCGTGGGTTCTTCGAAGCGGCATATACATCGTGGCCCCTCGGTCGTGAAATCCGCCAGCGTTGCAATCGGATACGCGAAGCGCCGCTGCAACTCGCTGCCGAACTCAAGCAGTCGGGCTGCATCTTTCACCGGCAGGCGTCCACTCCGGTCGGGACCGATATTGAGGAGCAGATTCGCGCCTCTTCCGACGGAATAGTAGTAGATTCCCATCAGGTCATCGAGGCTCTTGACGGTGTCCTCGTCCGGTTCGCTGGAGAACCAGCTTTCCTGCCGCATGCGGCAGTCGCACTCCGCAGGGAGGAAAGCTCCATCCATCTGCATCCCATCTGATTTGGTTTCCATTTCGTTCCAACAAGGCCAAGGCGCGAGTCCTGCCTCGTTTCCAACCCAGCGCGTATCGGGGTCCCAGAGGTGGAAGATCAGGATCTCCGGCTGCAACTGCCGAATCGTCCGCATAATCCGATTCGTGTCGTATCTGTGGTTCTCGGAGCCGCAACCGTCGAACCAGAGATAATCGATCCGGCCGTATCCGGTCAGGAGTTCGGTGATCTGGTCGATGAAGTAGCGATCGAAGTCGGAAGCATCCCGGGCTTCCAGATTCCACTCGGCAGGTGAGTAATACAACCCGACCTTTACGCCGTATCGCCGGCAGGCATCGGTGAACTCCCTGACCACATCGCCTTTCCCGTCTTTCCACGGGGTGTTGGCGACAGAGTAGGAAGTGAAAGCAGAAGGCCAATTAGCAAATCCGTCATGATGCTTGACGACCAGCACCGCATACCGCGCTCCCGCCTTGCTGATCGTCTCCAGCCATTGATTGCAGTCCAGGTCGCGGGGATCGAACGCCAAAAGCGGCATCTCCTTCCCGTCCCAGTCGACATGGCCCTCGTAGAATGTGCGGATGCCGAATGTCAGGAAGACGCCGAATTCCCAATCCAGGAAGGCGAGCTGTTTCCGACTCGGCCGAATTGGTTTTACGCCCTGCATGCGATGGACTCCTTTCCCATCACTGGCTTTCATGGCACGATGGAACCCGCCGCAAGTGCGGGCGGGTTCCATCTCCGGGTGCGTCGCATCAGTCGGATCATACGCTTTGATCTACACCCGGTGCCTGAGTCACTACTACTTTTTCAATAGGCCCTCAACGAATTCCTTTGCAGGTCCCCAGACTGCTTGCCACGCAGCCCAGGACTCGTCTGCTCCAGCGGCCCTGAGGTCAGCTTGCAGTTGAGTCCGAGCGGCCAGGAAGGCATCATAGTCCTCCGCCATGACGATGGTTGGAATGGCCTTGAGCACGGTCTCCAGCACCCTGGCGTCGATTGTCTTGATATCGTCCGATACCGGTTCCATGCACGCGGTCATATTCGACAAGATGCTCGACTGATCCTTGACAGTGCCTGCTTTGATCATGTTCTTGACCAGGTCCGACGGGATCTCTACTTTGTAGAACGAACAGAAATCCTTCTGCAGGGTGTTCAGTCCTGCGATAATGGAAGCGCGGTCCGATGAGAAAAGATCGTAAGGCAGTCCATCCGGAGCGATCGTCGATCCCGTATAACCGATAATGACGCCCCAGTCGTCGCCGTATCCCCCGATGCCTGTTTTCATCCAGGCTTCGTTCGCTGCACCTCGGTCTGCCATGGCTGTCGGATTGAGGACAGCTTTTCCGCCCTCAATTGTATACTGTTTGCCTTCTTCGCCCGACCAGAATGCGCGATTGCCTTCCGGTGAGTCTTGATAGTCGATGACCATGATCGCACGCTCGATGTTCTTGCAGGAACTGGTGACCATCAGCATCTGGTTGTCCCATCCTGCAAGGGTTGTACCCCCTGATGCGACATAAGAACCTTCGTAGGGAATGGGCATGAAGCCTCCCTTGATCGTGGTGGGATCAGTCGCCAGATTGGCATTGTAGTACCCCCCGAACCAGCCATTGTAATAGTTCCCGAGATACTGCCCCTTTTCTGCCTTGGCGATGAGATCTGCCCCCTTCATCGTGAAGCTATCCGGATCGAGCAGACCGGCCTGGTTCATTTTCCAGAAAAATGTCATATCTTTCCAGAATGGAGAAGACGAATCCATATAGTTATTGATGAGGTCGTTCGTCACGGGATCCTGCATGTACGAATAGCCTGCGACGCCCGTAAACCCTCCATTGGCGATAGATCGGACGCACCAGCCCCAGAGGCCCCAGTCGTTATGCACGCCCATACCGTAAACTGGATCGCCGGTTTCGGTTGTTGGATTCAAGGCCTGCATCTGCTTCAGAGCGGCGATATAATCGTCATCGGTCTTCATGACAGGAGCGCCGATCTGCTTGTACAGATCCCATCGGATATTGAAGCCGTTCCACGGCTGGACCGCGAGAGCCGCATTGTCGGTGCCTGATTCAGGTGTGTGGAAATACAGTTTCCCTGTGCCGTTGCTGAAGAACTTTCGGATGATGTCATTCCGGACGGTATTCTTCTTGATGTTTATACCATACTGGTCGAGATAATCGTCCATAGCAACTACCAGATTGCCGTCGAGCAGTTGCTGCGTATATTTGGACTGGGAAATGTTGAGAAGGTCGGGAAGATCGCCGCCAGCTAACGCCAAGGTGAGCTTGTCATTCGCGAGATTCTCCAGGGTCAGTTCAATATTGAGCTCTGTCATCATGTTCGTCATGAATTCGCTCGGCCAATACGGATGATCGATAGACGAATAACCGCCCCATCCCATCGTCAGAGATACCTTCTCAAGGGGCGCGACCGTCGGAGTGGTCGCTGCAGTCGGACTGGACGCTGAAGTCGGACTGGTCGCCGGTGTGGTAGTTTGGCAACCCACAATACCGAACAGCATAAACAACGTGACGACAAGAGTGAGTAGCTTGGTAACATTACGAGAACGCATCTGGTTTCCTCCTTTGGGTTTCCATGTTTCCTGCTTTGGGTTTCCATGTTTCCTGCTTCTATCGTGTACGGTCCGTTCGCCTCCTTCCCTGTCGGTCGCAAGACTGCGCGCTCGTCCTATCAGCCCTTGACTGCGCCAAGCATGATGCCCTTTATGAAGAACCGCTGCATGAAGGGATAGACGATGAGAATCGGCAATGTAACGAGCATCGTGATGGTCATCCGAACGCCCGTAGGCGTCAGGGTCATCCGCTTCGGATCGATGATTGTGCCGCCGCTCGGGTTGTTCATCTGGTCGGCCAGCCGCTGCGCCTCGTTGAGGATGTTGTAGAGCATAAGCTGAAGAGTTCGGAGCCGGATGTTGTTGCCGGCGAAAAGGTAGTTGTCGAACCAGGAATTCCACTGTCCCACCGCGGAGAAAACTGCAATCGTGGCGATGATTGGCATCGACAGCGGAAAGATGATCCGCGTGAACACCGTGAAGTAGCTTGCGCCGTCCAACATGGCGGACTCCTCAAGCGAGGCAGGCAGCTGCTCGATGAACGTCTTGACGAGGACGACATTAAAAGCGGAGACCATGCCGGGCACGATATAGACGAGAAAATTGTTCACGAGTCCGTAGGACCGGATGAGCAGGAAATAGGGAATCAAGCCTCCACTGACGTACATTGTGATGATGAGCATGCGGTAGAGAAACTTGCGCGCTGGCATCTCCTGCTTGGTGAACAGAAATCCCATCAAGGAGCAGCTGAACACCGTAGCCAAGGTACCAATCACGGTTCTCGCTGTCGAAATGAACAGTGCATGTCCGATCCCCTTCATGGCCAGCACCTGCCGGTAGAGGAATAGGGTGAACCCGCGCGGAAGAAGCTCCACACCGAGGTTCACGAATCTCGGATCACTGATGGAGTAAATGAAGATGTACCAGAAAGGATAGAGACAGAGGAACACGAATAATAACATGAATAGATAATTCGACGCAGTGAATATTTTCTGGAGAGGATTGGACTTTACCTTGCTGCTCATCGAATCACCCCTTCCTCATATGATGGATGTGCCGCGCACTCTCTTTGAAATTGCATTGGTCGTAAAGAGTAGGACCAGGCTGACCATCGATTTCATCATGCCGATGGCGACACCATAGGAGTAGTCGTTGTTGATCAGTCCGATACGGTAGACATAGACGTCGATCACTTCAATGTTGTTCGCGGTCAGTGCGTTTTTGAAGATGAAGTACTGTTCGAATCCGACACCAACAAAACTGCCGATGGAAAGGAGCAGGAGAACGATGAATGTCGGCATAAGCCCCGGGACCGTCACATGGAGAGCGGAACGGAATCGTCCCGCACCGTCCACCTTCGCCGCGTCATAGATTTCCTGGTCGATGCCGGAAATAGCCGCAAGATAGATTATCGACCCCCACCCCAGACCTTTCCAGAGCCCGAGAAGCGTCTGGAAAACATAGACCGCTTTGGAATCGGCCAGTACATTCGTGGGTTTGGATATCAGCTTTAACGCCATGAGCACGTCGTTCAACAATCCATCACTTGAAAAGATGCTGAAGCTCAGGGAAAATACGATGATCCACCCAATGAAGTGCGGAAGCGTCGTGGTGACCTGCACGAATTTCTTGAATTTTTGGTTGCGTATTTCATTGAGAAGAATGGCGAAAATCATCGGGACCGGTGCGCAGAGATACCCGAGAAGCGCAAAGATGACCGTGTTCTTCATGACGCGGAGCATATCCACAGAGTCGGTGAACAACATGCTGAAATACTTCAAGCCTACAAACTGGGAATCGAAGAGGGGAACGCCGGGCCTGTATTTATAGAAAGAATAGATCCAACCGAACAGCGGCAGATAGGTGAACATGACCACGAGGACCATCAGGGGCAAGACCATCAGAAGAAGGATGATACCCTTGTTCCTGCGGAAGGCCGGTCTTTTCGGCCGTATAGCGACTGTCGAAGTAGATATCATCCACAACTCCTTCCAGGGACATTGCTTTTATGTCAACAATTGCATTGTATGTGGCAGTATGTTTTCGTAGAACGCATAAATTACTCCAATTTGCCAACAAAACAACGGATTCGCAAGTCGCGAAGACGCATTGTCAAAGAGCCATATGAAAATAGTCTTGATAGTTTGGAATAAAATCCGAAATGAGGACGAAATGTATACCTTTCGGAGGCACCCTTGATCCGAGTCCTCCGTCTGGACAGAAAGTACGGCTCGAAGTCCACCGCACCAGCCGACGCTTCGCATCCCAGGCTCCCCTTGGACAGGCATCTGGAGCGTCCTGCTTCGGACCGTCCGCTCCCTCGAAAGCGTCCAGGGGGCCGTCGTCCTGTCGGATCAGGAGGGCCTTTGCCTGGTTCCCGATGGCAGCGGCCGGGAGATCCCCGTCCGGGGCGGCGGTGCTGGAGGCGGCGCAGGGGGCGCAGGGAGCGGCGCGGGGGGCGCACAACACCCCTTCTGAAGTGTATGTGTTTTTCGCGTACGTTGCGTACGGATCCTTATACCGTGAAATTCTGCGCGTTGCGTACGTTCTGGACGTTGAGCCGGTTTGGCACGTTGCGTACACTCTGCACATTGTGGACGTGTTGACAAAGGCGGTAAAAAAGGCTGAATGGTAAAATGGTCCCAAGGTGGTGAAGCGCCATGATGGGACGGCAATCCAGGCAGGTGGAGATCGCGATTGTCGATCTCGGGGAGATGGTCCCCGATGGCCACTTGCTGAAGAGGATCGCATCGGTTGTCGACTTCGACTTCATCTACGAGCGGGCGGAATCCCTGTATTCGCCCCAGGGTCGTCCCTCCGTGGACCCGGTGCTGCTGGTGAAGATGCTGCTGGTCGGATACCTGTATGGGATCGGGTCGGAGCGTCGGCTGGAGCAGGAGGTGCACCTGAACCTGGCCTACCGGTGGTTCTGCGGGCTGGGATTGAACGGGAGGGTGCCGGACCACTCGACGTTCAGCCAGAACCGGCGACGGAGATTCGGAGAGAGCAACCTGTTCGAGTCGATCTTTCTGGAGATCGTGGGGAAGTGCCTGGAGAAGGGGCTGATCGACGGGGAACTGGTGGCGTGCGACGGGACCTACATTTCGAGCCATGGGTCGTGGGACAGTGTCGAGACGCGGAAGGTGACAGTCCAGCGAGGGGCGAAAAGCTATCTGGATGCGCTGGATGAGGAACTGGCCCGGGAACCGGGGTACGAGCCACCGCGGTCGGAAAGTGTCGAGGTAGAGCAGCGTCGGAGCCGGACGGATCCGGAAGCGGCGATCTTCTCCCACGGGGAGAAGTCGGGGCTGGGGTACCTGATGGAAACGAGCGTGGACTGCCGGCACGGGCTGATCACCGGGATGGACGTATATCCGGCGAACGCGAAGGAAAGCTCGATCGTCCTGCGCCATCTGGAGAGGCAAATCGAAAGGGAGATCCCCATTCACCGGGTGGTCCTGGACAAGGGATACGATGTGGGGGCGGTCCACCGGGGGCTGGAATTGCTGGGAATCGAAGGGTACATTTCCTCGGTGGACTTCTCGAATCCCGCGGAACAGAACGGGATGACCTACCTGCCCGAGGAAGACTGCTTCCTTTGTCCACAGAACAGGAAGCTGACCTTCCAGCGAGTGCGCCCGGAGAACCGCACGGGGAAAGCTCTTCGTTACTATGCAGCGGAGACTGCGTCCTGCGAGAACTGTCCGGACAGAAACAGATGCCTGGGGACGAAGAGGAGGCTGTGGCAGCGGCAGATCGTCACCAGCGGATTCTATCCGGCGTTCCACCGGGGACGGAAGAGAATGCGGGAACCCCAGGCCAAGGAGTGCATGAGACAACGAAAAATCTGGGCCGAGGGATGTTTCGCCCTGATGAAGCGGGAGCACAATCTCCAACGGATCCTGAAAGTCGGATTGGCCCGGGCCAGGGAAGAATGCCTCCTGGCGTGCATTGCGGTGAACCTGAAGAGGATGGTCGCGGCACTGGTCGGACCCCATCCTCATTTCAGGAAGCTCCAGTTGTTTCTCTGTCATCTCCGGTCCGCTCCGCGACTTGACAGCCTGGCGTTCGATTTCGCTTTCTGAGTACCGCCTTTGTCAACACGTCCATTGTGTACGTCAAAACCACATGGAGTGCAGAGAGGCCCTTCAACGGGCTGCGCTGTCCTCTCGAATGCTAATCATGCTGATCATTCGTATCAATTCGAATCACGATTCGTTGCAATTCTGATTCGAAAGAGTACAATGAAGGGGAGGATGGAGGGGAGCGCATGCAATACGAAGAGCGAATGGAGCCCGAAGGCATGATGAAGGAATACAAACGAACGTACACCGAGGATGTCAGGAAAGCTGTCATCGCGTTTGCCAATACGAACGGCGGCGAGATTTGGATCGGCGTCGACGATGACGGCGCGGTCATCGGTGTGCCGGATCCCGGTTCGATCCTCCTGCAGGTCACCAATGCCATACGCGACTCGATCCGGCCTGATCTGACGATGCACACGCTGTGCGAAGCGAAGCAACAGGACGGGAAAGCAATCGTTGTCATCCAGGTCCAGCGGGGCACGGCCCGTCCCTACTACCTAGCTGGCAAGGGCCTGCGCCCGGAAGGCGTTTATGTCCGTCAGGGGGCCTCTTCCGTCCCCGCAACGGAGAGCGCCATCCTGACCATGATCCGGGACACGGGAGGCGATCGTTTCGAAACCACGCGTTCGCTTCTGCAGGATCTGTCGTTCGATTCCATGAAGAAGGCCTTCCAGGAAGAGGGACTCCGATTTGGCCGCGAGCCGCAACGATCCCTGGGGTTGATCAGCCAGGACGGTTCGTTCTCGAACCTGGGACTCCTTCTTTCCGACCAATGCACCCACACGATCAAGGCCGCCGTTTTCGAGGGCAACAGCAAAGTCGTCTTCAGGTCACGCATGGAGTTTTCAGGGTCCTTGCTGAAGCAAATGGAGGATGCCTACCTCTATCTCGACCAGTTCAATCATACCAAGGCGGACATTTCCGGGCTCCGGCGCAGGGACATGCGGGATTATCCCCCCGAAGCCATCCGGGAAGCCCTCCTGAATGCCATTGTGCATCGGGATTACGCCTTCAGCGGCAGCAGTCTCATCAGCGTATTCGATGACCGCATCGAACTGGTCTCCCTGGGCGGACTGCCGAAGGGCATCTCCTTCGGCGACCTGATGCTGGGCATATCCGTCCTGAGGAACAGCCGACTGGCCGACATTTTCTATCGCTTGAACCTGATCGAGGCGTACGGGACGGGCCTGCCAAAAATCATGGCTCTATATAAGGACCATGTTGTCCAGCCGAAAATCGAGATCTCCGACAATGCGTTCAAAATGACCCTTCCGAACAGAAACGCGGATCACCTGGCCATTTTTTCCGAAGGGGAGAACCTGACGTATAATGAGATGCTGCTTCTTCGCCAGCTGTCGAAGGATCGCCCCGTGACAAGGAAGACGCTGGAGGAAGCGTCCGGATTCTCGCAGGCCAAGACCGTCCGGGTGCTCAATGCACTGATCGGAAAACACCAGGTCGAACGATCCGGCCAGGGGAAGAACACCCTGTATCGCCTTGGCGGGGTGTCCGGGCCGGGCGGTCATCGGGACGACTTCGCCTAGGGGCGTGCGTTGACCACGCGCCCGTCCGCGGCGATGAACTGGTTGGAATAGAAGTAGAAATGCTTTTCCCGATCCATCGCAGGGCATTGCCGGTACCGGTCGATCTGTTCGCCGGGCTGCCAGAAGTCCCGAACCTGCGACGAAAGATCCGCCTCCAGCGCCTGGAAGTCGGCCGTTCCGGACAGGTTATGCCATTCGCCCGGATCGTTCTCCATGTCGTACAACTCGTTGTGACCGTCCAGGTAGAAACAATATTTATACTTCGGTGTCCGGATCATGCACCCGGAGTATTCAGGATGTTTCAGGGCGGAACTTTCGCTGAAAATCGCCTGGCGAGCCAGGGGGCGGCCCTCGGCCAGGATGGGGGTCAAATCGACGCCCGCACAGCTGTCGGGCGTTCGGATCCCCGCGACGCGGCAAAGCGTGGGAAACAGGTCAACCAGGCCGACCGGGTCGTCCGCGCGAAGGCCTGTCCGGAAGCGCTCCGGCCACTTGATGACCAGCGGCACCTTGGCGGACGCGTCAAAGAACAGGGTTTTCTGCCAGGCACCTTTCTCGCCTGCCATCTCCCCATGATCCGACGTGTACATGACAAGGGTATCGCCAGCCAGGCCCAGGTAGTCCAGGACCTGGAGAATGCGCCCCATGGCGTCGTCGATCCATTCGACACAGGCGCAGTAAGCGGCCAGGGCTTGCAGGGCGATCGCCCGGTCCCCCTGGTGGCGATGCGAGCGACCATTGATTTCTACGGCTTTGCGAACGAAGGGAACCGCCTCTTCATCCAGATAGTGCTCCGAATACTCGGGCAAACGGACGCGGCCGGCGTATTTCTCAAACAAGTGCCGGGGGGCACGCATGGGAAAATGGGGTTTGTCAAAATTGACACTGAGGAAAAACGGTTGGTCCGGGTTTGTATCGACATGGCCCTGCAACCATTTGGCGGCTTCACTGACACAGATCTCGGTCTGGGTCAGTGGCAGGGGAATCTCCGTCGCCCCGGCATTGCCCAGGAGGTCTCCCAACCCGCTGGCATCGGTGCAGGTCTCGTCCCGGATATATTCCGGCTGGTGCGCCTGGCCATACAGGTCCCCGTAAGGTCTCTGCTGATAGCCGTGAAACTGGTCCCCGTTGAAATGGGCTTTCCCGATCAGGCAAGTCCGGTACCCGGCCTGGCCAAGCACCCGCGGAAGCGTGGTCGAATTGGCTTCCAGGATGTGCCTGTTTTCGTATATGCCAAGATCCTTCGAATACCTGCCCGTCAGCAGGGAACTCCTGCTGGGAACGCACAACGGATTCTGGCAGTAGGCGTTGGAGAAAACGACGCCTTCCTTGGCAAGCCGCTGCAGGGTGGGCGTATCGGCCGGACTGCTGCCGCTCCAACTGCAAAACTTGTGGGCATGCTGATCGGATAGGAAGAAAAGGATATTGGGTCTCTTCTGATGTGCCATCGTTCCAACCACCTGACTGCTCACGCATAAATTCGGATAGGAAAACAGGCTCCTCGATGATCTTGTCCCTGGCCGGGGCTTCATGTCAATGAGCACCCTCTTCGGCGCCGCACCCACTCCCCTCGGCGCAACACCCGCCCCTAGTGTTTCCTCAGGATCATGACGCAGGAGGCCACGATCAGCGCGATGGCCAGCAGCTGCAGCGCCCCCAGGCTGGCGTCATACACCAGCACCGAGCACAGGGCGGGATAGAGGATGATCAGCGAGTTGTTGATGGGCCCCACAAGCATCATGTTGCCCCAGCGCATGGCCAGCTGCAGGGACACGAACGCCACGGTCCCCGTGGACATGAACAGGTAGGGATAGGGCGACCCGAACCATCCCGCCGGGTCGAAG
The DNA here is from genome assembly GCA_029548445.1 of Bacillota bacterium. Lineage (GTDB taxonomy): Bacteria > Bacillota > Clostridia > Saccharofermentanales > UBA5734 > JAKPNJ01. Next base: position 2,469 of record JAKPNJ010000314.1, on the reverse strand, counting down.
CCGAACTCCTTGACCGCCACGTTCACCAGCACCAGGGCGAACCCGCCGATACACCCCGCCGCCGAGGCCAGCAGGATCGCCTTGGCCTTGTGGGGCACAGCCCGGAATGGCACCGGGACCAGCAGCAGGAAAGGCAGCGCCAGCAGGACGTAGAGGGCCGTCTTGTCGATCTGCAGCACGTCAGCCGGCGCCTCGGCCAGGTTCAGGATCGCGATGCCCGCCACGATCCCCGCCGAATACAGGAAATCCGACCGGTACAGGCGTTCCTTCAGCAGGACCGAGGACAGGAACACCATGACCGGAATCCCCCAGCCGGAGATGGCTGACACGACGTGGGGCGGCAGGGCATCCGACGCCATCCCGTTGGGAATGATCGCCACATTGTACAGCGCGAAGCCCACGAGCCAGGTCGCCAGGTACCGGTAGAACCGGGCGTCCCGGGGCCCTCGGTCCTTCCATTGCATGAAGGGCGCGCCGGCCTTGGTCAGCACGACCCCCGACGACAGCAGCGTGAATCCCAGCAGGGCGAGTCCCACGCCCGCCAGGGGTCCGATCGATCCCATTCCGTCCGATTCCTTTCCTCATGGCCGCCATGGCGGCGGCCTCAGAAGCGAAGCGCGCCTGCTGCGGCGGCGGCATCACCCGCGATTCGCGTTCGCCAGCTCCTCGTTATACATGCGCCGGAGCCGCTCCTCCGACACCAGGGGCCTCCGGATGGAGGCCAGGGTTTCCGGCCGGAGTGCGCCGGTTTCCGCCAGCTCCCGCCCCGCCTGCTGCAGCTCGCCCTGAATCGCCCGTCCTGTCTTTGAGAGCTCGCCCCGGGCCCGCATGACGAACGCATGGGGCCGGATTACCGCCCCCGTGAACGCTACCCCGGCTGTGGCCGACAGGTCCTCCACGATGCGCGTGACCGTATCGAAGTTCCCGGCTTCCCACCAGCCGCCCGTGGCCACCAGCACCATCCGCCGCAGTGCCACCCCGTCCCGGAACCGGGACCGGGTCCGTCCCTCCCGGAACTCCAGCCGGGGTTCCATGAGGGGACACAGCCGGTTGACCACATCCTGCATCTTGCCCGGAAGCGGAATATAGACCGGTGTCGCCAGGACCAGGGTGTCCGCCTGGGCGATCCGCCCCAGCAGGTCCTGCATCCCGTCACGGAAACAGCAGGTGCCCGGTGTGCCGTACCAGCAATGCATCCGCCCGCACGTGCAGGGCCGGACATCCAGCCGCTCGGCGTACACGAGCTCGACGTCGGCCCCCGCTTCCTCCAGCCCCCGGAGGAACGGGTCCAGCACCATGGCGGTGTCGCCCTTCTCCATCCTGGGGCTTCCGTTGATCGCCACGACCCGGCGGACCGCCCTGCCTGCTTGTTCGCCCATCGCCTCGCCTATCGCCTCGTTCATCGCCTCGCCCATCGTCCGCACCTCGGCTTTCTCCTGTCCCGCCCATGGGCACCGCGAACACGCAGGCGGCACCGGGACGGCCGGACACCCTCCATTGTACCAGTGCGAGGGGGTTTTAAATTCCCTGTCCTTCTCGCGTACGCAACGTACGCATTGGGCCATGACATGCTGCGCCTCCGAAACGTACGCAAGGGCCATGACATGCTGCGTCTCCGAAACGTACGCAAGGGTCAAGATATTCTGCGCCTCCGAAACGTACGCAACGTACGCCAGAATCGCATAGAGTTTAAAAGGGACATGGTGTGCCTACCCCGCCCCCTACCCCGTCCCCGCCCGCCGATACGCCGACGGCGCATGGCCCGTCTCCTCCCGGAAGACCCGCGAGAAGTGGGCGGGGCTGGAGAAGCCCGTCCGCTCGGCGATGGCGGCGATGGGCTCCCGGGTCTCCCGCAACAGCGTCAGGGCCTCCCGGATGCGCAGGCCCGTCAGGTAACGCTTGAGACTGAGGCCGGAGTAGGCCTTCACAAGGCGGTTCAGATGGTCGGGATGGTAATGGAACTGCTCCGCCAGGGCCTCGCAGGTCACGCCGGCGCCGTGGTGCTCCGCCAGGTGGCGGACGACGGCCTCCACCCGGTCGGACGCGGCCGAGCCGCCGGACCGCTCCATCCGAACCCGCCGATACAGCCGCGCCAGCAGGCCCTTCAGCAGGCCCCCGGCCTCTGCGTCGCCATGGAGGCGGCTCCCCTCGAAGACCGCCAGGATGGCGACCAGGCCCTCCTGGATCGCGCGGTCTCCGGCCAGGTGCAGGACATCGGGAAGAGGCCCCTCGGCCAGCGCCAACTGCGCGGATGCCTGCGCCAATCCCAGCATCGTCGACGGCACCTCGCGCCCGAAGAACCAGGGAACGGTTCGATTGCGAAAGGACTGGTCCAGGTCGAAGTCGACGCCCGTCAGGAGGAAGGGGTCCTCCCGGTCGGCCAGGATGCGCTGCACCGTGCAGGGCGGGCAGTAATACAGATCCCCGGGCTGCGCCTCGTACCAGGTGTCGCGGATCATAAAGGCGCCC
>JAKPNJ010000285.1 GCA_029548445.1 Bacillota bacterium | reverse complement strand
GACAGTGGGCTCGGGGGTCGGGGTGGGCTCGGGGGTCGGGGTGGCAGCGGCATATCCTTCATAGGTCATGAAGACGTCGTCCAGCAGGAAATTGTCCGTCGAGGCGACATAACCGTCCTCCATCCGGTAGGTCAGGAAGCTCATGAACGCGCCGGGGTAGTCCATTTCGGGAGTGAACAGGCCCTCGATCTGGACCCATCCTTCGCCGCTGGCGACAGCGCTCATGTTCCAGGCGGTCAGGTTGTTCCCCAGCGAGTCGTTGAGGCAGAGGACGATCAGGTTCGCGGGATCCAGCGGCTCCATCCGGACCCAGGCGGACACATAGTATCGGGTGCCGGCCACGAGGTCGAATCCCTGGGTCGGGCCGGCCCAGAAGCCGAGCCGATCGGTGGTGCGCAGGCTGGAGGTCCCGGTATGGGCGGCTTCCGTGAAGATGGTCAGGGTAGCCCAGCTGAAGCTCCGGGGCGTCCAGGTCAGTTCCGGGTCGAAGGGATCCTCGGTCTCCTTCAGGGGCTCCTCGAATCCCGGATTCCGGATCATGTTGTCCCCGACCGGCAGAACGGCCGGTTCCTCGGTGGTGATCGACACGTCATCCAGGTAGAAGTCCGTTGCGGAGGCGGAGTAATCGCTATTCAGATAGGTCAGGAATGAGATGAACGCGCCGGTGACATCGGCAGCCGGCGTATACGTCCCGGTAATCTGGCGCCATTCGCTTGCGGATGCGACGACATTGTAATCCCAGGCCGTCAGGTTGTTGCCGAGGGCATCATTGAAGCACAGGACCACGAGGGTATCCGCGGTGGCGGCCGGCAGGCGGACCCAGAGGGACACCGTGTATTCCTTGCCGCCGACCAGGTCGAAGGCCTGGGTCGGTCCAGCCCAGAATCCCAGGCGGGCGGTCGTCATCAGGGACGAAGCACCGGCATGGGACATGTCGGTGGAGATGGACAGGGTTGCCCAGCCGAAGTTTCGGGGCGTCCATGTCAGTTCTGGATCGAAGGGATCCTCTGTCACCTTGAGGGGTTCCTCGAATCCTCCGTTGCGGATATGCTCGACCGGCTCTGTGATGACGGCGGAGACGGACAGGGGCAGGAGCGCCAGCACGATGAGCAGGACGGTGGCAAGACTCGTGGATACGACGAGGGATGCTTTCCTGGCCAGGATCATGTTCCATCCTCCTTTTAATGTGGGCGGAACGACGACATATCCGCCTATATTCCCAAATTACTGCAACGAATCAGGGCTGTATTTAGCATATTGCATGTCCCCTGTGCCATTTCTTACGCTGGCACCACCGGATCGCGCCGTCAATCCCTGCCAGGCAGGTCAACCCAGGTGTCATCGGCCGCCACGGCCTGTATGGAAGCCTCCACCAGCGCCATGACTTCCAGGGTATGGGCCTGGGGAACCGGCGACTCCCCGCCGGCAAAGAAGGGCAGCATGGCGTCGAACATCCGTTCGAAAATCTCCGACACGGTGGGCACGAAGACCCCGGACCCGTCCGGCCGCTGGAGCATGGCCTGGAACGGCAGAAATTCATTGAGCTGGATCACGGCGCTGCGGCCGTCGGGATAGTCGACTGCGACCAGCCCGGTATGGCGTCCGGACAGGCTCTTGACCCGGGATGCGCCGGTTCCCAGCAGGGCCGTCACCATTTCGAACTGGTGGACGCAGTAATGCCGGAAATTGCCGCCTCCCGTCGTGGAGACCCGTTCCAGTCCGCCCGGCCGGCGGAGGTCCTCCGGCAGTTCCGCGAATTCCCTGGCGAAGCGGAGGGCGGAGGAGGAAAACATCGGGGTCCCGTGGCGGGCGGCCAGGTCGAACAGCCGACGCCCGGCGGCCAGGTCGGGAGAAAAGGTCTTGTCGACATAGACCGGCTTCCCGGAGCGGAGGGCGGCGGCGGCCAACCGCTCATGGGTTTCCGGATGGTCGGGCGCCAGTACGATGATGGCATCCGCCCGTTCCGCCAGGCGCTCCGCGGAATCCATCCTCTCGAGACCATAGGTCTTGCAGAAGCTGGCGGTATCCAGGCCGCCCGGCTTGTCCGTCTCGGCCCAGGCGTATGCCGCCTCCGCCGGGATGCCGCACCGGAGGCTGCTGTCCCGGATCCATTGCGGATAATGGTGGGCATGCCACTCGTCCAGGAACAGGTCGATGAATCCGATTTTTAGCATAGATCGATCTCCTTTCCTTGCTGTGCCGACTGGTAGAGCCGATCGACCGCCAGGGACACGGCCAGGGTGTCCCCGATGTCGCACCGATGCCCGCTGCCGGCCAGGCAGGCCTCGACGAAGGCGTCCATCATGCGGCGCCGCGGGTCCGCCTTTCTCGTCCGGATCCGGGTGTCCGTCAGGATGCCGCCTTCCGCTTCAAAGAGGGTATATCCGCCCCCATAGAACAGCCGGATCCCGGCCCGGTCGCCCAGGAAGTCGATGTGCATCTCCCGATCCGCGACATTCTGGGCCCAGGCGCCGATGAAACTGACCGGCGGGCCGTCGGTCCGGACCAGGCCGGCCGCGAAGTCCTCCACATCGAACCGGCCGTCGACGACCGGGGGCCCCGCCCACATGTCCAGGTACGCATATCGGCCGATGTCCCGGCCGATGCCGCCGGAGACGACACCGGATGCGCTCCGGATCGATCCGATGCCGGTGCAGTGAAAGGCGATGTCCAGGAAATGGACGCCCCAGTCGAGCAGCACGCCGCCGCCGGATATGGCGGAGGTCGTAAACGGCCCGCCCAGCCCGGGGATCGACCGGTGTTCCCGAAACGCGCAGTGGACGTGGAGGATGCGGCCAAGGGTTCCCGAGCGGATTCGTTCCCGGACGGTGCTCACGTCGTCGTCATACCGGTTGTGGAATCCGATGCAAAGGCGCCTTCCCGCCTCCAGGGACGCCGCCTGCATCCGGAGCACATCCTCATGGCGGGTCGCGGCGGGCTTCTCGCAGAAGACGTGCTTGCCCGCTTCCAGGGCCCGGATCGACACTTCGGCATGGAGATGGTTCGGGAGGCAGACCAGGACCGCGTCCACCTGGGGGTCGTCCAGGGCCTCCTCCAGCCGAGTGGAAACCCGGCCGACGCCATAGGTCTCCGCCAGCCGGCGAACCCGTTCCGGGTCCGCATCCACCAGCCATCGAAGGACAACCCGGGGATTCGATGATAGGCTCGGCAGGTGGGCCAGGGAGGCGATGGCGCCACACCCGAGAACCGCCGTTCGAAGGGGAGGCGTGCAGCTGGCTGCCATGCGGACAATCCTTCCCGGCGGACCTTTGTCCGTCCGCCGCCTTCATTCAAGCACAGCCGCCAGGACCCGTCTTTGCCCAAACTGACGATGGGGGTAGCAAAACGCATCGCCGGGATCAGCCGACGATCCCGGTCCGCTCGATGCTTTCCGTGAAGCGCCGCTGGATGACAAGATACAGGGCCAGCAGGGGCAGGATCGATAGGAGGCTGCCGGTCTGGAGCATGGTGGACAGCATATAGGGATCCCGGGTTGACAGGTCGGTCCACAGGACGCTCTCGAAACCGGCCAGGGCCAGGGACACGGTCAGGAATCTCGGGAAGTACATGGCCGAGAAGTAATAGTCGTTCCAGTACCAGACGATGGAGAAGACGAGGGTCGTCAGCAGGGCCGGGGCGGCGTTGGGGACGAAGACCCGGAAGAATGTGCCATAGCTGCCGGCGCCGTCGATGGACGCCGCATCCTCCAGCTCCCGGGGCATGCCCCGGAAAAATTGCCGGAAGATAAAAATGCAAAGGCCCGACCGGATGCCCATGCCCAGGATGGCGGGCAGGTAGAAGGCCAGGGGCTGGTCCACCAGGGACACCAGGATCGGCTTCCCCAGCAGCAGGCCGGCCAGGCGGCCGAGGCCGAAGAAATCGAAGTAGCGCAGGCTGAGGTAGGAGGGCACGATGATGCTGCTGGTCGGCACGATCATGGACATGATCACGATGCCGAACAGGAGGCTGCGGCCCCGGAAGCGGAACCGGGCAAAGCCGTATCCGGCCAGGGCGGTGGTAAACACCTGGAACAGGGCCGACACCAGGTCCAGGAGGAAGGTATTGACGACGGAGTTGTTCCGGAAGACGGGCTCCAGCATTTTGAGCTTCTGCATGGCCGACAGGTAGTTGTCCGCCGTCACGGACCGCGGAATCCAGACGACACCGGGAGCATACAGCTGGGCGACGGGCCGGATGGAAGCGCTCACCATGAACAGGAGCGGCTGGAGGATGATGAAGGCCAGCCCGGCCAGGAAGATCGTCCGGATGATCCGCCAGGCCGTCTGGGTGGCCATGTCCCGAATCGGTTTCATCGCATCCCGCCCCCTTCCTCAATCCACCATGTAAAAGACCAGCCGGCGGGACAGGAAGAAGAGCAGGCCCACCGAGGCCAGGACCACCACGAGATAGATCGTGGCCAGGGCGGAGCTGTAGCTGTAATTGAGGGATTGGGTGGCCTGGAGGAGGATCTTCTGCTGGTAGTCGTTGCCGAAATCCGACAGGCCGTCAATGACGGAATAGATGACGGTCAGCAGCAGGACCGGGGAAAGGAGGGGGAGCGTCACGAAACTGAAGTACTCCCACCCGGAGGCGCCGTCAATCCGGGCGGCCTCCTTGAGGGTCCCCGGGATGGTTTGGAGGCCGGCCAGCAGCACCAGGATCTGGACGCCGGACATCCAGGTGAAGTCGAAGATGTTGTTGACGATCCCGGTGATCCGGGTCAGGATCTCCATGGGCAACACTTGCTGGAGGAGGGCCTGGAGCTGGAAGGACTGGACCAGGGTGGAGGTCTTCCCGCCCTCCATGACCAGGGCCTGGACGGTGGTGTCCCCCCTCAGGATCGACATGACCAGGCCGCTGGTCACGATGACCGGCAGGAAAAACACGGCCCGCATGAACAGGCGGCCCCGGAACCGCTGGTTCAGGATGACGGCGACAACGACGCTGAGGATCGTGACATACAGGGTCTGGAGGCCCACCTCCTGGAGGGAATCCCGCAGGAGGGTCGTGCCGTCGATGTCTTCGAGGAAGAAGTACCGGTAGCGTTCGAACCCGACGATTTTTATGTCGACGCCGCCGGGAGCGAGTTTCAGTTCGGAGATGGAGTACAGGATGGACTGGCCCAGGGGGATCAGGAAAAAGAACAGGGCCCCGACCAGCCAGGGGGCGACAAAGAGGTAGCCGTTCCACCGGCGTCGCCGCTCGTAGGACATGGGTTTCCCAGGCATGGCGTCACGCCCCCTCCGTCCTGAACGCCAGGAAGTCCCTGGCCGCCACCGTCCGTTCCCCGATGCGGAACGGCTCGGAGCCATAATTGACGAGGACGGACCACCCGTTCTCGAAGTCGGTCCCGTACACATTCGCCGCGATCTTCCGATGGTCCAGGATCCGGCCCGGGGCGGCCCCGTCGAAGAGCGCCTGCAGCGTCGCGGCGGTTTGGGCCGCTTCCCCGGCCCAAGCCGCAAAGTCGGACCCGTACAGGCCGTTGTACCGGGTGTCCTTCAGGGCATAGGGATTCCGGATGAAGAGGCTGTATGCAGGGGACATGCCGGTTTCCACCGCCCGGAGGAACAGCCAGTGGGGATCCGCATCCCGGTTCAGGGGCGGCGTGGCGAGGGCCAGGAGCCCCTGCAGTGCAACCTGGTAAAACGGCACCGACTCCGACTCCAGGTCGAACCCGCTGGACCGGACCGGGGCATCCAGGATGCCCGCCGCCATGGGCAGGATCCAGGCGTTCCCTCCGTCGGCCAGGACCGGCCCGCACCGGTCCGACAGGTCCGCGACGGACGCCCGCATCGCCGCCTCGACGCGGCTTCGGCTGCCGTTCCGCTGCCGGAAATCGCCGAACACCACCTGCCCCAGGACCCCCGTCGACACCCCTGCGGACAGGGTCTCCAGCCGGTTCCCGATGGCGCGCATGTTGTCCTGGAAGCGCCGGATCCCGGACAGGTATCCCCACTCCCCGTTCTGGTCCTCCTGGAGGATATGGGGGAGAAACGGCTTCTGGACCGCGGGCATCCGGGAGAGGAGCAGGGCCGACACGCTGCCGCGAAAATCCAGGAAACCGGTCTTTTCGAACCGGACCGGATCGCAGTCAAGATACAGCGGGATGTCCCATTCCCTGGCCTGTTGCAGCAAGTCCAGGAGCCCGTCTTCGCCCCCCAGGGATCGGGATGGCGATCCTGTGAAGGGGGTGCGCAGCCGGATTCCGTCCTGGTTCCATTTGACATATCGGACCAGCAGGTCGTCGGCCCCCAGGGAGACCAGGGTTTCGATGGCGTCTTTCGCTTCCGGATAGGAGGTCAGGGACAGGATCCGCCGGACCGGAATGCCCAGGACGGATCCGGGTATTTCGACGGCGCCTGTCAGTTCCAGCACCAGCGGCCGCTCCGGGGCGTCGGCTGCCAGGCCCTTCTCCCGGACGAGAAGTTCCCGGTAGGTTTTCGCCATACCGACATACCCGCTGTCCTCTTTTGGCAGGGGGAGGTAGCGGACTTCCAGGATCCCCGAATCGGCGATGGATTCCTGGTACAGGCGATTGGTCACGGCTGCCGTCCCCGCACCGAGGGTATAGGAATCGACAGCCCGGAGATTGAATGCGGGGTATGCGAAGGCGTAGGCGCTGGAGGATCCGCCCGGGGAGGCCTCCAGGGTGCAGACCGACGCCCCCTGTTCCACGACCGCCAGCAGGCCGCCTTCGTTTCGATGCACCCCGAATACCGGCAGCCGGATGGGCTCGGCCACCTCGGTCCGGGATGGCTCCATCCGGGTCGGATCGGGTCCGTATACGGGCTGGGAGTAAGTGGATCCGGGCCGGTTCCGGCCGGCGTCGAATCGCACCAGGGCGCCACAGCCGTCCGGCAGGAACAGGTATCCGGCTTCGTCCATATGACCTGACAGGAAGGACGGAAGCAGGGACAGGGTCACCAGCCGGTCCCGGCCCGATTCGACGATGCCGGCAGGATCGACTCGGACCGACAGGCCGGTTTCCTCCAGCCGGTACTCGACGGGGACCCGGATCCCGACCTCGTCGAAACCAAACGTCGCCCGGAATCCGCCCTCGATGGGCTCGCAGGCGACGGACGTGGTCGCCGCGCTGCCGTATGCGTTCGTCTCCGCGCCGCTGAAATCCGTCGTATAGCGAATGACCAGGGTGGAGGCCAGGGTTGACCGGTATCGGCCCTTGGCCAGGGGGTCCTCCTCGAGGGCGGCCGGCGTGGAGGAATACGCAATCCCCTCGGCCAGGTCCTCCAGGAGGAAGGATCCTGTTTCGGGATCGTACGAGAGGGAGAAGCGATCGTTCGAGATCACGGTTCCCGACCGGACCGCCGGTCCCGCTCCGTCCCGGGGATCCGGGGAGGGTGTCACGGTGGGGTCGGGATTGGGACCGGTGCCGGAACAGGCTGAGGACGGTACCAGGAGCGACACGGCCAGCAGGAAACAGGCAGCCGCGCGGATCGCCGCCCGGTCGGCCCGATGGGCGGCCGGGAGTTCGCCCGGGCGGATGATCGGGCGGGCGGTCCGTGCCATGACCTGCAGTCTCCGAAAGCGCATGCGGCCTCCCTCCTGGTCGTCAGAGGAATCTCAGGGAGATCTCGAAGGAGATGATCTGGAAAAAGGAGAGCATCTCCTGGACAAGACTGAAAAAGAGGAAAATCAGGAACACCTGGACCAGGAGGGCGAACCCCGTCAGGGCCAGCGAGGCCAGGGTCCGGGGCAGGGTAAACTCATGGAGGGACAGGAGGGCCAGGACCAGGACGAGAACCGACCACCCCGACCCGGCCAGGCGGACCAGGGACAGGATCGCGGCCTCGTCCATGGTGACCAGGTGGGTCAGCCCGGTGGCGGCCAGGGACGCCAGGCTGGCGGGAACCAGGGCGATCCCGGTGCAGGCGGCAATACGGCCGATGGTCCCCTTCCCTTCCAGCAGGGTCGACACGGACCAGTTGGCGGTCACAAAGAGGACGACGACCAGCAGGGTGCGGGCGGCCAGGAGGAGCAGGTTCAGGGATTCCGCCCGCGTGTAGGTAAAGTTTCGGCTCGTCAGCTGGTACTCGACGATGGCGGACAGGAAGAAGAATCCGATGCCCATCCAGGGGGCCAGGCGGGGCAGCCGGGTCCGGCTCCGGAGCGATTCGGCCTCGGCCAGGGGATGGAGCAGCAGGCGCAGGCTCCCGAGGCCGGACAGGCGTTCCGTCCCGGTCCCGGCCAGCCGCTTCCGTTTCCACCGGGCGAAGGCGCGGGCCAGGGCCCACAGGCCGGCTGCACCGGCCGCGAACAGGGCGGCCAGGAGGGGGAAATGGTCGGTCACGAAGCGAGCCCGGTAGCCCTGGAACGCCTGGGAACGCCCCACCGGATCGTTGCCCAGCTCAAAATGCGCCATGGCGTCCTCGTAGCGCCCCATCTGGAAATAGGCCTTTCCAAGGCCAACATGGGCCGGCTCGTAATTCGTATGGGTTTTCAGCACCTGGAGCCAGGGTTCGATGGACTCGATATACCGGCCGTCGCGGAACGCCAGGATCGCCTCCCGGACTTGCCGTCCGAGGGGGGTGGGCTCGAAGCGGGTCAGGCTGTTCCTGGCGGCGTCCAGGACGAGGATCGTGTCCCCGCTCGTCTCGATGGCCGAGGGCCGGCCGAAGGTCCCCACCTGGTCCCCGATGCCGCCGAAAATGAAGGTAGGGGTCGTCTCGCCGTCGTACTGGAAAATCCGGCCGCGGGTGGCGTCCAGGGCATTGACGAACCCGTTCGCATCCACATCGAGGTCAACGAAGGTGGTGGCGATTTCGGTCCCCCGGACCCAAGCGGATTGCAGATCTCCGTATTGTCCCCGGTTCCAGGCCACCGGGGCGGCCGTGGTATCACCGCGGTAGATATTGGATCCGGCGAAGTTCATTTTCCGGATCTGTCCAATCGGTACGGTCAGCGATGGCGAACAGGTGTAGAGGAAGTTGCGGGCATCGAGATCGAAGTTGGAGAATTCCTGCGGGATCGACCGCCATTGCTTGTCCCGCTGGATCCGGGTCATGAAGAGGAGATTGAACCGTTGCAGCAGGGTGAGGACGCCGCCTCCCACCGTATTGCTTCCGAAGAACCCCAGGAAACTGCCGTCGCGGTCGAATTGCAGGGCCCCCCGATACAGCCCGGCGATCATGACATAGAGAATGCCGGTGCCGTCCACGGCGACCTTGGTGGGCTGGAACAGGAAGTTCTCCCCAACCTCCTCGGCCGGCGGAGACACGATGACCTGCAGGATCTCGCCCTCCTCCGTCATCCTGAGGATCCGGCGGTTGTCCCGGTCGGCCACGAACAAAGGCCCGCTCGGCACCTTCCAGACCCCGGTGGGGGAGGCCATTGTGTCGGCCGTTCCGTCCGGATGCACCAAATCCTTGATTTCATGGACAAGCGACAGGTTCCGGTCGAGCACCAGGATCCGCCCGTTGCCCGTATCCGCCAGGAAGATCCGTCCGTCCTCGGCCACGAACAGGTCGGAGGGCTCCTTCAGGGGGCCGGCCCCCAGGTCGGTGCCCGTCCAGGCGCCCGTGGGACGGTACCCGTCCGGCGAGGCCACCGGGTCCCCGAATGCGTTGTAAATATAGCTCCGGTAGGGAATCGATTCGGCGTGGAGAATGGCGGGCGACTGGAAGGCGAGCAGGAGGGCGGACAGGAGGGCCGCCAGCGGCAGCACGGCCATGAACCGCAGACGCTTTACCGGATTCCCGTCGAGCCGCCCGGTCATGACTTGATCCCCGCGTGGGCCATGGTCTCGACCACCGACGACTGGCTGATGACGAACACGAGGACGGGCGGAATCATCAGGAAGAGCGCCACGACGGCCGATGCCCCCGCCCGGGCCATGCCCGCCGCTGCCACCTGGCGGAGGACCGTCGGCAGCATCTTCAGGTTCTCATCGTAGATGTACTGGATGCCGGTGGTGTTCCAGAGCTGCTGGAACGTGAAGATGGCCAGGGTCAGCCAGGCCGGCCGGACCGAGGGCATCACGACGCGCCAGAGGACCCGCATTTCGTGGGCGCCATCGATGTGGGCGGCTTCCAGGATCTCGTCCGGGAAGGCCACCATGAACTGCCGCATGAGAAAGACCCCGAAGGTCCCTGCCATGGCCGGCAGCAGGAGGGCGAGATAGGTGTTGACCAGGGACAGCTTCGCCACCACCAGGTATTGTGGAATGGACGTCACTTCCGGGCGGAACAGGATGGCCCACACGACGACAAGGAAATAGGCGTCGAGCCACTTCGACCGATACTTGGCCAGCGGATACGCGGCCATGGAGGCGACGGCGATGTAGCCGGCGGTCCCGACCACCGACAGGAACAGGTTGTTGAAGAGGTAGCGGCTGAAAGGAACCTGCAGGTCGGACACCAGGTTGAACAGGGTCGTGAAATTGTCGAGGGTCGGATTGCGGACGAAGAAGCGCGGCGGAAAGAGAAACAGCTCCTGGACGGGCTTGAAGGCCGTCACCAGGCTGTACAGCAGGGGGAGGCCCATGAACACGCCAAACACCCCCAGGAACAGGAACAGGAGCAGGTCTCCCCAGCGGGAACGGGAGAGGCGGGCCCGCCTGCGATGCGTCGCCATGGCCTACTTCCCCCCCTTTCCCTCGGCCAGGCGCCGGAACAGCGTCTCGATGCCGCGCCAGGTGACGGCCATCATGGCGAACAGCACGAAGGCCAGGGCGGATGCATAGCCCATCTCGAACCGGATGCCACCGATGTCGAGGATGTGCAGCGTCAGGGTATGGGTCGCGTAGTCCGTGCTCGGAAACCCGGTCAGTTCCATGCTCTGGTACCCGACGGCGAAGGAGGTGGCGATGGAGATGACGGCAGCGAAGAGCATTTGGGGCGCCATCTGGGGCAGGGTCACATACCAGAGCTCCTGCCACCGGTTTCGGATCCCGTCGACGGCCGCGGCTTCGTACAGCTCCCGGCTGAGCCCCTGGAATCCCGCGATGATGGCGAGAAAGCCCGCCCCCATGCTGAGCCAGAGCATGACCAGCACCACCACGCCCAGGCTGTAGCGGGAGTCCGTCAGCCACTGGACGGGCTCCTGGATCAGCCCGAGCTGCATCAGGGTGCTGTTGACGAGCCCGTAGGCGTCGCCGGAAAAGAGGAACAGCCAGAGGAAGAAGACGTTGCCCGCCAGGGTCGGGGCGTAGAACAGAAGCGTCAGCCAGGCCCGGATCCTGGGCCGGAGCTCGTTGATGAGCCACGCGAAGAGGAAGCTCAGGACATAGCCCAGGGGACCGGTCAGGAAGGCGAAGACCAGGGTATTCCGCACGGCGATGGGAAAGACCGAGTCGTCCACCAGCATCCGGACATAGTTCTCGAACCCGACAAAGCGGGGCGGATTGATCATGTCGAAGCTGAAGAACCCCAGGGCGACGGCCGACAGGATCGGCACCAGCGTAAAAAGGACGAACAGGCTCGTGAAGGGAGCCAGCATCAGGGCGGCCATGGACGCGCTTCCCCGTCTCCTCATGGCGCCGCATACTCCTTCCTCTTGCGCAGGATTTCCGCGTCGATTTCCCGCGTATACCGTTTCAGGACCGCCCGGCGGTTCTCGTACCGATAGGTGACGGCCCGGAACGCGAACAGGAGATTCCGGTTTGTGAAATAATTGCCCGGGAGTTGGGGGATATCCTCGACGCTGCGCCACTGGCCGGCCAGGGTATCCCGCTCCGCCCTGGTCCAGGGCAGGGACTGGAAGGCCTCCAGGTTGGCGGTTTCGTACCGGGCCAGGGGCCCCATGGTGTTTTCCAGCTCATTGCCGTAGAGGGCCTGGATTTCGGCGGAGACCCACCACTGGAGGAAGCCGAACCCGGACTCCGGATCGTCGGACGAGGCCATCAGGATACAGCCGGTTCCGGTGGCGCCGGACTGGTTCCGGATGGTGCCGGTCTCGTCCCGGATCCCCGGGATCGGGTGCATGGACCAGAGGCCCCGGATCTCCGGCGCCGCCACCCGCAGCAGGTTGGCGAAGGAGTAGGCGGCGATCCCCAGCGGCATTTCCCCGGTCCGGAAGCGAATGTACAGGTCATAGGCCAGGGGGAACCCATAGTCGGTATAGAAGGAGGTCCACTGGCTGAAGGCCGCCAGGGCCTCGGGGGCGTCAAAACCGGATTTCGTCCGTTCGGGGTTGTAGAAGGTACCGCCGTGCTGGAACAGCAGGGTTTCGAACAGGATTTGTGCAGCTGGGATCCCGATGGACAGCTTCCGTTTCTGGATCGTCGGGATGATGCCGTACAAGTCGTCCCATGTGACAGGCGGCACAATGTCGAGTTCGGCAAAAATGTCGTCCCGGACGAACATCATGAGATAGGACTGGACTTCCGGGAGGGCATAGACGCCTCCCTGGAAATCATACGGCGCGAACGCCGATGGCAGGAACTCCTCCCTGGTGGAGGAGAAGCCGGGATAGGTCGACAGGTCCTTCAGGGCGCCGCGATAAGCGAGGTTGACCGGGATCTCCCTTGGCACCATGATCGCCGCGTCGGGCCCCTTTCCGGCCAGGATGGCCTGGGTCAGGACGGATGGGTCGGGCACCAGGTCCAGGTTGACCCCGATCCCGGTTTTCGGTGTGTACCGGTCGTCGATAAAGGACTTGGCGATCTGGGCCTGGTCGCGGCCGGCCCCGATGGCCCAGACCGTCAGGGTTCGGTCCTTCGGGTCATGGACATTGCCAATGGCGCCCGAGCGGGACAGGAAGGACAGGAGAAAGGCCTGGACGTCGAAGGCCAGCTGCCGGGGCCAGGAGGCGTCGGCCTTCGGCAGGGCCTGGTCGGCCGATAGGATCCACAGGCTGTCCAGCTCCAGGGGCTGCTCCTTCATCCGCAGCATCCAGGCCCCCAGGGCCGACACATTGTCCCGGAAGCGGGCCAGCCGGCCGGGGATCGATTCGGGCTTTTCCACGAACCCGTCCAGCTGGTAGATGGTCTCCTTGAGCGTCGAGAACTCGGAGCCCGTCCCGGAGGCGCGGCCCTCCACGCGAACGGACACCTCCCGGAGCCGGTTCGCAATGTCGGTCAGTTCCCCGATCAGACCCGGTACTTCCTTGTGCAGGTCATAGTCCCGGCCAAGGTCCGGCGTGCTGCCGGTGATCATCAGGATCCGCCGATACAGGGCGTTGAGCCGGGACACGGCCGTGTCGATGTCCCGCAGGGTTTCCGCCACGGCGCCGGGTACCACTTCCAGCGCCAGGTCATGGGCGCCGGCCTCAAGGTACACCTCCATGGGATCGGACCCGCCGACGAACAGGACCTGCCATCGGTTGGAGTAGGGAAACCCGATGGTCATGGCCTCGGCACAGGGCACCTGGCCGTCGAGGACCAGGCGCCGGGTTGTCTCCAGGCCCCGGACAAAGTTTTGCCTCGCCCGGAAGGCGATCCGGTAGAGCCCCGACTCGGGGACCTCGATCCGCCAGGAGATCCACTGGCCCGGGTAATTCCAGTTGTAGCGGCCGATGGTGTTGAGCAGGGTTCGGCCCGGCGCATTGGGGGTGGTCGCCGGGGACCGGCGGTCGCTCATGGCATACAGGACGGTGTGGGACTTGGATTCCGGTTGCTCGGCCTGGAATTCCAGCCGGATGCCGGACGTGCGCCGGGCGCCGGAGCGTTCCGCCAGGTCGCGCCAGGAAGCGGGCCTGTCGGCCGGCACGAGATCCACCCGGGCCAGGGCGAAGGGCTCCTGGAGCGGGAGCAGGCGAATGGCGTGGGCACCGGCTTCCAGGTGGAAGACGAGATCCTCGGCATAGTATCCTTCGGCGTCCCGCAAGGTGGCTGTCCGCCAGCGTGGCGACTCGACCTGGGATGGTCGGATCTGGTTCCCCTGGTTGTCCGTCCCGATGGCCTCGGCGTCGGTCCAGATCCGCGACAGGCGCAACTGCTCACATTCGAAGAAAGGGTACGAACCATCGATCTGAAGGCCGAACTCGATGTCCCGGCCTTCTCCCGGCATGGGCCTGTACCGGATGGCGATCCGGTAGAGCCCGGCGGTCTCGACGGAAAACGGGGCTTCCAGGGAACCGGACGGTTCCCGCACATGAACCGCATGGAGCTCCCCGTCGAGTTCCGGCAGGATGGCCAGCCGGGCATCCGCATCCCCCTGGAACGCGTCGGCCGCAATGCGGATGGGGCCCGATCCGGGGAGCCAGTCGCCATGGGCGTCCAAATAGGCCGCGAAGGAATCCGGCCGCGTAAAGAGGCCGCCGGCTCCAGCCCCGACTCTCCCGGGGGAGGCGGCCTGACCCGTGGATTCGCCGGAAATCGCGGCGGACGGCGCTGCGACCGACAGGAGGAAGAGAAGGGCGACCGTCGCGGACAGCGCCGGCCGAATCCTGCCGATTGAACCGGAAAGTCGACCGAAACCCGAGCGGCATCGCGATCTCACAATGCGTCATACTCCTCGAATCGGACTTCCTGTCCCCGGTCCGACGAATCATACAGCGCCTGGATGATGGCCGCGCTGCGAAGGACTGTGTCGAGATCGGCGACAGACTTGGATCGGGTGCGGATCGAATGGACGAAGTCCTCGATCTCCTCGTCGAACATGGGCGGATTGCCGTAGTGAATGGACGAGTCGTCAAACAGCCGGCCGTCCCGGGCGCCATACAGGGTGAATCCCTTTCCGTACTGGAGGCGAATCCCGGCCCGGTCGCCGAGAAAATCGACGAACATTTCGTCCGTGCCGATATTCTGGGCCCAGGCGCCGTTCAGGGACACGGTGGGGCCTTCCGTCCGGATAAATCCGCTGATGCAGTCCTCCACGTCGCAGACACCCGCGGGATCCGGCGGGCCGGCCCACATGGAGTTGTACACATACTCTCCGATATTTCGTCCCAGCATGCAATACGCTTTCCCGGATACCGTGACGGGCATGGGGTCGCCGCAACAGAACATCACCAGGTCCAGGAAATGGACACCCCAGTCAATGAGCACCCCGCCGCCGGCGACGGACCGGTTCGTGAAATCCCCTCCGAGCCCGGGAATGGACCTCCTGGCGCGAAAGGATACATACACATGATACACCTGGCCCAGGGCGTTCTCGGCGATCAGGTCCCGGATTTTGCGAACCGCCCCGTTGAACCGGTTGACGACGCCGATGTTCAGGACCCGGCCGGTCTCCCTTCGGGTTCGCCGCATGGCGAGGACCTCGTCCAGGGTTCGGGCGGCCGGCTTCTCGCACAGCACGTCCTTGCCGGCTCGCATGGCCTCGATGGCGATGGCGGCGTGGAGATGGTTGGGTGTGCAGATCGAGACGGCATCCACTTCCGGGTCCGCCAGGACCTCCCGATACGCCACCGTCGCCTTTCCAGTTCCGTATCGTGCGACCATGTCCTGGGCCCGTTCCGGCCGGATGTCGCAGAAGTGGCTGCATGTCACGTCATGCCGCGCCATGTAGGCAGGGATGTGTGCGGAGCGGGCGATGTTGCCGCACCCGATGATGCCGACCCGTACCATGTTCTCGCCCTCCCTGTCAGCGCTTCCTGCGAAGGACCATGACGAGGACGACGGCTGCGACAGCCAGGCCGGCCACGCCCGCCACCACCGGCACCCAGGGGAATCCGGTCGGACCTGCCCCGGTCGGCTCGGTCGTGGGGGTGGCCTCCCCGGTCGGGGCGCCTGTCGGAGACTCCGTTGCCGCGGGGGTCAGTTCTCCGGCCGTGGGGGTCGACTCCCCGGTTGTCGGCTCGCCCGTCGGCTCGCCGGTCGGTTCCCCGGTCGGTTCTCCGGTGGGCTCGCCGCTCGGTTCACCGGTCGGTTCGGGAGTCGTCCCGCCGC
>JAKPNJ010000277.1 GCA_029548445.1 Bacillota bacterium | reverse complement strand
AGGACCAGGTCCCCCAGGACGGCCTGGCAGGCACCCTGGACCCGGAAGGAGAACCGCAGGCTGGCCGTCCCTTCCGGAATCGAAAACTCCCGGAGTCCGCCGATGGGCACAACCTGGGTCAGGAGCCGCTGCTCATCCGGGTCCTCGCAGTCCACCACCAGGTCGATGCGTCCCCGGGAGAGGCCTTCCGGGTGGATCGAGATCCGGCGATGTCCGTCCATGGCCGTTTCCGGATCCAATCGGAGTTCGAGGGGAATCCGGTGCTGGGCGACGGAACGCGATGTCAGGGAGAAACAGCCTTCCTCCTCGCGAATGCGGGCCGTGGCCGGCGGTTTCACGCTCTGCGCCAGGGAACGCCACGGAATCCGGACTTTCTCGCCCACGACGTCCGGTCCGGACCGCAGGCAGTCCCGCACCATGTCCGAAAGGGCCGCCCCCTCGTCCAGGTCCGGTCCGTCTGCCTCGGGACAGGACGAGGTATCGCCGGACAATCCCTTGCAGAAATTGAACTCGTCCAGGGTCAGGCAGGCCGGGCCCTCCAGGACCGGATCCGAATCCTGCAGAAGGTCGGGGGTCACCAGGATCGAGAGGTGGCGGGCAAAGAGGCAGCGGTCCAGTCGCAGCGAGTCGACATACCGATAGCGTCCGCGGCCTTCTTCATACGCCGGTCCCGACTCCGTCCACCGATAGAAGGCTTCCTTTCCCAGGACAGGCACCGTGTCGAGGCGGGTGGCCAGGACCAGGTCCGTCAGGTAATGGCGGCCATAGTAGTTGGCCGGGTCCATGCAGGCGAACCCGTCTGCCCGGGACAGGCCTTCAAGAAATCCGGGCGCGAGCCCTTCCTCGGACCGGACCGTCATCCGGGGGCCGCTGGTGCCGGTTTCTTCCCCCAATGCCGCGGCCAGGGCGGACCGAACAGCCTCGACGGCATGCGACGGGCACAGGAGCAGGGCATCCGCCGGTTGGGTTTCCTGCCGGGCCAGGTTCTCCAGGAAGGCTTCCACCGCTTCGGGCCGGGGAAGTCTCGCGAACACGCAGACGGACGGGAGGGGCCGGACCAGGCCATGGCCGAACAGGGTTCGGAAGATGAAATCGACCCGGTCGGTATACGTGTGCTCCCGCAACGTCTTGCGAAGGGCCTGGAGCACCACCTTCCGGCGATGGGCGTCGTCGTTCCAGGCTGCTTCCAGCTTGCTGCGGAACCGGGCCGGATCGTCATCCATGATGACCAGGTCCCCAAACATGACCTTCAGGCCCCGGCAGGGATTGCTGACGACGGCGGTCCCGCAGGTGAAGAGCTCGAAGGCCCTGCGGGCGAACATGCCGCTGGAGTACTTGATGGTATTGAGGGTGACGCCAAACTCGTACTGCTTGTAGGCCACATCGATCCGGTCGATGGGGAGGGAACCGGCGATGTACCGGCGGTACCGCTCCGGGAACATATAATCCGGATTGCCGGGATAGGTCTCCCGGTCGTAGATGACGATATCGCCGATGGCCTCCATGGGTTCCATCATGCGGTCGAAGTCCTCCTGCCGTTCCTTCTGGCGGGCATAGTAGGAGCCGGCGAAGCAGAACTTCTTTTCTCGGCGGTATTTCGCAAAGGGCGTCAACATGCGGGCGGGAGAGGCGAACGGCAGGAACTGGACCCGCTCCCGCCGCATCAGGGTCCGGTAGAGGGGCACGCAGTCGTTGTCGGTTGTGAAGATGAAATCGAAATGTCGTGCGAGATTGAACCAGGTTGCGAAGTGGATGGGGTCTTCCTTGTTCCAGAAGGCGGTGGGAATGCCCTTTCGCCGGCACCAGTCCAGGATGGCGAGGATCTCCGGACCGACGACATTCAGTTTCCTGTACCAGGTTTTATTGTGTCCCTTCCAGGCGGATTCGACGAACAGGAAGTCGGGCCGGGCCGCCTCGATCTCGGTTCGCCACTGCTGGGGAGTCAGGGGGAAGAACTGGCACTCCCTCCGGAAGAACTCCATGCTGAGTTCGTCCAGGATGCAGGCGACCCGGAGCTCGTCCAGGCCGCTGACCGGGGAGCGAAACGCCGGTACGTCCGGGAGGGGAACCTGGAGATCTTCCTGCCATCCCATCGGTCGATCAGCGCTTCCGCCCCGTCAGGCGAAGGAAGACCAGGGTCAGGAGTCCCCGGAAGCCGCGTTTGCGAATGACCCGGATCACCTTGCCGGGGAGTCCCTTCAGGGACAGGGGGCGACGGGCGGGCGGCATTTCCCGGTCGGGTTCGGAGAATGATCCGGGGAGCGGATGGGCATCCTCGCTGATCCGGACGGTTCCCGGACGCTCCATGGCTTCCCGCAGCGCAAGGTTTTCCAGCAGGAGCCGCCGGTAGGCCTGTTCGATCCGGTCCAGCCGTTCCAACGACTCGAGCCGATGGTGGGTTCGTCCGGCCTGGCCCGACTCCGGCGGTGCCTGGGTGTCTCCGGGCTCCCCGCTGCCAAAGAACGCCCGAATCGCCTCCGCGATGCGGCGGGAGGCCTGGCCGTCGCCGTAGGGGTTCCGGGCCTGGGCCATGGCGGCGTACGCCACGGGATCCGTCAGCAGTTCCCGGGCGTTCCGGTAAATCGTTTCCTCGTCGGTGCCCACCAGGCGCAAGGTTCCGGCCTCCAGCCCCTCCGGCCGCTCGGTGGTGTCCCGCAGGACCAGGACCGGCTTCCCCAGGGAGGGCGCCTCCTCCTGGATCCCGCCGCTGTCCGTGAGCACCAGGTAGGCCCGGGCCAGGAAGTTGTGGAAGTCCAGGACATCCAGGGGTTCGACCAGGTGGATCCGGTCATGTCCCTTCAGGATTTCGTCTGCCAGACCCCGGACCACCGGGTTCAGGTGGACAGGGTAAATCGCCCGGACATCCGGATGGTCCTCGACCGTCCGGAGGATCGCCCGGAAGATGGCTCTCATCGGCTCTCCCAGGTTCTCCCGGCGATGGGCGGTCACCAGGATGAGGCGGCTTCCGGCGGCCCAGTCGAGTTCGGGGTGGGCATAGTCCGGCCGGACCGTGGTCTTCAGGGCGTCGATGGCCGTATTGCCGGTAACCACGATGCGGTCCGGATCCTTGTTTTCGGACAGGAGGTTGCGCCGGCTGAGCTCCGTGGGCGCGAAATGCAGGTCGGCGATGACCCCCGTGATCTGCCGGTTCATCTCTTCCGGAAAGGGCGAATACCGGTTCCAGGTCCGGAGGCCTGCCTCCACATGGCCCACCCGGACCTGGTTGTAATAGGCCGCAAGGCTGCCGGCCATGGTCGTGGTGGTGTCCCCGTGGACCAGGACGATGTCGGGCCGGACCTCCGCCATGACCTTGCCCAGCCCCTGCAGGGCCTTGACCGTCACGGTCGTCAGGGTCTGGCGGTCTTCCATGATGTCCAGGTCGAAGTCGGGCGCCAGCCGGAAGGCGGCCAGGACCTGGTCCAGCATCTGGCGATGCTGGGCCGACACGCAGACCAGGCACTCGAACTCGTCCGGACGGGCCTTCAGTTCCAGGACCAGGGGGGCCATCTTGATGGCCTCCGGGCGGGTTCCGAAGACGGCCAGGACCCGGATGCGGCGGCTCACGGGCCGTCGCCTCCCCTGAATCGATAGAGGTTGCCGAAGTTCACCACGGGGAGCCCGCTGCCCGGCTGCTCCCGGACGACATTCTTCGTGTCGAACAGCAGGGGCCGGGCCATCCGGGCGGCGATCGCCCCATGGTCCATGGCCTTGAACTCATTGTGGTCGGCCAGCACCAACACCAGGTGGGCGCCGTCCACGGCGTCCCCGAGGGACACGAACCGGTCGTCGGCCACATGGGGATCGAACACCGCAACCTTGTCTCCACGGGCCCACAGGGCCTCGGCAATTTCCATGCCGGGGCTCTCCCGGGTATCGTCCACATTGCCCTTGTAGGTCACGCCGAACACGGCGATTTTCGGCCGGTCGATGCCCGACAGGAGCATGTCCGCCCACTCGATGACCTGGTGGGGCATGGCCCGGTTGGTGTCCCGGGCCAACTTGATGATCCGGGCGGTTTCCGGGGCCTTGGCGTAGATGAAGTAGGGGTCGATGGCCAGGCAATGGCCGCCCACGCCGGGGCCGGGCTGGTGGAGATGGACCCGGGGATGCTTGTTGGCCATCCGGATCACGTCCAGGCAGTCGATGTCCAGCCGGAAGCAGATCCGGGCCAGCTCGTTGGCCAGGGCGATGTTCACGTCGCGAAACGTATTCTCCATGCACTTGGACATCTCGGCGGTCTTCGCCTCGGTCCGGATCAGCTCGCCCTGCACGAACCGGGCGTAGATCCGGGCGGCGGCCTCGGTGCAGGCGGGGGTCACGCCCCCCACGATCCGGTTGTTGTGGACCAGTTCATGCAGGATCTGGCCCGGCAGGACCCGCTCGGGGCAATGGGCCAGGTAGAAGTCCTCGCCGACCGCAAACCCGGCGTCCCGGAATATGGGCAGCACCTCGTCGTCCGTGGTCCGGGGCCCCACCGTGGACTCGACGATCACGACATTGCCCTTCCGCAGCACCGGTACGATGGACCGGGCCGCCGCCAGCACATACCCCAGGTCACAGCTGTAGAGCCCGTCGTCCAGGTTCGGCGTCGGGACGGCGATAATGAAGGCATCGGCCTCCTCGGGCCGGAGGGCGGCCCGGAAACGGCCTTCGGCCACCGCCGACCGGACCCGTTCGCCCAGGCCGGGCTCCTCGATGTGGATGTCGCCGCGGTTCAGGGTCTCCACAATCCGCGGGTTCACGTCGACGCCCAGGACCTGGCAGCCGTGGCTGGCGAACATGGCCGATGTGGGCAATCCGATGTACCCAAGTCCGATGACACAGATTTTCATGGCTTCGCTCCAGATCCTTCGCCGGCGACGATAACGGCCGACCTGCCTTCGTTCCTTTTCAATCCTATACAATATACTCGTTTTCAACAGGTTCGACAACGCCGCGGAACGACGAACCGGAGCCCGCCGGGATCCCGGCTTCCGGTTATTTCATAGAAAACCCGAGAGCCATCCCAGGAGGCCCCCGGCCAGGATCAGGAGGCCGGGATCCACCTTTGTCCGAAGCATCAGGATGAGGGAGGCGGCGAACAGGGTGATCGCCACCCAGTCGGTCAGGGAGGCGATGCCCAGCCGGACGCCCACCAGGGCCATGAGCACCAGGGAGGCCAGCGTCACCCCGTCCAGCAGGCCGGAGAACCAGGGGGAGCGGCGCATTCGGGGGATCAGGGGATTGACCAGCAGGACCAGCAGGAACGCCGGCAGGAAGATCCCCACCGTGGCGAGGACGGCACCCGGCACGTCGCCCAGGAGGTAGCCGATAAAGGTTGCGGTCGTAAAGACCGGGCCGGGGGTCACCTGCCCCACGGCGACGGCGTCCAGCAGCTGCCGGCTGGTCAGGACCCCGTAGGTTTCCACGAAATCCCGCTCCAGGAAGGCGACCAGCACATACCCGCTGCCGTACAGGACCGACCCGGTCTTGAGGAACAACAGGAAGATCCAGTGGAGGGGCATGCGGCCCAGGGCAGCGATGGCCTCGTGGATGGGTCCGGACACGTCTGGCGTCACGGCGGGGGACGCGAGGAGGACCGGCGGTACCAGCAGGGGCAGGGTCGGCTTGCGGAACGCGCGGAGCCAGGCCAGGAGCCGCACCCGGTTCCGGTACCCCATGGCGACGATGCCTCCCGCCAGGAGCAGGGGGATCTCCAGGACACCCAGCAGGTAGAGGCCCGCCAGGCCCAGGCCCAGAATGAAGGAGAACCGGTCCTTGACGGCGGATTTCCCCAGCCGCCAGGCGGCCTGGAGGATGAGGGCCAGGACCACGGGCTTGATTCCGAACAGGATTCGGTCCACTTCCGGCAGGGTGCCGAACCGGCCGTACCCCACGGCGATGGCCAGGACGATCCCCATGGCCGGCAGGATGAACGCCGTCCCTGCAAGGAACAGGCCTGCCACGCCGCCCCGTTCGAAGCCCAGGTGGATGGCCATCTCCGTGGAATTGGGCCCCGGAATCAGGCTCGTGGCGCCGTAGAGGTCCAGGAATTTTTCCCGACTCAGCCACTTCCGCCTGACGACCACTTCCTGTTCCATCATGGCCACATGGGCGGCGGGTCCCCCGAAGGCCAGGATCCCCAGGCGCAGGAAGACCGCCACGATTTCCCGGAGCCGGGCCTTCCGGACCGCCGGATCCGGGGGCGGCCCGGCCTGCGGGTCGATTTGCGTGTCGATCTGCGGATCGGTCGGCGGGTCGGTTTGCGTGTCCATGGCGTCCTCCCGTCGTTGTTTCCCCCATTATAGCCCATGCTATAATGGCCATGAAACGCCGCATGTCCGCCACCCGGACGTCCGCCCGAATGGAGGCACCCGCCATGCGACACCGGACTTCCCTGCCCGCCTATCGCCCCCTGCTGCCCGGCCTGCTGGCCCTGGCCCTGACCGTGCCCATCTTCCTGGCCCTGGTCGCCTGCGGAGGCCCCTCCGGCGGGACCCCCACGGCCAATCCCACCGCCGCTCCCACCGATGCCGTCACGCAGCCGCCGGACGCCACTGCCACACCGGATGCCACCGCAACCCCCGACGGCGAGCGGACATTCACCCTGGCGGAACTGGCGGAATTCGACGGCCAGGAAGGCCGGGACGCCTACATCGCCGTCGACGGGGTGGTGTACGATGTGTCGAAGATTTCTTCCTGGTTCGGCGTGCTCCACGCCGGGCGGTTCAAGGCCGGCCAGGACTATACGACGGAGCTCGGGGACGCGCCCCACAGCGCCAACAACCTGAACCAGGCCGTCCGGATCGGCGTCCTGGCCCCCTAGGCCTGCGGCTTTCAACAAGGAGGATCGCTTCATGGAATGGTTCGCCCGGTTCGCATCCCTGGGGCCCGTCCTCGGCTGGCTGATCGTGGCCGGCTATGTCCTGGCGGTCCTGAACAACCCCGTGAAATGGATCCACAAGCGGTGGGTCTCGAAGCGTCCCGCCGCCTCCCGCTTCCGGAAGGCGTACGCGGCGGTCATGAAAGTCGTCGTCCGGTACCACCGCTGGTTCGCCATGCTGGCCACCACGGCCATGATCCTCCACTTCCTGATCCAGTTTTCCCAATACGGCCTGTATGTCAGCGGGATCGTGACCGGCGGCCTGATGCTGGCCCAGGGCTCGCTCGGCGCCTACGGCACCTATGTCCGGCAGAAGCGCCGCACCGCCTGGTTCTACGTACACAGGACCGTGGCCGTCCTGCTGGTGCCGGCCATGGTGTTCCATATTTTCGTCGGACGGATCTGAGCGGCGCGACCTATCCCGGCAGGGATCTCCATCGGCCCCCGGACCGGGCGGACCGGCGGGCTTCCATGGCCGCGAACGTGGGATGGAACAGGATGTCGGGGGGCGGCAGGGCGTCCTTCCGGCCCGACATGGCGGACAGGACCCGGGCCAGGTAGTCGGACCTCCCCTCCTCCACCGGGATCCGGCGCGCCGTGTCCCCCAGCACCCGGACGCATCCCTCTCCCGGAACCGCTTCCAGGACGGCCCGTTCCCCGAAGACCCGGACCAGCTCGTATCCCCAGCGACCGGTCGCAGGCGGATTCAGGTAGTTGGCGGTAACAAGGCCCAGGATCTCCCCGTCCAGGATCATGTGCACCGCGGCCGCGTCCACCAGCAAGGCCTGCGCCCCCTCGCCGCCGCGGGCGGCCTGCCTGGCGCTGACCTGCCGGACCGGACCCCCGCCGATCCACTCCGCCATCCGGATCCCGTGGAGGGCGCACTGCAGGAGGAGACCCCCGTCCACCGCCTCGTCGACCGGCCGGAAATCGGCGGCCGGGTACGACTTCTGGACGAGGACCTGCCGGATTCGCCCGGCAGCGCCCTCCCGGGCCAGCTGTCCCAGGGTGCGAAAGGGCTCCTCGAAGCCGGTGTGGCCCATCTCCGCCAAGACCAGCCGGCGGGCCGCCGCCAGGTCCAGGAGGCGTCGCAGGTCGCCTGGCGTCATGGCCGCGGGCTTCTCGGCCAGGACGTGGCATCCCGCCTCCAGGGCCGCCCGGATGTCCCCGGCCTGGTCGCTGCGCCGCGGCGAGCAGATCGACACCGCATCGATCCCGGCTCCCAGCAGGCTGGAGAGGGAGGCATGGGATGTGGCCTGCGTCGGCATCCGGGAGGGGTCGATGCCGCAAAGGGCGACGATGTCGGCCGGCAGGCCGGCCAGGGCGCCGGCATCGAGCTGGTGCCCGTTGTATCCGTACAGGCCGATTCGCAGGTGAGTCATGGTGCAGCCTCCGGTCTTGGCAAGCGGAACGACAGGACGGCCGCCGGCAGGGCGAAGGCGGCGCACAGGGCCAGGAGCACGGTGTAGCCGGCCAGCTGGACCAGGAACCCGCCCGCCAGGGCCGCGACGGACAGGGGCAGGGTCACGAGGCTGTTGCAGGCCATGTGGAGCGGAATGCGACCGGGCGGGGCCACATCGACGAAATACGCCATGAAGCCGGTCCAGGACGCCAGCCCGACGCCGGTGGCGAGGGCCATAACTGAAAGCGCCGGCAGGGGCGGCAGGCCTCCGGCGGAGGCGGACAGCCCCGCCAGGGTCGCGGCCAGGACCAGGAGGCAGAACAGCCGGATGGCGCCCCGGCTGCCATGGCGGGGCGCGACGACGGCCATGAGGACCCCCCCGGCGACGCCCCCCAGGACCTGGATGTTGAGCAACAGGGTGACGGTGGCGTCCGGCAGGCCCAGCCGGTCCCGGGCCATGAGCAGGACATAGGGAGCGCCGGCCATGGCCACGGTCAGCAGCGACTGGCACAGCAGGGCCAGGGCGAAGGGGCGGTTCCCGCGAAGAACGGACGGGATCTCCCGGAGATGCCGAAGGGGATGGACCTCCGGCTGGGGCCGCCGATGCGGCACGTCCCGGGCCAGGCCGAACGACAGGGCGCCGAGGAACAGGATCCCGCCGCCCAGGAGGAAGACGACGGCGAACCGGATCTCGGCGGGCATCGCGGTCCGGTCCAGGATTCCCTTGACCAGCAGGGCGCCGGCCACGGCGCCGGCTCCCCCGACGAACTGCTGGAGTCCCAGGACCCGCCCCCGGTCCCGGGGTTCCAGGGTCCTGCCCAGGAGGTCATAATAGCCGACCACCAGGAACCCGTCGCAGATCCACTGGATCGCCAGGGCGGCGAACAGCACCGGGATGGCTCCTTGGCCCGGCACCCCGGCGAGAAGGACGGCGGCCACCAGCAGCGGGGCCGAGTAGCTGCCAAACAGGAGGCCGGCCAGGTACCGGGGCACGTGCCGGACCCGGACCACGGCCGGGCCGAAGAGCAGCTGGACCAGCAGGGTGGAGACCTGGCGGAGGGCGACGGCCGCCCCCACCAGGGCCAGGCGGTCGGAGAACGTGCCGATGAACAGCGGCAGGACCGTGGAGGTGTCGAAAAAGGCGAACCCCGTGAAGAACAGGATCCCCTGGAGGGCGAAGGCCAGGCGGTTTCGGGCCGCGATCCGGGGGTCCGTCCGGGGGTCAGCCACCGGGGGCCTCCCCGAAATCCACCTCG
>JAKPNJ010000269.1 GCA_029548445.1 Bacillota bacterium | reverse complement strand
GGGCGCGCCGGAACAGGGGAGTTCGCAGGGGAAGACAACGCCGGGAGAGACCTGGAAGGACTGTCCTCCGGGAACCGGATCGCCTCCTCCAGCCGGAACAGGACCCGGTCACCAAGGAGAACCCGAAAGCCTGCGTCATCCGGAATGACGAGAGGACGGGATGCGCGTGGGGGGGCGTCGTCCCGGTCGCGGATGCCCCCCCGGGGGACGCCCCCAGGATCCGGAAGGAGCCGGCAGCGGACGGTTCCCGGACCCGGTCGCCCATGGAGAAAAATCCATCGGAGGCTGCCGTCCGGCCACAGGGCCCTCGGTTCCCACCAGAGGGGCACGGGGTCTCTCCGGTCGTCGGCGAACAGGGACAACGTCGCGTCCGGCCGGGCCAGGCCGGGTCCCAGGGGGAGGCCGGTCACGAGAACGCCGGAATGGGAAGCCGTCGGAAAACCGAGGATGGCAAGCGGCCGCCGGCCGGCCTCCTCCTGCGGCATGGATCAGAACCCCTCCTGGGTGGTGCGGGCCAGGATGTCCCGCTGGATGTCGGGATCAAGGCAGGTGAAGTAGGCGCTATAGCCGCCGACCCGGACCACCAGGGACCGATAGGCCTCCGGATGGACCAGGGCGGCTTCCAGGTCCCGGGCGCTGACCACGTTGACCTGGAGCTGGAAGACCGACCGCATGAAGACCCGCAGCATGGCAGCCATCCGGTCCGGCGCCGACTTCCACATCTTCCGGTCGAACTTGAGGTTGAGGCAGCTGCAGGTGTTGGGGTACCGATCGCCGCAGAATTCCAGCCGCTTCATGGACTGGAGGATGGCGGTGACGCCCTCCATGTCGGTTCCCTGGCTGGGACCCGCGGAGTCGGCCAGGGGGGTCCGGGACATGCGGCCGTCGGCGGAGGCCCCCGTGGCCCGGCCATACTGGACGTGGTAGTGGAAGATGACCTCGCCGGGCCAGTGGCGTCCGCCCAGGGGGGCCGGGTGGGCGGCGAGGCTCGTGAAGAACTCCCGGGCCAGGGTCGCCCGGAGATCGTCGACCTCGGGAATTCCGTTTCCGAACTTCGGCACCCGGTGGAGCAGGTATTGCCGCAGGGGCTCTTCCCCCGCGAAGTTCGCGTCCAGGGTCGCCACCAGGTCCGACAGGGAAAGGCGGTGTTCCCCGAAGACCACCTGCCGGATGGCGGCCAGGGCGTTGGCCGTATTGGTCAGTCCCACCACCTCGTTCTGGACCGCGTAGTAGCGGGCGCCGCCCTGGAACAGGCCCTTGCCGCGGGCGATACAATCCCCGGTCAGGGCCGACCGGATGCAGGAAGCGAAATCGGTGCGGAGGGCGTGGTCCTTGTCATTCACCCGGGTTCCGACCCGGATCGCGTGTTCCGCCTGGACCCGGTAAGCCTCGAGGACCTCCTCGAACGTCGCCATGGCGGAAACCGGCGGGACCGGCGGGCCGACACGGCGGCCCAGCAGCGGGTCGATTCCCTCGTGAAGCGCCAGCTCCAGGCACTTCAACGTATTATAGGTGCCGATGTCGCAGGCGAAGCTGGACAAGCCCGGGATGACCACCTGGCTGCATCCGGCGAGGCAGAAGTTCCAGGCATCCTCCGGCGCGATGCCTTCCCGGAGGAGCATGGGGACGATCAGGTCCTCGTTGTACAGGGCGGGCAGGGCCTGGCCGGCAGCCAGGCTCCCGTGGACCTCGTTCCAGAGGTCGGCGGGCATGTCGGCATCGACCCGCAGGCAGAGGTTCGGGCCCTTGAGTCCCAGGTCCCGGGTCACCTCCATCACCAGGAGGGACAGCTCGTCGAATTCCCGGTTTCCCGCGGCGTCCCGTCCCCCGATGGTCATGTTGAGGATGGCCCCGTTCCGGTCCATCATCCGCCAGGCCTGCTCCAGCAGGGCCCGGGCTTCCTCGCGGGTCATGCCGGCCTCGCGGCTGGCGGTGTAGAAGGGCCGCAGATCATGGTCGAAGCGGCCGATGGAGTCGTGGTCGGTCAGGTTCATGGCGAACCAGAAGAGGACCAGGGCTTCCTCGAAACTCGAGGGAGGGCCGTGGGAGACGGCCAGGCAGTTCCGCTCGATTCGGGCCAGCCGTCGGCGCTCCTCCTGGGACGGGTCGGCTTCCCGCAACCGGCGCCGGGCTTCCTCCGCATGGCGCAAAATATACATCGCGGCGCCTTCCCAGGCAATCCGCAGCGACTGGAGGAACAGGCGGCCTTCGGGGTCCTCCATGGTGTCCAGGGCGGCATCCACGTCCCGCAGCAGCCCGGGGATGCCCCCCCGGAACAGGCGGGCAAAGTCCACAACCTGGTGTCCATTGTAATGGTTGCTTGTTGCCAGGAGCGCCTCGTCGGCCACCCTCTCGTCTTCGTCGAGGGCTTGTTCCACCCGTTCCGAAAGAAGAAAGGGACGGAACCGCTCCAGCCTCTCGAGGAGGTCGGCCTTCTCCCCGTCGCTGTAAGCCGGGGAGGCCAGGATCGCCTCCACGACCGGCTGGTTCAGGAAGTGGCGGTTGATCCGGTTTGTAACGGCTTCCCCCAGGAGAACCTGGTCCAGGACGCCGCAGACGACACCTTCTTCGGGAAGCGGGACGGGGGCGTTCCGATACAGGGCCAATCGACCCCTGGCCTCCCGCAGGAAGGGGTGTTCCCCGGGCATGTCCGTGAAACCCGAGAGGTAGTGCCAGGAGTAGGGTCGGTCCGTCATGGGGGTGTGTCCCCTTCGTCGATCAGCCGAGACGGGCGTTTGCATCCCGAAGGATCTGCATGTACTCGTCCAGGCCGGCATTCTGCATCTTGGCCAGGTATTCGTTCCAGTCCGCATCCAGGCCCGGGTCCTTGGGCCCCATGATGAACGATTGGATATACTCGTCCCGGATCTGGTTCAGCACGATGCCCAGGTCCGCCTGGCGGGATTCCTCTTCCGGCGTAAAGCGGTAGGGCAGGGCCGAGTAATCCATGACTTCCACGTCCTTCAGGATGATATTGGTTCGGGCGGGGCCGGGATAGGCCAGGGCCGCGTGGTCCTCGTTCTGGATGACATAATAGCCGAAGGGGCCGTAGTCCTGGATCAGCCCGAAATAGGAGTCGGGGTCCTTTTCGTCCAGGTACTTCCCAATATACACCGGACGGCCGTCCTTGATCTCATAGGACTCGCCCTCCACACCGAACTCGTGGAAAATCTGCCCCTCTTCGGAACAGGACCAGTTGACATATTCCAGGGCCCGGTCCAGGTTCTCCCCGGACAGCCGGTCGGTCAGGGCCACGCCAAATGTATAGAAGGCGGGCCAGCGCTGCTGCATGGGCCCCTTTTCGGGGTAGGCGGTCAGGACCAGGTAATCGTCTTCCGCCGTCCAGTCCTCCGGCAGGCCGGCAGCCTTGGCGATGCGGTTCAGGGTGCTCTCATACCCGGAGAACTGGAAATTGGCGTAGACATTGCCCTTGCTGAACTGGGACATGCGCTGTTCGGAGGTCATCGTGATGAATTCCTTGGACAGGATGTCCTCGGCATACAGGCGATGCATGTATTTCAGCAGGTCCCGGAACTTGTCGGTGACGGCGCCGTACACGATCTGGCCGCCGGCGTCCGGGTCCTTCCAGACTTCAAAGCGGGTGCGGAAAGCGAGATTGAACCCCTCCAGGGCGTTGAACAGGCCCCAGCGGTTCGGCAGGGTCAGGTTCGGGTTCTTCGCCTTCAGGGCCTTGAGGCCGTCATAGAGCTCCTCCACGGTCTTGGGAACGGGCTTCCCCACCGATTCGAACTCGGCGCTCCGGAACATCCAGATATAGCTGCTGGAGGAATTCCTGGCTTCCTTGACCGGCAGGACATACAGGCGGTTCCGGGCGTCGCTCAGGGTGTCCACCAGGAGCTTCCAGTCCGCCGGCTCATAGGCGTTCACATAATTGGACAGCTTGTCCAGGTGGTCGCTGAGGACGACGATGAAATCGTCCTTGGCCAGCCGGTTTACGTCGCCGGTGGAGACCAGTTCCAGCATGTCGTCGTACGTATTGGTCGCGAAGGACAGGTTCAGCTTCTCCGTGGCGACGCTGGAGGGCACATAGGTATACTTGAGGGTGATGCCGAACTTCTCCCGGATATGATCGACGAACAGGGTGTCCGTGTACCCCTGGGACATGTCGCTGGAACGGAACACCTTGATCTCGATGGGGTCCCGGGAGAGTCCCGTCGGACCCGCGGTGGGGGATACGGACGACGTCGGGCCGTCGGTGGGGGACGCCGTGGGCGTTCCGCCGCAGGCCGAGGCCATCAGGGCCAGGGCGGCCGCAACGGCGGCCAGGATGGACAGGGTACGCTTTTTCATGGGGATCCTCCTTCTCGATGCATGGGCCGGCTTCGTTCCGACAGGTGGCCGGGCGGGTCCGGAGCGGGTCCGCGGAGAAGGGCTCAGCCCTTGACCGCGCCTTCCGAGACGCCCTTGATGAAATATCGCTGGAGCACCGGGAACACGGCCACGATCGGCACGATGGAGACGATCAGGGCCGTATACCGGAGGCGGGTGTTGTAGGCTTCCACATAGACACTGGCGTCCTGGCTGGCCCGCTGGGCGGCGCTCATGAACTTGTCCACATGGCTGCCCTGCAGGACGATCTCCCGGAGGATGACCGTCAGGGGATAGCGCTCGTAGGTAGAGAAGTAAATCATGGGGTTGAAGAAGTCGTTC
This sequence comes from Bacillota bacterium, assembly GCA_029548445.1. GTDB lineage: Bacteria > Bacillota > Clostridia > Saccharofermentanales > UBA5734 > JAKPNJ01. The sequence goes on along the minus strand of JAKPNJ010000269.1, from coordinate 3,156 downwards.
CACTTCCAGACGGCGTAGTACAGGGCGATGGTGGCGATGCCGGGCTTGATCAGGGGCAGGACGATCCGGAAGAACACCTGGATGTCCTGGGCCCCGTCGAGCTTGGCGGACTCCTCCAGTTCCTCCGGGATGTTGTTGATGAAGATCCGCATGAGGATCAGGTTGCCGATGGCGATGGCCAGCGGAAAGACCTGGGACATCCAGGAATCGTACATGCCCATCTGGCTGACCAGGAGGAAGGTGGGAATCAGGCCGCCGTTAAAGTACATGGTGATCACGAGGAGGATCCAGACGGCCTTCCGGAGGACGAAATGCTTCTTGGCCATGGGATAGGCCATCATCAGGGTGATCAGGACGCTGTAGCCGGTGCTGAGGACCGTGTATGCCACGGAGTTGATGAACGCGTTGGGGATGAGCCAGTTCGAGAAGACCCGCGTATAGGCTTCCAGGTTCAGCTGGACCGGCCAGATGCCGACCCAGCCGTTCAGCACCGGCAGGTTGCCGCTGATGGAGGTGGAGACGATGTTCAGGAGGGGGAAGGTCGTGAGCATGAGGATCATGGTCGCCATGGAGTAGACGACGACATCGATGATCCGGGATCCGATCCCGCGTTCCCTGATCATGGGTCCCTCCTACCAGATCGACTCTTCCGAGAGCTTGCGCGACACATAGTTCGCCATCAGCAGCATCAGGAGACAGACGAACATGTTCAGGAAGCCCACCATGGAGCCGTAACTGAAGTCACCTGTCATCAGGCCCCGCCGGTACAGGAAGATGCCGATGGTTTCCGCCGTGTCGGCGATGCCGGGGTTGGCCTGGTACAGCAGCAGGTTCTTTTCGAACCCGCTGGTGGCGAGAAGGCTGCCGAAGCTCAGGATCAGCCCGATGACATACCATTCCTTGAAGGCCGGCAGGGTGATGTACCACATGCGGCGGAGCCGGCCGGCCCCATCCACGGTGGCCGATTCGTACAATTGGGGATCGATGGTGGCAATCTTGGCCAGCCAGATGATCGTGTCCCACCCGATGGATTGCCAGGCGCTCATCAGCAGCATCAGGGGCCGGAAAAAGCCGGGCTCCATGAGGAAATAGACCGGTTCGGCGCCGAAAGCCTTGAGGATGCTGTTGACCACGCCGGTGGAGGGGGACAGGATCAGGGTGAAGATGCCGACCACGGCCACGGAGGACAGGAAGTAGGGGAAGTAGCTGATGGTCTGGACCGCCCGCTTGTAGCGGATCGATCCGATTTCGTTGAGGCAGAGGGCGAAGAGGATGCCCGGCAGGGGCAGGAAGAACATCATCAGGATATTGAGGAACACGGTGTTGAACAGGATTCGGCCCAGGTAGGGGTAACTCAGGAAGTTCACCAGGTGGCCGAAGCCCAGGTCCTCGGCCCAGGGGCTGGCGAAGATGCCCTTCCGCATGCTGTAGTCCTTGAAGGCGACCGTAATGCCGTACATGGGAATGTAATGCCATACGATGAAATTCACGAGACCCGGCAACAGGAGCAGCAGCAGGAACTTCTGCTGGAACAGCTTCACGAAGAAACCCGTTTTCCGCTTTGCAGGCTGTGCCATGGGGCCATCCTTCCCGACGGGTTCGCGTCCCGGACGCGGCAGGCCAGGGGAATTCCAGGAAAGGGGACATCTTGATTATAGCAAGGGGGTTTTCGGCAGAAACCGGGTGAAAACGGAACTTTCCGGACGATTCATGCACATATCGCCCGTAGTTCCGGAACGGATCCAGCCAAATTCTGTGCAACAGGAATATCCTGGTCAGGCACTTTCCCCGCCGGCCTGGCGGTACTCGTTGGGGCTCATGCCCGTCACCCGCCGGAACGCCCGACGGAAGACATGGTCGCTGTGGTACCCGACCTGCCGGGCGATGTCCGACACGCTCTCCATGGTGGTCAGGAGCAGGGTCCTGGCGGCCTCGATCCGCCGCTTCTCGATGTCGTTGGCCAGGGTATCGCCGTGATGCTCCTTGTAGATCTTGGACAGGTAGTTCTCGCTGATGTTCATCCGGTCGGCGATCAGGGTCAGGGACAGCTCGGGGTTGAAAAGCTGCCGGTCGGTAAAGTCCCGGATCTTCCGCAACAGGAAGGATCCGGACTCCCGCCTGGATCGATTGGCTTCGCCGCAGGCTTCGAGCAGTTCCCCGCGGAGGCTTTCGAACAGGGCCCCGGGATCCCCGGCGTGTTCCCGATCGACGGGCGGCCGGTCCAGGAGCCGGTCGACGAAGGCCGAAAGCTGCCGGACCAGGGTCCGGCGGGTTTCAACATCCAGCCGTCCCTCGCCGAATATCTCCATCCGGACGATGTCCAGCAGCCGGCCGATCAGGCGCTCGTCGCCGCTTTTGAAGATCGAGCTCAGGATCGGTTCCAGGAGGAGCATGTACTGGGCCTGCCCGGGATCGGGATCCCGCCAGGCGAGTTCGATGCGGCTGCCGTCGTCGCCGTCGCCCAGGCCGGCATGGACCTGCTGGAGGCGGATCCATTCCCACCAGGCCGCGGCCAGGCTGCCAAAGGTCGGGGAGAATCGGACCAGGACCCGGATCCGGTGCTCACCCAGCCAGTCCACGATCCGTTCCAGCAATTCCAGCAGGCCGCCCTCGTCCGGGGCGACGGGAGCGCCGCAGATCCAGGCCGTTTCGTCGAGATTGACCTCGTATGTCAATTCGTTTCCGCCGGCCAGGAACCGGAGGCATTCCCGGACGGCGTCCTGGGCCATCAGGGTCGGCACCAGCCGGTCCCGGGGCTGGCCCGCGATGTCCCGGGCCTGGGGAATACGGAAGGAGACGAGGCGATAGGGCCCTGGCGGCAGCCCGATCCCGAGCCGGCCCGCCGCGGATCGGATTTCGTCATCGTCGCCGAAACCCCCGTTGAACAACTGGTGCATGAAGGCGGGAAGCACCATGGGCTGCAGGTCCCGGAGCCTTTCCTGCATGGTCAGGTTGCTTCGGAGCACCCGGTCCACGCCGGTCTCCAGGGATTCATACCCGGTGGGGCGGTCGGTCTCCGGTCCCGGACTGCACTCCCCTTCCGGGTTGAGGCGGCTGGCCAGCCGGAACAAGGGGAGCGACCGTTTCCGGGCCATACTGAACGCCATGGCCATGCCCCCCCAGCAGGGACAGGAGAAACAGCACGAGGAACACCTG
>JAKPNJ010000266.1 GCA_029548445.1 Bacillota bacterium | reverse complement strand
GCTCCCCTGGCTGTCCAGGCGGTCGGCCATCCTGGGCGGCGCCCTGTGGATCGCACGGGGGTACATCGCCGTCGGGCAGGACACGCTGTACCTGCAGAAATTCGATGTCGTGGAGGAGGGCGGCCTGTTTCTCCACCAGTACGCCCAGAACCTGCAGATGGCGGAATCCGAGGCCCTGCGCCATGCAGGCGCGTATCGGCGGCTGGGCCTGCTGGATCGCCCGATGATTTTCCGGATTCCCATTTTCCGGGACATGCCGGCCGCGCCGGCGCCGCGTCCGCGGTAACGCCGAATCCATCCGGCACAGGCCCTTGCGACAACAGAATGGAACCTGCGCGTAAAATCCCCGTTGCCTTCGTATGCTATGCTGTCCATGCGGCATGCCGCCGCGGGTCGCCCCTTGACGGGGTGCGAAAGTGGAGGCCATGAAAAGAGCCCTGCGCATTGTCATGTCCCTGGTCCTGCTCGCGGCCTTTCCGGTCCTGCCGCGGCTGTCCGATGCAGCCTCCCCGGCGCCGGCAGCCGCACTGGTCCTGCCTGCGGAAACAGCCTATGCCGCTGTGCTGACCGGATTGGAAGACCAGGAGATTCTCGAGGGCCTCCGCTCCCTGGCCCTGTCCGCCACGGTCCCCCCGGGACGCGAGGCTGTCCGGGCCGTGTCCCTGCTGGTGGACGGCCGCATCCTGGCCACTTCCGTCGCTGGCCTGCCTTCGTCCGGGATCACGGCTGCCTTCCAGCTGGACCCCGCCGTCCTTTCTCCCGGACATCACCTGCTGGAAATCCGGGCCCATTTCGGCCCCGCCCGACCGGAGCCCGAGACGATCCTCTTCCGTCGCTTCCACGTCCGGCCCCCGGCCCGTTCCATTGCGATTTCCGGCCTCCAGGAAGGGGCGCTTCTCGCAGCGGATCGGACGGTATCCGTCCTGGGGATCCTGCCGGAGGCGCGGATCCGGACGCTGCGGGCCGAGATCGGCGGTCGCCAGGTCGCCGAGACCGTCCTGGCTGTGCCCGCCTGGAAGTTCCAGTGGTCCTTCCCCCTGTCCGTCGCCACCCTGGGCCTGGCCCCCGGGCGCCACACGCTGTCGCTCACGGGCGAGACCCCCGAAGGCCGCCGGCTGCAGCTGGCCGCCCGGACCTTCGTGGTGCCCCGAACCGAATGGCCTGGAGTCCTGGAGATCCCGGAGGAGCTGGCCTTCTCGGGGCAGGAGACGCTGGCCGGCGTCCTGGCCCACGGTCCCCGGATCGCCGGTCTCCAGCTCTTCGTGGACGGCGTGTCCTTCCCCTTCACCGACCTGGTGCTGACTCCCCTGGCCGAACCGGGATTCCAGCCGGAGCCTGTGCCGGGCCTGGACCCCGCGGCCCTGTCGACCGATCCGTTCCGCTTCTCCCTCGTGATGGACACCCTGGCCCTGGCCAAGGGGCTCCACACCGTGGAAGTCCGGGTCCTCCCGCGGGACGGGGGTGCGCCCGTGCCGGCCGCAGCCGGCGAGATCTTCGTGGGACGGTGGGAGGGGAAACTGGTCAATGTCACGACCTATGCCAATGCCCGGTCCGCCCCCGACGCCTCGTCCACCCTGGTGACCACGGTGCCATTGGGCACCCGGTTCGACATCCTGGACCGGGTCCGCGGCAAGACCGCCACCGCCGGCGGCATCACGTCCGATATCTGGTACAAGGTCCGGCTGGTACCCTCCGGCGGCACGGTGCCGGTCGACTGCTACATATTCTCCGCCTTTGTGGCCGAAACCAGCGGCGCCCTGGCGGACATCGACTTCGAGCACCTGTCCCTTTACCCCGGCGTCTTCAGCCCGGAGAACCCGGCCATGTCCGCCGTGGTGCCCGAGGCAGTGGACCGGACCCGCCTGCTGTCCGTCCGGTACAACCGGCCCGGCCTCTCGATCCAGCTCTTCCGGGACGACGTCCTGTTGCCCGCAGGGGATCCCATCCTCCTGGATCCCGGCACAACCCGGATCGGGATCCGGGTCCTGGACGGCGTGACCCCCCTGGAGACCGGGACCCTGGAGATCATCCGGCTGTCGGAACTCATGGGGACCGTCGTCGGGGTCACAGCGCCCGCCGCCGTCCGGTCCCAGCCCGCCACCACCGCCAGCCAGGTCGGTACCGTCGCCCTGAGCCAGCGGGTCCTTCTCCTGGCCCGGGTGGTGGGCGAATATGTCACGGCCTACAAGACCGACACCTGGTACAGGATCCGGTTCACCGACACCGGCGGCACGATCCGGGAAGGGTACCTGCTGTCCGCCTTCCTCCAGCCGGACCAGCCCGAGGCCGACCTGGACTTCTACACCTCCCTGGCGGGCTTCCCCACCTCCTACCACACGCCGCTCTGGGACCTCCACCTGAAATACCCGGCCTGGCGGTTCGAAGCGTATCACACGAACCTGTCCTTCCCGGCCGTGGTCCTGGCCGAGGATTACAAAACGAAAACCACCGCCCGTTCCCTGGTCGAGAAGGGGATGCCGCTTTCCTGGTACTCTACCGACGCCATCGCCTATGACGACTATGCGGCCGGCATCCTCCACAGCTATGACGGCAGCAGCTGGTATGCCGCCTCCCGGGAGGCCATCGCCTACTGCCTCGATCCCCGGAATTTCCTCGGCGAGCGCAATGTCTTCCAGTTCGAGCAGCTCTCCTTCCATCCGGCGCTGCACACCGCCGCCGGCGTAGACTCCCTCCTGTCGGGCACCTACATGGCCGGCCGAACCTTCCCGTACGCCGGCACCGTGGACGGCCAGCCCGCCACCCTGGCGGCCAGCTACACCCAGGCCTTCATGGAAGCCGCCGTCCGGTCGGGGGTCAGCCCCTTCCACCTGGCCAGCCGGGTCCGCCAGGAGGTCACCACCTGGGCGGACGGGGCGCCTTCCCTCAGCCGGTCCGCCCTGGGCACCCTGGACGCCTGGTACCTGTGCACGAAACCCGAGACCATGCCGGACCTGCACCCCGAACCCAAGCCAACGCTTCTCCAGGACGGGAAATACTGGCATTCCTGCCTTGGCTACTTCAACTTCTACAACATCGGCGCGTCGCCCAATCCCTCGGTGCCCAGCGGCGCCCTGATCAACGGCATCCGGTTCGCCACCTGGGGCTCCGACGCCTCGGCCGAGACGGTCACGGACCTGGAGCGGACCTGGCTCATCCCCTGGACGGATCCCTGGCGGGCGATCCTGGGCGGCGCCGAGTACATCGGACGGAATTACATCCGGATCGGGCAGGACACCCTCTATCTCCAGAAGTTCGACGTGGTGGGGCCGGAGTACTACAACCACCAGTACATGCAGAACATCCAGGCCGCCATCCACGAAGGGGTCCGCTATTACGACGCCTATAAAAACAACGGCCTCCTCCAGAACACCCTGGTGTTCAAGATCCCTGTTTACCTGGACCTGCCGGCGACCCCGTCGCCCCGGCCCCAGTAGGGGAGGCGGCGGCATGAAGCGGCACGAGGGGGCAGCGGCCATGGCGCGGCGGGACGGATGGATCCGGTCGGCCCGGGTTCGGGCGGCGGCGATCCTGGGGGCCTGCTTCCTGGTGTCCTCCCTCCTGGGCCCGGCGCTCCTGCCCCAGGGGTTTGGCGTCCGGGCGACCCAAACCGTTGCGCGGCCAGTGCGTCCCGCTGCATTCCCCCTGTCCCGGCCGGTCCTGCCTGGCGGACAGGCCTTCGTCTCGGCCGCTGCCGGCATGTCCCACTCGGTGTTCCTGAGGGGCGACGGGACCCTGGCCGGGGCCGGCTGGAATCCCGACGGCCGCCTGGACGTCGCGTCCCTGTCCGGGATCGTGGCCATCGCCGCCGGGGAATCCCATACGGTGGCGCTTCGGGGAGATGGCGGCGTCATCGCCATCGGGTGCGGGGAAGACGGACGGACGGCCGTCTCCGGCTGGACCGGCATGGTGGCGGTGGCCGCCGGGGCGCGCCACACGGTGGGCCTGCGGGCCGACGGGACCGTCCTGGCTGCGGGAGACAACGGCTACGGCCAGTGCGATGTGTCGGGCTGGACGGGGATCGTGGCGGTGGCCGCCGGGGCGTATCATACGGTTGGACTCCGTCTTGACGGCACCGTGGTGGCGACGGGGGCCGACGAGTCGGGCCAGTGCCGCACCGGGCGGTTCCGGGACATTGTCGCGGTGGCGGCCTCCACCGGCACAACCATTGCCCTGGACGCCTCGGGACGGGCTTTCGCCGTGGGACGGACCGACGAGGGGCAGTGCCTTGTGGGGACGGCCGCGGACCTGTCCGCCGTGGCGGCGGGGGATACCTACACGCTGCTGCTCCAGGGGAATGGAACCCTTCTGGTGGCGGGCACCCCGCCGGACCCCATGGCCGCCGATTTCCAGGGCCGGACCGGCGTCGCCACCCTGTCGGCCGGACCCCGCCATGCGCTCCTGGTCCTGCAGGACGGGTCCGCTGCGGGATCGGGGGATGGGGCGGACGGGCAGACCAGGCTGGAAGCCGCCGCCGAAGCGGCCTGGCTTTCCCGCCCCATGACCCTGGCCGTTGGAGAGTCCTTTCTGTTGAGGGCTTCCGCCGGACCCGGCAGCGCCTGGGCCGGCTCCCTGCGATATCGATCCCTGAATCCCGTTGTCGCGACAATGGACGGATCCGGACGGGTCACGGGCATGAAGGCCGGGACCGCGGAACTCGCGGTGGAGACACCCGGCGGCAGCGTGTCTGCGCGCCTGGCCGTGACGGTGGTCCAGGTCCTGCCGCCCCTGGCGCGTCCGACGCTGCCGGCCGCATTCCCTCTGGCTTCCCGGGATGGGCTGGCTGCCGGCGACCGCCACTGGGTCCGGTCGACCCCTGGCGGGGATGTCGTTGCCATCGGGGCCGGTCTGTACGGCAGCTGCGATCCCGCCCGGTTCCACGGGGGCTCGGAACCGGTTGCGGATGTGGCGGCCGGCGGCTTCGGCACCTTCGTCCTGCTCCGTGACGGAACGGTTCGCGGTCTCCTGCCGATCCCGGCGCCGACAAGCGGCTGGTCCCGGGTGGTGCAGGTGTCGGCGGGACCCTGGCATGTCCTGGGCCTCACGGCCGACGGAACGGTACTTGGGGCCGGGGATGGCCAGGATGGCCGCCTGGAGGTGGCCGGCTGGACCGGGATCGTGGCGGTATCGGCCGGCGGCGCCCACTCGGCAGGCCTCCGGTCCGACGGCACGGTGGTGACGGCCGGTCGGAACGACGTCGGCCAGGGAAACACATCCGGCTGGACCGGGATCGTGGCGGTTTCGGCCGGCGGATCCCATACCGTGGGCCTCCGATCCGACGGACGGGTACTGGCGACGGGAGACGACCGGGACGGCCAGTGCCGGGTCGGGGAATGGACCCGGATCGTGGCCGTGGCGGCCGGGGAGCGGCACACGGTGGGGTTGCGGGCCGATGGGACCGTTCTCGTGGCCGGCCGCGCGGAACCCGGCCAGGCGGAGATCCCCGCCTGGGCCGATGTCACGGGTGTCGCGGCCGGATCCGGGTTCACCGTGGCCCGGACCTCCGATGGCCGGTTCCTCGTGACCGGAGGCGACAGCGACCTGGACGGCGTCCCGGATGACCGGGATGCCCACCCCCTGGACGGCCGCCGGTGCTGCAGCCAGGATTTCGACAGGGACGGCGCCTGCGAGCACCTGGATGACGACGACGACAACGACGGCCTCCCGGATACCATCGATCCGGTGCCCGCCGCCGAATCCCGGCTTGCCACCCTGACCCTGGCCCCGCCGGCTGGATCGGGCACGACTCCGGCGCCGGTCCTCCTGGCCCCCGCCTTCTCCGGGGACCAGGCCGGTCCCTATCGGGCGACCGTATCCGCCACCGTGGACCGGATCGTCCTCTCCGCCGGCACCCTCCACCCCGACGCCCGGACGGCCGGTACCGGGGAGAAGGGCCTCGCATACGGCGAGAATACCCTGGATGTCACGGTCACGGCCCAGGACGGCAGCAGCCGGGTATACCGGATTCTTGTGACCCGCAAGCCTCCGGCGGCCACCAGTACGCTCCTGACGGTGGATCGCGGGGAAGGCCTGCTGTCGAACCTCGGCCGGGGCATGACCGTGGGACAGGTCAAGGCGGCGGTGTCGGCGGAGGGCGGAACCCTGTCCGTGGTGGATGCCGCCGGTGCACCGGTGGCGGATACACGCGTCGCGGGAACCGGGATGGAACTGCGGGTCCTCCTGGGCAGCCAGGTCCAGGAACGCTTCACCCTCATCCGGTATGGCGACCTGAACGGGGACGGCGCCGTGAACGCCACGGACCTCCTGGTCCTGAAGCGCCATGTCCTGGCACAAAAGAAGCTGACGGGCGTCCACCTGGCAGCGGCCAATACCAGCCGGGACACCGGGGGCGCCGTGAACGCCACGGACCTGCTGGCCATGAAACGGGACATTCTCCGCCTGAAGGACATAGACCAGTCCTGACCTGGCGAACCGAACGCGAGGAGGCTGCCATGAACCAGGCTGACCCGGTGTACCGACCCGAATCCCCGCCCGGCCGCGGCGGATCGGCGCTTGCGCGGTCCATCGCCCGGGCCGGCTCATGGCTCGCCGTGACGCTGGCAGCCTGTCTGGCCGTCCTTCCGCTGTCCCCTCCCGGGACCCTGCCGGTCCGGGCGGATACGGCCGTGGTGGTGGGCCTCGACGTGCCCTCCGCCACGCTGACCCCGGGCAATGAGGTCGTCATCGAGCTGGTGGCGGACATGTGCCCCTCCCTGTCGTCCTTCGGGCCCGTGGAGATCCGGTTCGATCCCGGCGTGTTCTCCTTCCTTTCTGTCGAACGGGCGGCGGGGGTTCCCGACACCTTCTCCCTCGAGCATGCGGCCACGGCCGACGGCAAGGGAATCCGGCTGGTGGGCCAGGACGAGTCCGCCGGCCAGGACCGGCCGATTCCGCAAGGGGACCGGGTCCGGCTGGCCCGCCTTGCCTTCCGGGTCCTGTCGAACGCGCCGACGGGCCCGACCCGGTTGGCGGTCCCGGTGGCCGAGGCATTCGAGAGTGCGGAAGGATTCACGCTGCTGACCGTTACGGAGGATCCGAATCCCGTGGTCATCGGGGAAGCGGGGCCGGTCCGCCTTGAACTGGCGGATCTGTATCCTGACCGGGGGTTCCTGTCGCCCGCCTTCGACCCGGATGTCACGGAGTACGAGCTTTCGATTCCGGCCGGGGTGACGGACATCCGCCTCACGGCGATTCCGCTGGACGACCGGGTGACCGTCGCGATCGAAGGGGATGGACCACTCCAGTGGGACTCGACCCGCATCACGATCCGGGTCTCGGATCCCGACGGCCATGTCCGCACGACCCTCCTCCACCTTCGATTCGAGGGAGGGACGCCGACACCGCCTCCCGCCACCACGACCCCTTCCCCCACTTCGGTCCCGACCGGGCCGGACACGACCCCAACCCCGTCCGATGCCGCTTCTGCGACCCCGGACCCCACCGGCATGGGAACCGCGACCCCCACGACGTCCGTCCGGCCATTTGACGCCTACCGGATTCCGCTGCTCCTGGGCATGGGGCTGCTGGCCCTGGTCCTGCTGCTCCTGCTGCTGCGGCCGGGCGGCCGATCCGGCGGCCGGGGCCGATCCGGCCGGTCCGGTGGTTCCCGCCGTTCGACATCCGGCGGGAAAACGTCCGGCGGGAAGACCCCCGGAAAGAAGCGCGGCCGGGTTCACCCGAAGCGCATCCCCTGATCCATCCCGCCAATGGCCGACCCGGACGGGACGGCCGGAAGGAGTCGCCCATGCGTGCCGCATCCCCCGTTGTCCGATGGCTCCGCAGCCCCCGTTTTCGGGAGATCTTCCTGTACCTTGTTTTCGGCGGCCTGACGACCCTGGTCAACCTGGCCGTCTCCGCCCTCCTGGGCCGGATCGTGGGCGTGGAATCCTGGGTCCTGTACAATCTCCCGGCGATCCTTGCGGCCATCCTGTTCGCATTCCTCACGAACCGGGCCTTCGTCTTCCGTTCCAGGGGCCCCTTCTTCCAGGAACTGTGGAAATTTTTCGCTTCCCGGATCCTGGTCTCGGTCCTGTTCGAGTACGGCGCCATGTACCTGTTGTTTGACCTGGCCGGGTTCCAGGCGGTGCTGACCCTGGCGGGGTATCCGCTGGCCTGGGCCAAGATCCTGACCCAGCTGCTGGTCATCGTCGGCAACTACATCCTGAGCAAACTGGTGGTCTTCACCTCCTCCCGGGCCGGCAATCCGTCCGTGCCCCCTGGGGAACCCGGACCATGAATCCGGAAGAGGCCTTTGCCTATCTCCGCAAGGCAGCCGTGTTCGGCAGCCGCCCCGGCCTGGAACGGATCAACGGGCTCCTCGAGGGGCTGGGACACCCGGAACGGGACTTCGCCGCGATCCATGTGGCCGGCACCAACGGCAAGGGGACGGTGACGGCGGCGATGGCGGCGGTGGCCGCCGCGGCAGGCCACAGGACCGGGGTCTATACGTCGCCCTACCTGGAACGGTTCTCCGAGCGAATCCGCGTCCTGGAGGGCCGCGTCGGCCTGGAGCGGCTCGAGGCGAACGAAACCGAAGGCGAGATATCCGATCCGGACTTCGCCTGTGCCATGACGGCGGTGGCCGAGGCAGCCGACCGCCATGTCCGGGCCGGCGGCGAACCGCCCACCGAGTTCGAGCTGCTGACCGCCGCCGCCTTCCTCCATTTCTCCCGGGAACGATGCCCGCTGGTGATCGTGGAGACCGGCCTGGGCGGCCGCCTGGACGCCACCAACGCCATCCCGCCCCCCCTGTGCGCGGTGATCACGGCCCTGGGCATGGACCATACCGATGTCCTGGGGAAGACCCTGGCTGAAATTGCCTTCGAGAAGGCCGGCATCCTGAAGGCCGGCAGCCGGATGGTCCTGCTGGATCCCGCCGCTGCCGCCGACGCGGAAGAGGCCGCTGCAGCCCGGGCAGTGGTGGAAGGCCGCTGTGCCGCCCTCGGCATCCCCTTCCGCCTGGTGTCGCAAAGCCAGGTCCGTCTTCTCTCCACCGGGTTGTCCGGACTGGGAACCGGCCGTCCCGGGCAGCGGTTCCGGGTCGACCTGTCCGGGCTTGGCCTGCCCGGATTCGACGATCCCGTGTTCGAGACGGGCTTCCTTGCGCCCTACCAACCCCTGAACCTGGCTTGCGCCCTGGCCGCCTGCAGGGTGGTCGCCCAGGTCCTGGACCTGGACGAGGCGTCCTGCCGCGAGGGCATCCGGCGGGTCCGGTGGCCCGGCCGATTCGAGCTGCTCCGCCAGAATCCGCCCATGATCCTGGACGGCGGCCACAACCCCCAGGGGGCCCGGCAACTGGGGCTGGGCCTCTCCCGGCTCCTGCCGGACGCCGGATGGCACCTGGTGGTCGGCATCCTGGCGGACAAGGATGTGGACGGCATGCTCGGTGCCCTGGCGGACACCCTGGAAGGCCGGATCCGGTCGATCCGGTGCACGACGCCCGACAGCCCCCGGGCCTTATCGGCCGATGCGCTGGCCGACCGGTTTCGCCGCTTTGCCATCGATACCCCGAGCGGGTATAATAATACGGCTGTCGCTTCCACATTCGACCCCGGCGTCCCGGCCTCCGCCCGGCCCGGCTTTTCCTGCCGGGTCCTGGCCATTCCGAAACCGGAGGCAGCTGTCCTGGATGCCTTGGCAGAGGCGGCATCGGAGGGTGGAGCGGTCTGTGCGTTCGGATCCCTGTACCTGGCCGGCCGGATCCGAACCGCCCTGCATGCCAGCGGGCCTTCGAACGGCCTTCGCGACCCTGGCGCACCCTAGAAGGAGGGATGTTCCGGATGGATTGGCAACGGGCCCTGGACGAATTCAGCCTGCCTTCGCCGGAGGATCCCGCCCTGTCCGGCGAGGAGGGGGCGGAACGCCTGTCCCGGCTGGCCCGTTCCCTGGAAAACGCCCGCAGGGGCCATGCCGACATCGCGCTCATCGACCTGCGCCGGATTGTCCGGGATGCGCCCGGATTCGGGGCCGCCCATGCCCTGCAGGGCCTGGTGGAAATGCAGGCCGGCTGGGCGAACCGCGCGGAAGCCTGCTTCCGGATGGCCCTGGAGGGCGACATGACCCCCGAGGACCAGATCCGGACGGTCGGTTGGCTGGAAACCCTTCGGGCCGAGACGGCCGCTGCCGCCAAGGGACGCCATCCCGAGCGGCCGGCTGCCGACGCACCTGTTGCGATGCCGCCCCGCCCGGCCCCGCTGCTGGAGCCTCCCGCCATCAGCGGCGAGGACCCGGCCATGAGCCGCCTGGTCCGGCCTGCCCGGGAAGGCCGGCGTAGGGCCCGGATGGCCAGCCGGGGGGAACGCCGCCGCATCGCCGAGGAGATGAAGGAAGCCCGGACGCTTTCTTCCACCGCCCCGGTGTCCGTGGAGGCAGCCCGTTCGGAACGGAGCCAGAAGGCCAGGCCCGCCGGCGTTCGGGTCCTGACCTGGGTCCTGGCTGCAAGCGTTTCCGGGCTGGTCCTGTATGGTGCCTTCGTGGCCATCCCCGCCTGGATCGCCGGCCATGAGCCCACGGGGCCGGCCGGATCCCCGACGCCATCGGCCTACCCCTCCCCCGATCCTTCCGCTTCCGCCTCCGCCGCCCCCTCGCCCACCCTGGACCCGACCCCGTCGCCCGTTCCGACGCCCTCCAGGGAGGAGCTGGACAGGCAGGCCATCGCGGCCGCCCTGCCGGATGTCGAGATCGGGGAAGCCCTGGCCGGAACCGACATGACGGCCGCGGCGGACCGCCTGCTGCAGGCCCGGGATCGACTGGAGGGTGTGCCGGATGCCCTGTCCGCCACATCCGGCGGGCCCACGGCCGGGGACCTGAGGACACGGATCGCCGACCAGTTCCGGAAGATCGGGCGAAGCGCCTGCTCGGCCTATCGCGTCCAGGCGGAAGAGCTGTTCGGCGCCAAGCGGTATGAGGAGGCGCTGGTGCCCTATCTCAAGGCGTATGCCATCGATCCGGGCTACTATGGCGGAGGCGTGGCCTACTATATCGGGCGCTGCTACCAGCTCCTGGCGCGGCCGGACAAGGCCCGGCCCTATTTCCAGTTCGTCGTGGACAATTTCCAGGGACGGGACATCGCCGAGAAGGCGGCTGGCCGGCTCCTGGAGTTGGCCGGCACCTGATTCGACCGGGGAGGCGCATCATGAAATACATCAGCACGCGGGGCGGCGAGGCCGGCTTCGAATCCTCCCTGGCGATCCTGCAGGGGATCGCGCCGGATGGCGGCCTCCTTGTGCCCGACGAACTGCCCCAGGTCTCGGAAAGCGAACTCCGGGCCCTGTCGCGCCGATCCTACCCCGAGCGGGTGGCGGACATCCTCGCCCGGTTCCTGACGGACTACCGTCCGGACGAACTGCTGGACTACGCCCGCCAGGCCTATGCCGAGGACCGGTTCGACCCGTCCCCGGCGCCCGTGGTGGGCCTCAACAAGTACCTGAACCGGGAATTCGTCCTGGAGCTGTGGCACGGTCCCACCGGCGCGTTCAAGGACATGGCCCTGCAGATCCTGCCCCACCTGCTGACAGCCGCGGTCCGGAAGACCGGAAGCCGGGACCGGGTCGCCATCCTGGCCGCCACCTCGGGGGATACGGGCAAGGCCGCCCTGGAGGGATTCCGGGACATCCCGGGCACCGACGTGGTCGTGTTCTATCCGGAGAAGGGCGTCAGCGACGCCCAGCGCCGGCAGATGACGACCCAGGAGGGAGCCAATTGCCATGTGGTGGCGGTGGAGGGGAATTTCGACGACGCCCAGGCCGGCGTCAAGGCGATCTTCCAGGACCCGGAGCTCTCCGGGGAACTCGCGGCCGCCGGCATCCGCCTGTCGTCGGCGAATTCCATCAACTGGGGTCGCCTGGCGCCCCAGGTCGCCTATTACTTTTCCGCTTACTGCGACCTGCTGGCCGCCAATGTCCTGGAGCCTGGCGAGCGCATCAACTTCGTCGTGCCCACCGGCAATTTCGGCAATATCCTGGCCGCCTGGTACGCCCTGCGGATGGGGCTGCCGATCCGCCGCCTGATCTGTGCGTCCAACCGCAACAAGGTTCTCTCCGACTTTATCCGGAACGGAACCTATGACCGCCGGCGGGAATTCTTCCGCACCCTGTCTCCCTCCATGGACATCCTGGTCTCCAGCAACCTGGAGCGCCTGCTGTTCGAGCTGGCCGGCCGGGACCCGGCCCCGGTCCGGAACTGGATGGCCGACCTGCGGGACAAGGGACAATACACCATCGACGCACAATCCCTCCGGCGGCTGCAGGAAGTGTTCGTCGGCGGGTTCGCCGACGACCAGGGGACGACGAAAAGCATCCGGGAGCTCTACGACCGGCTGGACCATGTCTTTGACCCGCATACCGCGGTGGGCTTCAATGTCTACGAACGATACGCGGCCCGGTCCGGCGATGCCGCCCGGACGGTGTTCGTGGCGACCGCCAGTCCATACAAATTCTGTCCTGCCGTGTGCGACGCGCTGTATGGCAACGGATTCTCCCGGGGACGCGGAGAGCCGGCGCTGGTGGAGGCCCTGGCCAGGGAGAGCGGGCTCCCGGCGCCCTCCTGGCTCCAGGACATGGCCGGCAAGCCCGTGCTGCATGACCGGAAGATCGACAGGAACCGGATGAAGGACGAGGTCCGCCGGATCCTCCTGAAATCGGAAGACTGACCGCGACGGGCGCTAGGGCAGGATTTCCAGGAGTTCCAGGCCGCGGTTCCGATCCAGGGCCCACTGGATCGCCCACTCGGTCTCGAACAGGAGAACGGGATGCTCCTCCCGGTCCAGGACGACCAGGGTGGTGCTCGACAAGCTGAGATGCCGCCAGTCGGGCAGGCCGCCGCCCGGGCCGGGGCCGATCCACCGGGCGAACCGGTAGGGCAGGCGGGTTTGCCGGATCTCCACACCGTACTCGGACCGGAGCCGGTGCTCCAGGACCTCCAGCTGCAGAACGCCCACGACCCCCACCACGTAGGTCTCGGTCCCGATGTCCGGCTGCCGGAACACCTGGATGGCCCCCTCTTCCGACAGCTGGCCGATGCCCTTCAGGAACTGCTTGCGTTTCATGGAGTCCGACGGGGAGACCCGGGCGAAATGTTCGGCCGGGAACCGGGGAATGCCCTCGAAACGAATCTCCCGGCCGCCTTCGGCCAGGCTGTCCCCGATCCGGAACTGGCCCGGGTCGAACACGCCGATAATGTCGCCGGCATAGGCCTCCTCGACCAGGGTCCGGTCCTGGGCCATGAACTGCTGGGGCTGGGACAGCCGGACCATCCGTCCGTCCCGGTCGCACCGGGCTTCCATCCCCCGGGTGAACCGGCCGGAACAGATCCGGATAAAGGCGATGCGATCCCGGTGGTCCGGGTTCATGTTGGCCTGGATCTTGAAGACAAACCCGCTGAAGAAGTCCGACTCCGGATGCAGGGGGCCGCCCGGGGTCATCCTGGGCGCCGGCGGGGGCGCCATCTGCAGGAAGGCCTTGAGAAAGGGCTCCACGCCGAAGTTTGTGATGGCGCTGCCGAAGAACATGGGCGTCAGGGCTCCCGCGGCCACCTGGTCCAGGTCCATGGAATCCCCGGCGCCGTCCAGCAGCTCGATCTCGGCCTCCAGCTGGCGCTGGCGGGCTTCTCCGAGCGTACGGGCCAGGGCCGGGTCCGAGAGGTCGGACACCTGGATCGAGACCACGCTGGCGCCATGGTCGCCCCGGCTGCCGTCGAACAGCTCCACCCGGCCGGCCACCCGGTTGTAGACCCCCTGGAAGTCGCCGTCCGTTCCGATGGGCCAGTTCATGGGGACCGACCGGATGCCCAGGACTTTTTCCAGCTCGTCCTGGAGGTCGAAGGGATTTTTCGAGGCCCGGTCCATCTTGTTGACGAAGGTAAAGATCGGGATCCCCCTGAGGCGGCAGACATGGAAGAGCTTGATGGTCTGGGGCTCCACGCCCTTGGCGCCGTCGATCAGCATGACGGCGCTGTCGGCGGCACACAGGGTCCGGTAGGTGTCCTCGGAGAAATCCTGGTGGCCTGGGGTGTCGAGGATGTTGATGCAGGTCCCTTCGTACTCGAACTGCATGACCGACGAGGTGACGGAGATGCCGCGCTGGCGTTCGATCTCCATCCAGTCGGACGTTGCGTAGCGGGCGGCTTTCCGGGCCTTCACGGTACCGGCCATGTGAATGGCGCCCCCATACAGGAGCAGCTTCTCCGTCATGGTGGTCTTGCCCGCGTCGGGGTGGGAAATGATCGCAAAGGTGCGGCGGCGGCCGATTTCCCTTGCCAGGACGGGATCGGGTTCCATGGTTTCCTCCGGTTGCATTGCTGGGCAGGGCACGCCTTCCAAAATAGCATGCCCCCGCGGCCTTTTGCAAATGGACCCCGGAAGGTAGAATAGAAGAATCCGGAACGAGGGAGGTGGCAGGGATGGCGGAACTGGGACCGCTGCTGCGGGTGTCCGTCGACGACCTGGAGGCCAGCCTTGGAGCCCGTCGCCTGCGGGAGTATATCCGGGCCTGCGAGTCGGGCTTCCTGGACCGGGTTCTCGACATATCCTGGACCGTGGCCCTGGACGAGCGGATCCGGGCGGTCTTCATTTCGGGCCCCACGGCGTCGGGAAAGACCACGTTTACCGACCGCCTGGCCGGCGCCCTCCGGATGATGGGCCGGCAGGCCATGACCCTCTCCATCGACGATTACTACCTGTCCGGGAGCTTCTCCCAGGACGAGTGGGGGCGTCCCGACTTCGAGAGCTTCGAGACCATCGACGCGGACCGGATGGTGGCGGACCTCCAGGGTCTCCTGTCCGGCCGGCCCACGGTCCTGCCCCGGTTCGACTTCAGGACCCGGACACGGCACGAGGACCCCGCCGATCCCGTGACGGCGTCGGACGGCACGGTGCTGCTGGTCGAGGGGCTCCATGGGCTCAACGGGGCGGTCATGGGGCGGCTTCCGCCCGAGACTCGGCGGGGCGTGTTCATCATGCCCTACGGCCAGCTCTACAGCGACCGGCAGCTGCTGGATTGGCGGGACATCCGCATCCTACGGCGGATCTCCCGGGACGTTCGGCACCGGGGGTCCCCGGCCCTGGCCACCCTGGATTACTGGCCCATGATCGACCGGACCGAGCAGGCGATGTTCCCGGCCTATCTCGCCGCCGCCGATGAGTATGTGAATTCCGCCATGGCCTATGAGTTCTTCGTCATCGCGCCCATGGCCGGCCGCTTCCTGGCCGACTCCCTGGACCGGTACGGGTCGGGCGACCTGCGGACTTCCTGGTATACCGCCCACGGCGGCTTCGCCGACATCGACCGGGCCATTCCGGAAGCCCGCCGCCTCATCGCGGCGATCCAATCCATCCCGCCGGCCCAGCCCGGTTTCGTGCCCGACATTTCCATCCTGAACGAATTCATCCGCTGACTGAAAGCGAGGCGCCGCCCATGCCCATCCGCATTCCCGACAACCTGCCCGCCGCCCGGATCCTGGAGGAAGAGAACATCTTCTATATGCCCGAGCACCGGGCCTTCCACCAGGATATCCGGCCGCTGCGGATCCTGGTCCTGAACCTGATGCCCACGAAAGTCGTCACGGAGACCCAGCTCCTGCGCCTGCTGGGCAATACACCCCTCCAGCTGGAGGTGGACCTCCTCTGCACCGCCAGCTACCAGCCGAAAAACACGCCGGAGGAGCACCTCCTGGCCTTTTACGACACGTTCGGCCAGGTCCGGGACCAGCGGTACGACGGCCTGGTCATTACGGGCGCCCCCGTGGAACAGATGCCGTTCGAGGAGGTGGCCTACTGGGACGAGCTGAAGGAGGTCATGGAATGGAGCCGCGACCATGTCCATTCGACCCTCCATATCTGCTGGGCGGCCCAGGCCGGCCTCTACCACCATTACGGCGTCCCCAAGCATGACCTGCCGGCCAAGCTGTCCGGGGTCTACCTGCATACCCGCCCGGCCGGCCATGATCCCCTGTTCCGGGGGTTCGACCCCGAATTCTACGCGCCCCACTCCCGCTACACCGAGGTGCGGCGGGAGGACATCCTGGCCGTGCCGGCCCTGAGCCTGCTGTCGGAATCCCCCGAGGCGGGGGTCTATCTCGTGACGGCCGCCGGGGGGCGCCAGGTCTTCATTACGGGTCATTCGGAATACGATCCGGGCACCCTCCGGCAGGAATATGAACGGGACCTGGCCCGGGGCCTCGCCCCCGCCATCCCGAAGCACTACTTCCCCGACGATGACCCGGCCCGGGAACCCATTGTCCGCTGGCGGGCCCACGCCACGCTGCTGTTCGCCAACTGGGTGAACCAGGTGTACCAGAATACGCCGTATCGGCTGGAGGACCTGGAACCGGTTCAGACCGGGCCGGCGGGCGGAGGCAGCACGAGCTCCTCCTGACAGTCGACGCCCTTCAGCCGGTACCGGACCCGGAAGCGTCGACGTCCGCCGTCGTCCGGGGACAGGGCCTCCACATCCAGGATCCGCTTGTCCCGTGGCCGGGAACCCCGCCGGGCGATGGCCGTCCGGAATCGGTCCAGGGCCTGCAGGGAGCAGGTGCCGATGTTCTCGGCCGTACACAGGAAACCACCGAAAAGGGTGCAGACCTGGAATAGGGCTTCCCGGTCGTCGGAAGCGCCGCGACCCGGCAGGGACCGCATGGAAAAGACCCCGGGATCCGCCATGAATGCCCGGCCGTCGAGATGCCGGCGGGCCATGGCGCTGCGAAGGCAGGAATCGGTGGATTCCCGCTCCCGGAATCCCCGGCGGCCCGGCGCCCCGGGATCCCAGTTCTCGGACAGGTCGGCTCCCACCGAGACGTACTCCGCCATTCCCATGGCGCTGCCCAGCGGAACCCCGCAGGCGATCATGGGCCGGTCGCCCATGCCTTCCCGCAGGACGTCCATGGCATCGGCCATGGCCTGGGCCCGGGTGCGGTCCCGGCCGCCGGCCAGGGCGGCGGCATAGAGATGGTCCAGCCGCAGGATCCCGGCGCCCCAGCGGGAAGTCAGGGTTTGGAGCACCCGGACAAGGTGCTGCCGGCAGGCGGGCCGCGCAATGTCCAATACTGCCAGGTCCCCGCCCATGGAGGCGCTGCGGCCGGCGGTCAGGATCCGTCCCCGTTCGTCCCGGGCCAGGAACTCCTTCCGTTCGGCGAACAACTGGGACCGGCGGGAACAGACGAAAGGGGAGAGGGTCAGGCCCGGCTGGAAGCCGGCATCCCGGATGTCGTCGAACAGGCGACCGAGGCCTCCCGGAAACCCCGGCCCCGTCGCCAGCCAGTCGCCGGCAGCCGCCTCCCATCCGGGACCCACGAGAAAATAGTCCAGGGGGATCTCCCGGATCCGGTACTCCTCCAGGACGCTCCGCAGGGCCCGCTCCGTAACCCGGGAGTACAGGCCATACCAGGAATCATAGGCCAGGGCCGGGCGAAAGGCCGGAGGGGGCGGCCTGCCCGCGTTCTCCCGGAGCCTGTGGAAGAGGGCGAAGGCAGCGTCGGCGCAGGCCTCTTCCTCTCCATACCCCATATAGAGGTCGAAAAGGCAGGCGTCGCCGGCCTCGGGCAGCCGGGGAACCGGCGCCAGCCGCAACCCCGCCATGT
>JAKPNJ010000260.1 GCA_029548445.1 Bacillota bacterium | reverse complement strand
GAAGCTGCACCAATTCCTCCCTGATGGACATGATGAAGGTCGCGGCCATCCTGAAGGGCCGCACGGTCCATCCAGGGGTTTCCCTGGTGATCGCCCCCGGTTCCCGCCAGGTCCTGTCGATGCTGTCGGAAAACGGGGGTCTGACCGACATGATCGCGGCCGGCGCCAGGATCCTGGAATCCGCCTGCGGCCCCTGTATCGGGATGGGCCAGTCTCCCCGGAGCGACGCGGTCTCCCTTCGGACCATCAACCGGAATTTCGAGGGACGATCCGGCACGGCATCGGCCCGGGTGTACCTGGTCAGTCCGGAGGTGGCGGCGGTCAGCGCCCTGACGGGAGTCCTGACAGACCCGTCGACCTTCGGCGACCCGCCATTGGTGGTCCTTCCGGACCGGTACGCGATCAACGACAACATGATCGTGCTCCCGGACCCGGAGAACGACGTGAAGCCGGTGGTTCGCGGCCCCAATATCCGGCCGTTTCCTGTCAACCGGCCCCTGGGAGACACCGTATCCGGGAAGGTGCTGATCCGCCTCGGCGACAATATCACGACGGACCACATCATGCCCTCCAACGCCAAGCTGCTGCCCTTCCGGTCCAACATCCCGTACCTGGCGGAGCACTGCCTCGTCCCCTGCGATCCCGGTTTTCCTGCCCGGGCCCGGGAGCAGGGCGGGGGATGGATCCTGGCAGGGGCCAACTACGGCCAGGGATCCAGTCGGGAGCATGCCGCCCTGGCGCCTCTCCAGCTGGGTGTCCGGGGTGTCCTGGCCATTTCCTTCGCCCGGATCCACGCTGCCAACCTGTTGAACAACGGCATCCTGCCGCTGACCTTCGACGACCCGCAGGATCTTGACGCCATCGATCCCATGGACACGCTGGTGCTTCGGGATGCGGCGGACGCGGTCCTGGCCGCAGTCCGGGGCGAGCCCGCCTGGATGGTCGACGAGGACAAGGGGATCCGGTTCCGGGTGCGAATGGACCTGTCCGGCCGCATGGCCGATATCCTGCTCGCTGGCGGCCTGTTGAATTATACAAGGAAAGAAGGTTAAACTGTTTGCAGACGGAAGCCGCATCACTTCATGGACACCGGAGGGAGCGCGCCTACGAGCACCTTCGGGATGACATCCTGGCCGGACGGTACCGGAACGGGGAATCCCTGACCGAGGCCCGCATCTGCCAGGACCTGGGCGTCAGCCGGACCCCGGTTCGCGAGGCCTTCTGCCAGCTGGAGCTGGACGGCCTGGTCCGGATGATCCCGAACAAGGGTGCCGTTGTGACGGGGTTTGGTACCCACGACATGGATGACATGTTCCAGATCCGGATGATGGTCGAGGGCATCGCGGTCCGGAGAGCCGCCGAAGCCATGACGGACAGCGAGCTGGAACTGCTGGAGGCAGCCCTTCTCGAAGAAGAGGAGATGACCCGCCGGGGAGACACCGAAGCGTTGCAGCGGGTGGACAGCCGGTTCCACGAAATCCTGTTTCGCGGCAGCGGCAGCCGGGTCCTCCAGACCCTCCTGTCCGCCCTCCATCTCCACAGCCGGCAGGCCCGCAGCCTGTCCCTGTCCTCCGGGACCCGTGCCCGGGAGTCCCTGGAAGAACACCGGCGCATCCTGGAAGCGCTGAAACGTCGGGATCCTGTCCTGGCCCAGCAGGAAATGGAACGGCATGTCGGCAATGCGGCCGCCAACTATCATCGGTCCACGCAGAACGGAGGTAACGAAGGATGACAAACAGGGACCAGCAGTACAACCAACAGACCCTGGAGCGACTCTCCGCCCTGGTCGAGAACCGAAACCGCATCGACCCGGCCCTGTACGGCCGCTATAACGTCAAGCGGGGCCTGCGCAATGACGACGGAACCGGCGTCCTTGTCGGCCTGACGGAAATCGGCGAAGTCTATTCGTACATCATCGACGAAGGGGAGCGGATTCCCGTCGAGGGCCGCCTGTTCTATCGCGGGATCGAGATCTCCGACATCGTCCATGGGTTCTACGACGACAAGCGCTTCGGTTTCGAGGAAACGGCCTTCCTGATCCTGTTCGGGGAACTGCCGAAGCCAGACGAGCTGGAGGATTTCTGCCGGCTGCTGGCCGTCAAGCGCGCCCTGCCCCCCAGCTTCACCGAGGACATGATCCTCAAGGCCCCCAGTCCGGACATCATGAACAAGCTGGCCCGGGCCGTCCTGGCCTCCTACTCCTACGATCCCAATCCCGACGACACCCACATCCTCAACGTGCTGCGCCAGTCCATCGAGCTCATCGCCCGGTTCCCCGTGATGATCGCCCACGGCTACATGGCCAAGCGACATTACTACGACAACCAGAGCCTGTTTCTCCACGCGCCCAGGGAGGATTACAACACCGCCCAGAACATCCTCCACCTCATCCGCCCCGACAGCCAGTTTTCCGAACTGGAAGCCCGGATCCTCGACCTGGCCCTGGTGCTCCATGCAGAACACGGCGGCGGCAACAACTCGACGTTCGTGACCCATGCGGTGGCCTCTTCCGGCTCCGACGCCTTCTCGGTCATCGCGGCGGCCATCGGCTCCCTCAAGGGTCCCCAGCACGGCGGCGCCAGCGGGAAGGCCTACGACATGATGCAGGACCTCAAGTCCGAGGTTCGGAACTGGCGGAACGAAATGGAGATTGCGGACTATCTCGCCTCCATCCTCCGCAAGGAAGCCTTCGACCGGAGCGGCCTGATCTACGGCATCGGGCATGCCGTCTATACTGTGTCCGATCCGCGGACCAAGCTGCTGCGCGAGTACGCCCGGTCCCTGGCCTACGAGGCCGGTCGGGAGGACGAATACGAGCTGTATACGATCACCGAGCGCATGGCTCCGGAAGTGTTCTACAACGTCAAGAAGAGCAACAAGATCGTCTGCGCCAACGTGGACTTCTACTCGGGATTCATCTATGACATGCTGGGCATTCCGCCGGCCCTGTTTACGCCCATCTTCGCCGCCGCCCGGGTCACTGGCTGGTGCGCCCACCTGATGGAAGAGATCGTCAGCGGCGGCAGGATCCTGCGGCCGGCCTACAAGTGCGTCCAATCCCGCCGGCGCTATGTTCCCGTCGTCGAACGCTGACGGGCCGACCTGACAACAAGGAAAAACTGCCGTCCGGGAGGGCGGCAGTTTTTTGGTGACCCATAGGAGAATCGAACTCCTGTTTCCGCCTTGAGAGGGCGGCGTCTTGACCGCTTGACCAATGGGCCGTCGCATCCGGGCCTGGGTTCTGGCACCAGCGCGGTTGATTATATCAGACCCCCTTCGGGTTCCGCAAGCCCACAGGGGGAGAATGTGATACAATACATTTCCGTGTCCAGTCCCATCGGGATCCCTCGCGGAGGCTCCTATGCAATCGACCATCCAGATCCGGGGCGCCCGGGAACACAACCTGAAGAACATCGATCTTTCCATTCCGAGGGATCGATTGATCGTGCTGACCGGATTGTCCGGTTCCGGCAAGTCCACCCTGGCCTTCGATACCATCTATGCCGAGGGCCAGCGCCGCTATGTC
>JAKPNJ010000257.1 GCA_029548445.1 Bacillota bacterium | reverse complement strand
GTCCGCCACCGAGACCGAGATGAAGGAAAAGAAGCACCGCATCGAGGACGCCCTCTCCGCCACCCGGGCGGCCGTGGAAGAAGGCATCGTGGCCGGCGGCGGCACGGCGTACATCAACGCCCTGCCCCGGGTCGCCTTGCTGCTGGATACCCATGAAGGCGACGAGCGCACCGGCGTCAAGATCGTCCTGAAGGCCCTCGAGGAGCCGGTCCGCCAGATCGCCGCCAACGCCGGCCTGGATGGCAGCGTGATCTGCGAGCGCATCAAGAACAGCGATCCCGGTATCGGGTTCGACGTCCTCAAGGAAGCCTATGTCGACATGATCCACGCCGGCATCGTGGACCCCGCCAAGGTGACCCGGTCCGCCCTGCAGAACGCCGCCTCCGCGGCCGCCATGCTGCTGACCACCGAGGCCGCCGTGGCCGACATCCCCGAGAAGGAACCCCCGATGCCCGCGGGCGGCGGCGGAGGCATGGGCGGGATGTATTGATCCCACCTGCGACCGTCCCTCCCTCGACCATCCATGAAAAAGGCGCTCCGGGCAACCGGGGCGCCTTTTCTTGCGGGGGGGCGAAAGGCGGGGCGAATGGAGGGGAGAAAGGAGGGGTCAGTCCGTCAGACGCAAGCGGGGGGAACGGGAGCCGGGATCCGGGCCGCCTCCAGCAGTTCCTCTTCCACGATCCGGAATTGTTCCATCTCCGCAGCGGTCCAGTCCCGCAGGGGCTTGGGGCGGGTGCCGGACTCGTCCGGTGGATAGGGGCCATAGGAGGACAGGTCCGCCGACAGGCCCTCGGCGACGATGGTCTTCATGTTGGCGGCCGCCTGGTCGGCCGGAACCGCCAGGATGACAAGGATGTCACGGGAAAGGCCCGCTTCCAGCAATTGGCCGACACCAAGCTGCGAGGCGTTCACCCCCTCGATGGACCCGGTCCGGACCAGGGAGGGGATCATGTGCCGGAAGTCGCCGCAGCTGTGGACCGTCAGCGGCCCCAGGCGGTCCCGGATGCCGGCCAGGTGGGGTTCCACGAACTCGTCGAAGAAGTCCGGACTGACCATGACCAGGCTGTCGATGGAGAGTGTCGCCCGGTGGTTGTCCGGTACCCAGTCCCAACCGAAGAGATGGGTTCCGACGAACCTGTCCCCCAGCAGTCGCTCCTGCGCCTGCCAGAAGGCGACGAATGCGTCGCCCATCAGGGACAGGAACCGATGGTACCGGTCGGGCTCGTCATAGGCCATGAGAATCAGGTTCTCGTATCCGCACAGCTGGGCACAGGCATCGAAGGGGCCCTGCATGTCCACCACGTGAATCGGGAGACGGCCGTCGGACTCCTCCAGCATGACCTTCTGCATCTCCAGCCAGTTCCAGGCCACCGTCCCCGGGGCGATGGCCCAGGAGAGCCCGTCGACATCCACAGGGGACCGAACGATCCGTTCGCAGGTCACATCGTTGCCGACCCGGATCTCCCGGGCACCGAAGAGATTGGGCAGGGTCGACTGGCGGCAACCGGGAAAAATCGAGGGGATCGTGTCGTCCCGGAAGCCCGATCGGTCGATGAGGTCATCCAGGGTGGCCCGCAACCGTTCCTCCCCTGTGTGGAGGTCGTCGTAGGGCATATAGCGCAGCGGCGAGAAAGCGAAGGGCATCCGGTCCGCCGGACGCTCCCGGCGCCAGACGGCGCGCCAACGGGCTCGACTGGCCTCGAGGCGGGATTCCGGATAAAGGGTATCGATTCGTTCCAGGGCGTCCCGAATGTCAGGTTTCATGAGCCGCCTCCTTGACTGTTCCATCGGATTGTAGTCCCGACCTCACCGTCCTGCAAGGGCAATCGGGACCGAAGAATCCCGGCCGCTTTCCTCGGAAGGGTGCCCATCCCCCAATCCTCCCCGCCGCGCTTTTTTTCGCCCGCCGGATCGGGTACAATCACAGAATAGTGACGCCACATGGCGGGGAGGGATCCCGATGGACAGTTTCATGGAGAAGATCGTCGCCCGGAAACCCAGCGGCGCGGACATGGCCAAGAAGGCCGGCATCGTGGCCGCCGCAGTTCTCCTGGTGATGGCCGCCTTTCTCTTCATCCCCCAGTTCGCCCTGTTCCTGGCCTTTGGCGTCGGATTCGGCGCCTGGTGGCTGATTACCTCGATGAACCGGGAGTATGAATATATCGTAACCAACGCCGACCTGGACATCGACATGATCATCGCCCAGCGCAAGCGGAAGCGGGTGTTCTCCGGCCGGGCCAAGGACTTCGAGATCTGCGCCAAGAAGAACGGCCCCCATTACAAGGAGTATGCCAAGGGAACCTTCAAGCTCCTGGATTTCGCCGGCGACCCGGCCTCCCGGGATGTGTGGTTCGTGATGACCTCCTACAAGGGCGAGCGGGTCATGGTGCTCTTCGAGCCCGAGGACCGGATGATCCAGTCCTTCCGGCGGCTCAATCCCCAGAAGATCAAGTACGACTGAACCCGGCAAGGCCCCCTGGCCCGGCCGGTTGCCCGCTTCGGGAGCCGTCGGGCCGTTCCATGACCAGGCATCCAGTTCGCATCGGAAGGGGACGGGACATGAAGAAGATCCTGCTGGCATTCGACTACGGCGCCTCCAGCGGCCGCGCCATCGTGGGCGTGTACCAGGACGGCCGGCTGAACCTGGACGAGGTCCACCGGTTCGGCAACGACCCCGTGACCATCGGGGACCGCTTTTACTGGGACACCCTGCGGCTGTTCCACGAGATGAAGCAGGGCCTTCGGGCCGCCCGGGCGAAGTACGGCCGCATCGACGCCATCGGCATCGACACCTGGGGCGTCGACTACGGGCTCATCGGGGAGGACGGAAACCTCCTGACGAATCCCATCCACTACCGGGACCACCGGACCGTGGCCAACCGGGAGGAAGTCGAATCCGTCCTGTCCTACGAGGCCATGTACGAGCGGACCGGGATCGCCTACTGGCCCTTCAATACGATCTACCAGCTGCAGGCCGACCGGACGATGCGGCCGGCCCTTTTCTCCCTGGCGAAGAAGCTGCTCTTTACGCCGGACCTCCTGGCCTACTTCCTGACCGGGGTGCAGCGCAACGAATACACCATCGCCTCCACGGGCCAGCTGGTCAACGTCCGGACCCGGGACTTCGACGACGAGGTCCTGGCTGCCGCCGGCGTGACCCGGGATCTTTTCTGCCCCCTGGTCCAGCCCGGGGAAGTCATCGGCCCCCTGGCCGACTGGATCTGCCGGGAGCTGGACCTGGAGCCCGTTCCGGTGGTGGCCGTCTGTACCCACGACACGGCCTCCGCCGTGGCCGCCGTGCCCCTGGAGCCCGGCCGCCGCTGCGCCTACCTGAGCTGCGGCACCTGGTCCCTCCTGGGTGTCGAGACCACGACTCCCTGTACCACCGCCGAGGCCCGGGAACAGAGCTTCACCAACGAGGCCGGCGCCTTCGGTACCCTGGTCTTCCTCAAAAACATCAACGGCCTGTGGCTGATGCAAAGCCTCCGGCGGAACTGGTCCGACCGGAAGGAGAAGGTCTCCTACGACGACATCGAGCAGGCCGCCCGGGCCGCCCGGGCCGCCGGGGCCGACTTCGCCATCAATCCCAACGATCCCCGGTTCATGAACCCGCCCAGCATGATGGACGCCATCGCCGACTGTTGTCATGACCTGGGCCAGGGGCGTCCCGGGAGCCTGGGCGAGTTGGCCCTGGCGGTCTACAACGGACTCGCGAGGGAGTACGCCCGCTCCGTGGCCGGCCTGGAAGCCGTCCGGGGCGAGCCCGTGGAGCAGCTCCACATGGTCGGCGGCGGCATCAAGGACCGCTTCCTCAGCGAGCTGACTGCCGGCTCCATCGGCCGCCCCGTGGTCTGCGGCCCGGTGGAGGCCTCCGTGGCCGGCAACCTGGTCCTGCAGCTGGTGGGACTGGGCCTCGTCCACACCCTGGAGGACTGCCGGGACATCATCCGCCGCAGCTTC
>JAKPNJ010000253.1 GCA_029548445.1 Bacillota bacterium | reverse complement strand
CTGTCGGTCCTTCGGGAGATTTGACCGGTCCGGCCTGCTGCGGGGACGATCCCCCCGGCCGCCGGGACATTCCCACCCCCCGGCCGCCGGGACCCCGGCTGCCGGAATGGGGCGTCAGACCTGGTTTCGCCGATACCGGAGGTACAGGGCGTCCAGCTCCGCAAGTGCGGCCGACAGGCGCAGCTGGAGCTCGGAGACCCGCGAATCGTCGCCCCGTTCCAGCGCTTCCCGGATCTGGGAGGATAGGCCCGGGCGGTCCAGGGTATCCTTGGCGATGCGGATCCGCAAGGCGTCGATGGTTTCCCACAGGGTATCATCCAGGTCGGTGTCCTGGCCGGACTGGTGCAGGCAACGGGTCAGCCGGACACGGTCCAGGGCTTCCGGCAGGATTCTGTCCGCCAGCTCCCGCTTCCAGGTGTCCAGCATCGCGACCATATACGACCGGAGGATCGGCTCCGAAAAGACGTCGCCTTCCGTCAGGATCCGCAGCCCCTCCTCACGGGATCGCAGCAAGGTCACGGCCTCGTGGACCGTGGCGGGGGGACGTCCGAACCGGGCGTTCCGCTCTTCCTCCGTATGGGTCTCGAATACGTCCTCCTCGCTGCGGTAGGCCCGCCGGGGATCGAGATACAGGGCGGACTCGCCGGGTTCCTTGAAGAATTCCCGCTGCAGGTCGCCGGGGGTGCGGCGGTTCCGGACGGCGTGGCGGATGCCGTCCAGCATGGACTGGTAGATGGCGGCCAGCGCCAGGTAGACGTTGGTGTGGGGGTTGGGCGAGCGGATTTCGAACCGGGTGGCCAGGGGGTTCCCTTCGCTGCGGATGAGGCCCAGCAGGACCGTCCGGTTCCGGGAAACGGTGGCGACGTCGCGGCCCAGGGAGGCCACCGCATGGGTGGGGGCCTCGAACCCCGGCTTGAGCCGTGCGAACCCGTCATTGGAACAGGTGATGAAGGGACCGACGGTATCGTAGTGTTTCATGAAGCCCATGAGGGCGCCCCATCCGATGGCATTGAGGAAATCGCAGGCGGGGTTCTCCGGGGCGAACAGGTTGACGCGGCGCCCGTCGGCCAGGCGGGCCATGGCGTTGACGTGGATGTGCTCCCCCGAGCCTGCCACATGGTCCATGGGCTTGGCCAGGAACGTGGCTTCCAGGCCGTGGAGCCGGAAGACTTCCTTAATGAAGATCCGGGCGAACAGCTCATTGTCCGCGGCCTGGAGTGAGGCGGCATAGCGCCAGTCGATCTCCAGCTGCTCCATGACATGGTCCAGTCCGCCGGTGCCCGTGAACCGGGCCATGACCCCGCCGACCTCCTTGTGACCCATTTCCGGCTGGAGACCGTAGCGCTCCAGAACCAGGATGGCCTGTTCCAGGGCGGTGCGCACGACGCCGCGGGTGCGTTTCCAGTATTGTTCCTTGAGCCCCTGGGAGACGGACAGCCGTTCCACGTCGCCCTTCTCGTCCGGGGTCCGGACCCAGAATTCCAGTTCCGTGGCCGCCGTCAGGGACACCGAGAGGATGTCCCGGGGCGAGACCCCCCATTGGGCGCTGATCTCCGGCAGATT
>JAKPNJ010000248.1 GCA_029548445.1 Bacillota bacterium | reverse complement strand
ACATCCCCGTGGTGGCCCCCGTCGGCGTCGGGGCCGAAGGCGAGAGCTACAACATCAACGCCGACACGGTGGCCGCCGAGATCGCCGCGGCGCTCCAGGCAGAGAAGCTCATGACCCTGACCGATGTCGAGGGGGTCAAGCGAACCCGGAGCGACGGCACCGAGGAAGTCGTGGCGGTCCTGGACGAGCGGGAGATCGGCCAGCTCATCGGGGAAGGCGTCATTTCCGGCGGCATGATCCCCAAGGTGCTGGGCTGCCTGGACACCGTCCGGCGGGGGGTGGGGCGGGCCCACATCATCGACGGCCGGATCCCCCATTGCCTGCTGCTGGAGATTTTTACGAACCGGGGCATCGGCACCATGATTCTCCGGGAGCGACGACCGTATTACGAAGGCGAACGCATCTGACGACCCGGGAAATGACCCGCGCCACCGGACCATCGGGTCCGCGGCCGGTTCCCCCGGTCCGGCCCGACGGAAGGAGCGACCCATGAGCGACACCCAGACGACCCTCCAGCGGATCATGGCCCAGGACGAGGCCTGCTATATGCCGGTTTTCGGCCGGCGAACCCCCCTCTGCATCGAGCGGGGCGAGGGCGCCTACGTCTATGACACGGAAGGCAACCGCTACCTGGACCTGGTGGCCGGCATCGCCGTCAACGTGCTGGGCCATGCCCATCCGGCCCTGGTGGCGGCCGTCTCCGCCCAGGCCGCCCGGGTGATCCACGCGTCCAACCTCTATTACAACCGCCCCCAGACCCAGCTCGCCGTCCGCCTGTCGGCCCTGTCCGGCGGGATGAAGGTCTTCCTGTCCAACAGCGGCGCCGAGGCCAACGAGGCCGCCATCAAGCTCTGCCGCAAGCGCTTTGCCGCCGCCGGGAAGCCCCGGAGCCGGATCGTGTCCATGAAGGACTCCTTCCACGGCCGGACCCTGGCCACGGTCACGGCCACGGGCCAGCCCAAGTACCATGATCCCTTCCGTCCCCTGCCGCCGGGGTTTGTCCATGTCCCGTTCAACGACCCGGACGCCCTGCTCCAGGCGGTGGACGACACCACCGCCGCCGTCCTCCTGGAGCCGATCCAGGGCGAAAGCGGCGTCCACCCGGCCACGCCGGAGTTCCTTCGGGCCGTGGAGGCCCGCTGCCGCGCCACCGGCGCCCTGCTGGTCCTGGATGAAGTGCAGACCGGCATGGGCCGCACGGGCACCTTCTTCGCCTACGAGGCCCTGGGGCTGTCCCCGGATATCGTGACCCTGGCCAAGGGACTGGGCGGCGGCGTCCCCATCGGCGCCACCCTCGCCCGGCCGGACGTGGCCGATTCCTTCCAGGTCGGCGACCACGGGTCCACCTTCGGGGGAAATCCCCTGGCGGCGGCAGCGGCCCTGGCCGTACTGGACACCCTCCAGGCCGAGGACCTGGTCCGACGGGCGGGCATCCTCGGCGAGAAGCTGATGGCCGGTCTCCGGGGCATTGCCGCCCGTACCGGCCGCATCGCGGAGGTCCGGGGTCGGGGCCTCATGATCGGCCTGACCCTGGCGGAACCCGGGGCGGCGGACCTCAAGGCCCGGCTCATGGCCGCGGGATTCCTCGTGAATTCCATCGGGGCGTCGATCCTTCGCCTGCTGCCGCCCCTGGTCCTCTCCGCCGACCAGGCGGAGGCCTTCTGCAATGGGCTGGAGGGGCTCCTCGCGCCCCGGAAAGGAACCGGTGATGCCCGTGCCTGACCACCTGATCTCGTTCCAGGACTGGACCCGCGCCGAAATCGACACCCTGCTGGACCTGGCGATCCGCCTGAAGGCCGGCCGCCGTCGGGGCCTTCCCCATCCCCTGCTGGAGGGAAAGACCCTGGCCATGATCTTCTCCAAGTCCTCCACCCGGACCCGGGTATCCTTCGAGGTGGGCATGTCCCAGCTGGGCGGCAGGGCCCTGTTCCTGAGCAGCCAGGACATCCAGCTGGGCCGGGGCGAGACCGTGGCCGACACCGCCCGGGTCCTGTCCCGGTATGTGGACGGCATCATGATCCGGACTTACCGCCACGCGGATGTGCTGGACCTGGCCCGGTACGGCTCGGTGCCGGTCATCAACGGCCTCACGGACCTGCTCCATCCCTGCCAGGCCCTGGCAGACCTCCTCACGGCCCTGGAATCCCATGGCCGCCTGCAGGGGCTGCGGCTGGCCTATCTCGGGGACGGCAACAACATGGCCCACTCCCTGCTGGAGTTGTGTCCGAAGATGGGCCTGTCCATCGCGGTGGCCACGCCTTCGGCCTACGCCTGTGATCCGGCCTTCGTGGAAGTCGCCCGACGGGACGCCGAGTCCACCGGTGCGTCGGTGCTGGTCACGGAAGATCCGGACCTGGCGGTGGCCGGCGCCGATATCGTCTATACCGACACCTGGGTCAGCATGGGACAGGAAGCCGAGAAGGAAGCCCGGATCGCCGCCTTCTCCCCGTTCCGGGTGGATGCGGCCCGGATGGCCCGGGCGGCGGAAGGCGCCATCTTCCTCCACTGCCTGCCGGCCTACCGGGGGTTCGAGGTGACCGAGGATGTCCTGGAGGGACCGGCGTCCCGGGTGTTCGACCAGGCGGAAAACCGGCTCCACGCCCAGAAGGCCGTCCTGGCGACCCTGATGGGTTCGCCCCGGTCCGGCGGCGTGCTGGTCTGATCCCCCGACGTTTCGCGCCATGCATGCACCGCGCCATCTCATCCGTCCGGCCGGCCCGGACGACATTCCCGGGATTCTTTCGCTGGTCCGGGAGGCCATGTCCCGCTACGCGGCGGATTCCGGCATTCCCGGTGTCCTGCCCGCCCTGGGGGACACGGAGGCGTCCGTCCTGTCCTTCATGGAAACGGGATTGCTGCTAGTGGCGGAGGACCGCCACACCGGCGCCCTGGATGGCACCATCCGGCTGTCTGTCGAAGGGCCGGGTGACGAAGGACCCCTGGGATGGATCGGCCGGTTCGCCGTCCGGCCCTCCCTCCAGCGCTCGGGTCTCGGCACCCGCCTCTTCGACGCCGTCGAGCAGGAGGCCCGCCGGCTGGGCGTCCGCCGGATCGCCCTCCACACGGCCCTGTCCAATCCCAGGCTGCCGGCCTTCTATGAAGCCCGGGGCATGCGGGTGGTCTCGGTGGCCCACGACCGGGGCTACCCCCGGGCCCGGTTCGAGAAGACCCTGCCGGCTCCCGGGGAGGTCGCCGCGACGGACACGGCCGGGCCAACCGGACCGGTCCCGGCGGCCGGACCGGCCCCAGCGGCCCAGGCCGCCGGGATGGCCGCGCCGGAACAGCCGGCGGGAGGCCAATGAAAAGGACCCGGCAAGCCGGGTCCTTATTCTGTCAGGCAAGGCGGAAACGGCAGGGGCAAAAGGTCGATCAGGGCTCGACCTTGGTCCAGCTCTTCGCGAGGCCGCCGATCAGGGGGACTTCATAATCCTGGCCCTGGTAGCACTTGACCATGGCGATGATGGCGAAGACCATGCCGAGGATTGGCACCACGAAGGTGCAGCTGAGCACATAGATGGCGACCGCCAGGATCAGCGACTGGATGGCGTGGAACCGGACGTACCAGTTCTTCTTCTCCAGCATCAGGACACAAATCGCGGCGATCCAGTTGAAATACACCGACAGGGCCAGCAACCGTTCGACCTTGGACCTCTCCTCCATGACGATACTCCTTTCGTATTGCGCGGGGATTACGGAATTCCCATCGTGCCGCAGGGGATGATACAAGTGTAGTCTCCACCCCTTGATCCGTCAAGGAAATCCTTGGTCAACCCGTCGTGTCTTTTCAGGCGGTGCCGAAGGACCGGCCGCCTATGGCGCCGCTTCCTGGGGCCGGGGGATCGACAGGACGCAGACCCACCCCGGCAGCAGGCTGAATCGGGTGTTCCGACGGAGGATCTCCGTATCCGTCCGGCCTCCGTCGGGGGCATACCGGGTGAACTCGGCGTCCCGCAGCGGGATGGCAGGGTCCGGTTCCACCAGGATGGGCTGGTCGCCCAGGCAGGCCAGGACCAGGACCAGTCGGTCCGCGGTCCGGAAGCCGTGGGCCCCCAGGGGCAGGGCTTCCTCCTCGGGGTCGCCGGCCCAGGTCGTCAGGACGGGGACGGGCTCGCCCACCGCCGTGGACGACAGGATCGCCGCAACGCCCAGGGCCAACTCCGTGTCGTCCTCCCCTTCCTTCCAGGGGATGTCGACACAGGCGGCGTTGGTCAGGAGGCCCATGTCCCGCATCAGCACCTCGATCCACTCCGCCGCCGTGGGCTGCGCGGCGGCCGGGTCGGGCCCGGAGGTCCGGATCAGCTCCAGGGGAAGTCCCGACGGACGGTCGGGCATCCGGGGGATCCGCTCCCGGAAGGCTTCCAGGATGGCGTCCAGGGATGCGGGCCGGTCCGCCCCGATGGACAGGACCAGGTCGCCTGCGTGGTGGTCCGCCGACGACAGCATGAGCCCTTCCTCGTAGGCCATGCCGTCCACGAAGGCGAACCGCGACTTGTAGGCCGCGAAATAGGGCGATGCCTCCAGGATCCGGATCATCCGGGTCACCTGCCGGGACCGCATGAGGTCGTCCCCGAAGACCGATTCCCCATCGACGAATTCCACCAGGACCCGGTCGAAAACATCCAGCCAGGGCATGGGCGAGCCGTTCTGCATCCGGAGGCGGCCGTACTCGCTGGAAATCGGTCCGCCAAGGTATTCCATCAGGTTCCGGAGGTCGGATTCGTCCGCATAGGGCCCGATCACGAGCCAGGGATCCGCGCCG
>JAKPNJ010000237.1 GCA_029548445.1 Bacillota bacterium | reverse complement strand
AACGGTGGGTTCGACCGTGGGTTCGACAGTGGGCTCAGGCGTGGGGCTGGCCTCCACCGGCGTCCACTTGGCATAGAGCGTCAGGTCGCCCGTCACGATGTCGGTCTCGAAGACCCACGGTGTCGTGAATGCACTGTCTATGAACCACCCGTCGAACGTGAAGTTCTCGCGCACCGGGTCCGCCGGCTTGATGAGCATCATGCCGGTTTCGGTTTCCACGGGCTCAATGGTCGGTCCGCCCATCGTGTCAAAGGTCACGGTGGCGAGGATCGGTGCATCGCGGGTGGTCAGGCTGAGCAGGTTCGCGTAGAGCTTGTAAGCGCCGGGTACCAGCGATGCCAGCTGGCGCTCCCAGACGATCGAGCTGTAGGTATAGCTGCCGCCATTGTCCATGGGCATATAGAGGATTGCCGGCCGGCCTGTGGAGGTGTCGCCGGGATCCTTGCCATAGAACAGGATCTGGTAGCCGAGGGGTACCAGCTCTCCCGCGGGATCCGAGGTGCGGCCCGAGGTCCACTCGGTGCGCTGCTGGATCCAGCCGTCCCAGATGCCGGAGGTGGACTCGTACGGCCCTTCCCCGGTCAACTCGAGATCAATGTCGAAGTAGAACGGATGATCCGCCATCTCCTCCATCGTGCCGAAGTTCATGAAGACCCGTGCCTTCTCGTCATTGATGTTGGTGCCACCCAGCGGGAAGGGCGTCGGTGCCAGCGGCATCTGGTTGTCGACCCGGGCGTTCTGGTAATGCACCACCAGGTTGCCTCCGGCATTGGCGAAGTCCACCAGGATGGCCACCTTGGCCCGGATGTCCGGAATGGAGTTCCATGCCATCTTGCCGACCACGATGGTGTGGTACTTGGCGGCCAGGTCGGCGCCATTGGTCAGGTCGGCCGGCGTCAGCTTGGTTACGTGGGTGTCGCCCTGGGCCGGATCATTGTACATCAGCCGGATGAAGTCCACGACGAAATCGTCGTTGCCGGTGACGACATAGCCGACCTTGAGGCCGTCGGATACCGCGAACTCCGCCACCGTCAGGTTCTGGATGGAAGCGCGGTAGTAATTGTTGAGGGCGATGTGGTCATAGTTGATGACCTGGAAACCCTCGTCGAAAGTCTCCCCGCCCCACTCGGCCGTGACCGGGATCTGGCGGCTTCCCCCGAAGCCGGCCGGAACGGTCAGCTCGAGGACCAGGGTCACCTCGCCGCCTTCACTGGCGATGCTGACAGTCTCGGTGTCATCGCCCCAGTCACCCCCATGGGCCGTCAGGAGGATGTCATTGGCCGCGACCTTCATGTTGTTCTTGACCACGACCTCGATCCGGGCGGTCTGGGTTTCGTCGGGATTCAGCTTGAGCATGGAGTTCTCGTTGTTGATCAGCAGCGAGACCTTCGGGATAATGCGCAGCTCCGGCGCCTTCTCCACTTCGTAATCATATCCGCCCGCCGTGAACGGTACGCAGGCGACGATGGGCGAGATGCTGTACGGATCATCGACCTTCGTGGTCAGGCCCAGGTGGATGTCCTCGGCATCGGCCCGGGTCGTTTCACTGTTCCAGGTCTCCGGGTCGCCTTCCAGCATGCCATACGGGAAGTAGGCGTTCCTGGAAGGCATGTACTCGTCGTACGGTGCGTTGAACGGTCCGGTATACTCCCCGTAATCGTTGGGCACCGTGACGTCGTACACATATTTCTTGGCGACAACGACGCCCCCCTGGCTGATATTCGTCGGATCGGTCCCGACGACGGTCCATCCCTCGGGGACGCGGATGGTGGTTGGCTTCCCGTCCGCCATGGCGGTGGCCGGGAACGCAACCTTGTCATGGGCTCCGGCCTGGCGGACCCAGGCCGTTACCGTGATGGTCGCGGTCTGGCCGGGGGTCAGGGCGTAGTCATTGCCGGTGATGTCCACATCGACCGCGAAGATCCGCTGGGCGATGCCATTGAGGCGCTCCCGGATCAGGTCGAGCCAGTGCTGGGTAACCCCGTCCGCAACAGCCTGTTCCGTCGGGAAGCTCCCGGTCGCGATCATGTCCTGGATGGCCTCCAGCCCGCCGGAGCAGGCGGCGAGGTCGGTCTCGCTGGCCAGGATGGCGAAGGGATCGAAATTGTCGATCAGGTTGGAGACGGCGGTCATCAGGTTGGCGACCAGGGGCTGCAGCAGCGCCTGGTTGGCCGGGTCTGCCATTTCCTCCCAGATCCGGTTATAGGTGATGTCGACGCCGCCGAAGAGGGAAGCGGCATCGTCGAGGGCGACCCAGTCTGCCTTGTTTTTCAAGCCCCAGGTGTTGCTGGAGGCGCCCTTGGGTGCGTTGGCGGACACGTTCTGGCACTTGTGCATGCCCCGTCCGAGTCGGCCCCATTCGGCGTAGGACATGCCGAGAAGCGGATCATAGACGCCGCTGTCGACAGTCAGGGTCGGCGCACCGGGAAGGTTGTCTGCCGGCGCTCCGGAGGTGGATCCGTCCGGGTTTCGGCTGTACGTGGCCGTATTGGAAGCATACAGCTTGGCGGGCTCCCAGGCCGGCAGGGGATTCCCGTCATAATCGAGGACGGTGTAGGTTGGGTCTGCCGCCAATTCATAGGCCTTCGCGGTAATGTACCCGTTGGCCTGGTGCTGGCCATGTCCGCCGTACCCCCAGTGGCCGCTGATGACGACATCCGGACGGTCGAGACGGATCAGTCGGGCCAGGTTGTAGGCAAAAATCTGCCACTTCCAGTTGCCTGACTGTTCATAGGTGTCCGACACGGGATTGTTGTCGATCAGCGACTCCGCCAGGGAGACGGAGTAGCCGAAGTCGTAGGCACCCCAATAAAACTGCTTTGTGCCATCATACATGCGGGCGGACCTCAGCTCCTGGGACCGGATGACGCCAAGGGCGCCATACAGCTCGGAACCGATCCAGTTGTCTCCGCCCTCGCCCCAGTTCGAGACGGCATACGACCCGTTGACCTTGAACCCCCATGTCAGGTTCGCGAGGAACGCGTTGTTCTCGTCGTCGGGATGGGCTGCAACATACATCACGTTGCCGAGGTTTGGCAGGGCCAGGAGATCCCGGTAGAGATTCGTGATGCCCTTGTACCGGATGGCATACTCCTGTTCGATGTTCATCGACGCGAAGGTCAGGGTCGACATGAGACCCATCAACATCGCGAAGATGACGAGGCAGATGAAACCGCGCTTGAGGTGTTTCTTCATCGTCCTTCTCCTTTCTATGGTGGAATCAATTCCATTTAGCAGGAAGGACCATGCAG
This sequence comes from Bacillota bacterium, assembly GCA_029548445.1. GTDB lineage: Bacteria > Bacillota > Clostridia > Saccharofermentanales > UBA5734 > JAKPNJ01. The sequence continues at coordinate 2,819 of JAKPNJ010000237.1, read as the reverse complement.
AGTGAACAAATACGATTGCCGATCACATGGAATTATTTGTCTGAATATCGAATAAACAAGAAGCGGCCTGCCGTTTTTCGCAGACCGCTGTGAAATTCTTGTCCCGCTGGTGAAATCTTGATGTCGGCCCGATGTATTACTGCTCCATCGGATACCGATATCCCCACTTCCGGCGCAGGCCGTCCAGGATGTCCATCATGGCGATGGACTCGGACAGGGGCAGCTCCGGGCTTTCGGTGCGTCCCCCGCGGATGCAGTCCATGGCCTCCCGGATCTCGTACTCGAAGCCGTTGATGTCGAAGGGACAGGCCAGCACTTCCTCGCCCCCGAAGTCCGCGATCCGCACGGACTGGGCGCCCCAGAATGGCGACAGGTCGATCCGGCCGTCGGTACCCAGGATGTGGCCCTCGTTGGCCCCGAAGGCCCGGATGGCGCAGCACAGGGACGCCATTTTGTCCCCGTCGTAGCGGAGCAGGACGGCGGCCTCCTCGTCGACGCCGGTGGGCCCGATGTGGACATACCCGTCCGCCGCCAGGGGATGGGCGCCGAATACCAGGGACGTAAAGGCCATGAGATAGATCCCCACATCAAGGATGCCGCCGCCGGCCAGCTGCGGATCGTAGACCCGGTGGGCGGGGTCCCGCCGCAGGCTGAAGCACATGTCGGCGGAGACGAGCCTGGGCTCACCGATGCGGCCGGAGTCCAGCAGGGACCGGACAAGGCGGGTGGCCGGCAGGAACCGGGACCACATGGCCTCCATCAGGAACACGCCTTTCCGACGGGCGGTGTCGGCCATGCGCCGCTCCGAGGCCGCGTCGATGGCCATGGGCTTCTCCACGAGGACGGGGATGCCCCTCTCCAGGCAAAGCTGCGTGTGCTCGGCGTGCATCGGGTGGGGTGTGGCGATGTAGACGGCGTCCAGGTCCGGGTCCGCGGCGAGGGCTTCGTAGTCGCCATACGTCCGGATCCGGCCCGGATTGCGGTCAGCATGCCGTGCGGCGAAGGCCGCCGCCCGGTCTTCGTCCCGGGACCCGACGGCATGGAGCACCGCATCGGGCGCTCCGGCCAGGGCGTCGGCGAATTTGTGGGCGATGGTTCCGGGACCCAGGATTCCCCAGCGGAACGCGGCCATGAACTGCCTCCCCTCCCCTTCCCTTGCCTGGCCCGAATCGGCTCGCGGGCCGGCGGGTGGTCCGATACTTCAGTGTACCATGGCGGGATGGGGATGGGGGATGAAGCGGGAACGAGGCCTCGCTGCCTGGCCTACTGGCGGCGGAGAGCCCCGATCCGGTTCTCCCCGGGCACAAGCGGAATCCGCTGTTCTCGGCCCCCCGCGTCCTGCAGGATCGCCTCGCCATGGACCGCGTCCGGCAGGCGGATGAAGCCTCGAAGCCCGTCCTGGTTTTCCCAGTGCGCGAACAGGGGACCGTGGGGCGTCGGCAAGGTTCCCTCCGCCCAGGCCAGGTCTCCCAGGGACGGCCGGACCCGCACGGTCCCGTACCCCGGGGAGGCGGGCCGGACACCCAGGATATATTCCGGCAGGAGGATGCAGGGGCCGCAGGTCCATCCGTGGCAGCGACTGACCACGGGATTGCCAAGGACTCTTTCCGGTCTTCGAAGGTCGAGCTTCTCCCAACAGGTGGTGGCCCCATGATCCAGCATGAAGCCCCAATATTCCCGGATGTCGTCCAGGGCCCGGACGGTCAGGCCGGATTCCATCATGGCCTTCAGGACCCAGTACTTCATGAAGCCTGCGATGGGATAGGGCGCGTCGGGATCGGCCGCGACCCGTTCCAATAGGGCGGACGCCGCCGCGGGACTGTCCACCAGGCCTCCCAGGACGGCAAACGCGTTGACGTGCCAGCTGGCCGACCGGCCCGATCCCCTGTCCAGGGGGATGTCCGAGAACCATTCGGCTGCCGATCCGCAATAGGCCTCCAGGATCCGCTGCCTGACCTCGACGGCCAGCTGCGGGTACGGATCCCAGGGCCCGGGGTCCCCGAGCAGCCGCGAGAGGCCGATCATGTCCCGCATGGCCTGGTGCAGCTGCATCAGCAGGGTCCCGGGCGAAGCCCACCAGGTATCCCGTTCCGCCACGTTCTCATCCGTGATCATTCGGCGGGGGTCCGGGTCCCGTTCCTGCTGAAACCGGGAGGCCAGGTACCCGGCTACCCGCCTGGCGACAGGCATGAGCGATGCAACCGTCTCCAGGTCGCCGGAGTAGCGGCCGTATTCCAGGAGCATGCCGATGAAATCCGTGCAGTAGTTGTCCAGGATCCAGCCTTCGACGCCGTCGACGACAGCCGGCATGTAGTCGATGACATCCGGATGCTGGTGACCTCCGCCCCTGGCCGAGCAGGCCGGCAGGGATCCGTCGGCCGACTGGCTGTCCGCCATCATTCGGAGCGACCGGCGGGCGAGCGCATGGTCGCCGAAGGCCAGGTATCCGCCGAGGCATTCCACCCGGGCATCCCCGATCCAGAGCAGGCCGTCGCGCTTGACGCCATCCTCATGGAAGCGCTGCATGCATCGCAGGACCGTATTGGCGGACAGGGCATAACTGCGGTCCAGCACCGGATCGGCGCTGTGGAAGGACCCCCGCTCCGCCACAGGATGGTGGACCGACCACATGCCGACGGAATCGAGCCAGGCCGCTCCGCCGACGGTCCGCATGGCCAGGCGCACAAATCGGAAGGCCCGCCGCCCCCGGCTGTGCAGGACATGGGTCCCGGACCCGAGCTCGAAACGATCCCGGGGATGCCGGTAATAGGAGAGTTCGCTGGCATCATCCGCATCCAGCTCGCGCACATCCTCCCCAT
>JAKPNJ010000215.1 GCA_029548445.1 Bacillota bacterium | reverse complement strand
GGAATCCTTCCGATGCCGGCCTGGTCGGATCGGGTCATTTCCAGTCGACCACCCTGACAGGCCAGTTCCAGACCACGGTCCTGATCCTGTCGGCCGACTCCCTCGACATCGCCTGTTTGGGCACCTGGCTGGAACGGGCTTTCCTTGCCTGGCCCAATCTCCAATATTCCGTTGCCCTGGGGGAACCGGTCCCCGGATACCAGCGGCTCCATGACAGTTACTTCCAGGCCTTGCGTCGGATGCAGTTCCGGCTGGTCCTCCCGGGGAATGCGATCATTTGGGAGGATCCCGCCGGCCCGCCTCCCGAGGCGGCGTTTCGGGTAGACGACGAGAGATGGACAAACCTCCTGATGCATGGCAGCCAGCAGGAGACCGGCGCCTACATCGACGAGGAGGTGGCCCGCGTCTGTCGGCAACCCGGCATTTCCCCGAGCCAGATCCGGGCCTTTACCCTGGGCACCCTCCACACCATCCTCAATACGCTTCGCTCGGCGGGCATTCCCGTGGAACACTTCCTGCGGACCGAGGACAACGACTTCCTGCTGTTGCTACAGGCCAGGTCCCGGTCCGAGCTTGTCGGCTGGCTGAAATCCATCGCCGAGAGAGCCATTCGATCGGTCCAGAACCGGGCCGATGCGATGAATCCCCTGGTTCGCCGGACTCTCGCCGCCATCGAGACCCACTACGCCACCCCCATCTCCCTCAAGTCCCTTGCTGTCCAATTCAACGCCAACGCCGCCTACCTGGGCCAACTCCTGATCCGCGAAACAGGCGAGCCCTTTTCCAGCCACCTGAACGCCTGCCGCCTGCGCAAGGCGGCCGAGCTGATCCTTGCGACAGACCAGGAGATCTCGGAGGTGGCGGAACATACCGGCTACTTGAATCTCGGCTATTTCAGCAACCTGTTCAAGGAGCGTTACGGCGTATACCCCAGCCGCTACCGACGCATGAATCGATAGGGGGATGCTGCTGTCCGCAAGCGCCGTTCGCAGGCGCTCTCCCTCACCCCTTGATGGCGCCTGACGTGATCCCCTGGATGAAGTACCGCATGTTGAAAGAAAAAAGCAGGACCAGGGGGAGGGACGCCAGGACGAACCCGGCGAACAGGAGCCCGTACTGGATCTGCTGGGCATCCGTGAACGCATAGAGACCGACCGTGACCGTCTTCATCTTCTCTCCCTTGAGGACAAGCAGCGGCCAGATGAAATCGTTCCAGTTGCCGAGGAAGTTCAGGAGGATCAGGGAGATGAGGATGGGCCGGGCCAGCGGAAAGACGACGTTGAAAAAGGTGAGGGGAGCGTTGGCACCATCGATCCGGGCGCTGTTGAACAGGTCCTGGGGAATCCCCTCGATGAAGGTGCGGAGAACAAAGATGAACAGGATCTGGCCGTATGCGATGTATGGCAGGATCGCGGCCCATCGGCTGCCGATGAGACCCAACCGGACGATGAGGACGAACTGCGGGATCAGGGTCAGGATGCCTGGAATCATGAGAAAGGACAGGATAAAGAAGAAGAGAAACTGCTTCCCCGGGAACTGATGGACGGCGAACGCATAGGCGGTGACGCAGGACAGGATTGCGACGCAGATCGAGGCGACGCCGCAGATAAAAATCGAGTTCCCCAGGTAGTAGACGACCCGGACGAATGCCCGGGCATAGTTTTCAAAGTGAAGCGGGAAGGTAACGCCGAAATAGTTCGAGGCGATCTGGCTGTTCGTTTTCAGCGAGGACAGGATCATGAAATAGAAGGGAAGGAAGGTAAAGAAGACCAGGAGCGCCTGGAAGGCCAGATTGGCTCTGAAGGAGATTCGTCTTTTCGTTGACGCCCGCATGGCAACCTCCTCAGTCCGCCCGCTTGATGGATTGGTTCGACACGATGGAGAAGGCCAGGATGACGACGAACAGGAGAACGCCGATAGCTGCGCCATATCCCAGTTTCCCGTACTCGAACGCGTTCTTGTACATGAGAAGGCCGGGGACCGTGGTCGAGTAGCGCGGTCCTCCCTTCGTCATGATCAGGGGGTTCGCGAACTGCTGGAGCCCATTGATCATGCCGAGAATGATCAGGATCTTCAGTTGGGGAATGATCAGGGGAAAATCGATGCGAAGAAAGACACGGAGCGAAGAAGCGCCATCAATTCGACCCGATTCATGAAGGGATTCGTCGATGCCCTGGAATCCCGCCAGGATGACAAGGAATCCGAATCCGGAGATCCAGGGGAACCCCATGAACAGGAGCGCAGGCAGCGCCGTTTCGACTTCCCCGAGCCACACCCGGGTCCATTCCGTCTTTCCCGCCGACTCCAGGATCCGGTTCAGCATCCCGAAATTGGGTTCATAGAAGAAGCGCCAGAAGAGCGTCAGAACCATGGACGGCACCATCATCGGGATCACATAGGCGCGCTGCACCAGGCGCCCGGCCCATCCGGATCCCAGCCGGTACACGAGCCATGTGACGGGAACGACGAACCCCATGGTCAGGCAGAATCCCCAGGCGATGAAAACCAGCAGGATGCGGCAGGAACTCCAGAACAGGGGGTCCGAAAGGATCTGCTCGTAGTTCCGGAGGCCGATGAAACGCGGATTGAAATAGCTGGTCAGCTTCCAGTCAAAGAAGGAGAGGGAGATCGCCTCGATGACCGGGTAGATCATGAAGACCAGGAGGAAGGCGATGGATGGAAGGATGGCGAGATACACCCATCGGGCCTTCAGGACTCGCTGCAGGGTGGAGCGTCGGTTGCCGGACATGGAGGACCCGCCTTCCCGGAATGACGTCCGGATACCCGGGGGAACCGGGTATCCGGACGACGCCAGCCACCAGGTGACCAAAGGGGTTACCCGACCTGGGACAGGAACTCGTCAACCTTCCACTCGGGGTGGTCCGCGATGGCCTGATCACAGGCCTCCAGGGTCATCTCCCGGAATTCGGCCGCCATTTCCTCGGGCGTCGTGGCGCCTTCCAGGAACGCGGCGAAGGCCGTGCGATACTTGTCGTTCTGCTCCGGCGTGAAATTGTTGACGGACCAGCCGACCTGCTGGGTGTCCTCGCCGATGAAGTCTGTAATGCCCTTCATGACATCAGGCACCTGGACATCCGAGACGACGGGAATGAACATGAATTTCTCGGTGACGAGCTTCGCTCCGGTCGCCGGATCGCTCAGGTAGCGAAGGAAGTCGATGGCGGCATCCCCGCGCCCCTCGTCGACGGCCTTCCGGCTCGCGACCATGTCGCTTCCGCCCATCCCGATGGCGTATTTGCGCTGGCGGTTTTCCGCGAAGGACGAAATGGCGCTGTCAACGAACGGAAGGGGACCGATGCCGTACTCGACCGTGATGCCGGTCGACAGGACCTGGTTCGGGAACCAGCTGCCGTTTAGGTTCATGGCCGACAGGCCTTCATTGAAGAGCTTCTCGTATTCCCAGCTGGCCGTATTGAACCCGACATTGAAGTACTGGGCGAACTCCTGCATGAAGCGGAAGTAATCAACCATCCGCTGGCCGCCGGGATCGATGACGCCGGCCTTGACACCCAGTGCTTGCTCCGAGACATCCAGCTTGCCATTCGGCGTGATGATGTCCAGCGTGGCGACGACATCGAACCACAGCTGCTCCATCATGAAATACTCCTGCCAGCCGAGATTCCAGCCGATGGAATTCTGCACACTGTAGGGGACATAGTCCTTGCCGCTGTCCTTGACTTTCTTTGCGGCGGCGAGCACATCGCTCCAGGAGGAGGGGGCCTTGTCTTCAAGGCCGAGTTCCCGGAAAATCGCCTTGTTGTAAAAGAGGTTGACCGTGACCACACCGGTCGGCATCCCCAGCATCGCATCCCCCTGCAGCGCATCTACGACACCATCCAGGACTCCGGCACGGAAGGAATCCCGCCACGCCTTGCCGGTATACGGGCTGACCGCATCATATGCATCCTTCAGGTTGATGATCCAGCCATTTTTGTAGTACTCGGCGGCAGGCTGGCCGGCGCTCCAGAGGATGTCGGGGGCTGTCCCGCCGGTAAATTGCGTCTGGCTCCAGGTCAGCATATCGGCGGCGGGAACATAGACGAGTTCAATTGTATTGCCCGACTTCGCTTTGTAATCCGCGACGATTGCATCGAGTGCGGGCCAGGCCCACTC
>JAKPNJ010000349.1 GCA_029548445.1 Bacillota bacterium | reverse complement strand
CGCGCTGGCCTATTGTCGGGCCAACCAGCTCAACCGCGTGGTGATCGACAGCACAGACCCCGCCTCGCCGGCGCGTCTGGGAATCATCACCGCTGGCAAGGCCTACCTCGATGTCCGCCAGGCGCTCGACGAGCTCGGCATCGACGACAAACTGGCCGCGCCCATCAACACCACGACCCGGCTGTTCTCCATGACCTTCCAGGTCCGCAGCGGCGTCAAGGCCGGCGATACCATCCGCGTCACGGCGGCCGATCTCGTGGCCAGCGACGGCACGACCGACGCCTATCCGCCGAACGTATCGGCCACCATGACCGTCCTGGCCCCTGCCTCCACCAACGCGAACCTCTCCCGGCTGACGGTGTCCAACGCGACCCTGTCCCCCGACTTCGCGAAGAATACGACTTCCTATACCGCTTCGGTACCCTTCAGCGTGGACCAGCTCGACATATCCGCGACCCCGGAGGACAGCAAGGCCAAGGTGGCCGTCGGGAACAACCGCTTGGTAGCCGGGGGCACCACCGACGTGACGGTGACCGTGACAGCCGAAAGCGGGGCGACGAAAGTGTACACCATCCGGGTCGACCGGGAGCAGGACCCCGACTACAAGCCCAGCACCGACAATCGACTGGCCACCCTGCAGGTCGAGGGATTCCTCCTGTCACCTCCCTTCGACGCGGGCGTTGAGGAATATGTTGTGTATGTGCCATACGAAGTGATCAAGCTGGATGTGAAGGCGTTGCCGGGGGATGAGAAAGCCTCGGTTGTCGTCAATGGTGGTGAAAGCCTTGAGATTGGCAGCAATAACCGAATTTTTACCATCTGCACAGCCGAAGATGGCAGTCAACAGACATATATCATCGGCGTTGTCCGGGCTGCAGCCTTTTCTGGCCTTGATGAACTGGACAAACAACCAACGCAAACGCCAATGCCTTCTCCAACAGCGACTCCCCAAGTGATGACTCCGACGCCTCCCGCACAACCAACTGGATCGCCTGAAACGACTCCAACGGCGACGCCCGGAACAGTTCAAGATAATCATCAGCAAGGCCCCGCCACAGGGTTAGTCGTCCTTGTGATTATTCTGGCGATTCTGGCTGTGGTCGAACTCGTGTTGATTATTAATCTGACCCATAAATCGAGGAATAGCGGGTGAGATCCTTCCCATAAGGCAGCGCCAATCCTGTCATGTCCAGTCGTGATTTGGGAATGAAACGCCGGCATGGTCAACCCGTTCTTGCCCCGCCGCCCCGGCGCCAGTCCGTGGGGCAGGCCCCGTACACCTTCCGGAAGGCCTTGTAGAAACCCGACTGGGTGGAGAAGCCGCAGGCCATGGCGATCTCGGTGAGGCTCAGGTCGCTGTGGTTCATGAGTTCCACGGCCTTCCCCAACCGCAGCCGCGTGATGTAGGTGTGGAACGGCAGGCCCATGGACCGGCGGAAGAAATCCGAGAAGTAGCTGGAATTCATCCGGGCCGCCCGGGCCGCATCCGCCAGGGACAGGGGCTCGGACAGGTTCCGCCCGATGTGGTCCAGGGCCTGGTGCAGGGGCCGCGATTCCCGCAGGGGCTGCAGGTCCCGGTCCAGGGAACCGGGCGTGTGCAGGCGGATCAGCAGGGTGGCGAATTCCAGGATGCGGGCGCGGATCATGATCTCGTAGCCCGTGGCCCGTCCCACGTACTCCCGTTCGGCCTGCAGCAGCAGGTCCGCCAGTTCCCGGTTCATGGGATGGGCCCGGTCGCAGACGAAGAAGGAAAACGTGGCCCCGAACAGGGACGCCAGGTATCCGCTGGAGGCGTCGGTCAGGTAGCGGAACAGGAGAAGGCTCGGGTAGAAGACCATGACCTTCTGGACCGCCGGGTTGTCCCGGTCCGGGATCCAGGCGTGGGGCACATTGCCGTTGAAGAGGATGAAGTCGCCCTCCGACACCTCCACGCAGCGGTTGTGGACGATATACAGGGCCTTGCCGGAGGCGACGTAGGAGATCTCGAAGAAGCGGTGCAGGTGGAAGCAGAGGGCGTCGCCCACCTGGTCCCGCCAGGTGTCGGGCACATCCCGGGGCGCCAGGGACGGGGCGGCTTCGGCCGGCTGGCGGGCGGGCACCGGCGCCCGCTCCATCCGGTAGGTCCCCACCGAGAAAGGGAAGGCCCCCGCCGGCAGCGCCATTTCCTCGTACATCAGGTGGATGGTCATGGACGTGCCTCCGACTCGTTTGCTACACAAGTACCACGGATCCGCCGACCGGGTCAAGGCAAACGGCAGGAAAAATCCAAAGATCTGGAGGAAGCGAACAAATCGCGGAAATGCCGGACCGGAACCGCGTCCCTATACTGAAAGCGGGGAAGACGGCCGAAGGCCCATGACCTGCTGTTGCCGTACCGCTTTCGTATCGCCGCCTGCCAGCAAGCCCGCAAGGAGGAACACGCCATGTCGTTCAACCCGGACCGGATCCTGTCCCGCTACACCGAGTTCTGGAACAAGGAGAACCATGACCGGCCCCTGCTCTCCGTGTTCGCGCCGAAGCCCGGGTATGCCTGGCCGCCGATCCCCGAGCCCGCGACCATGAAGGCGCGGTGGGAGGATGTGGAATCGGTCGTCCGGAGGAGCCGGGCCGCCGCCGAGTCCCTGTACTATGCCGGCGAGGCCTGCCCCCAGGCCTGGGCCAACCTGGGTCCCGACGTGTTCGGCGCCTTTCTCGGCTGCGAAATCGAGTACGCGAAGGATACCTCCTGGGCCGTCCACTTTGTCCAGGACTGGAAGGACCACCACTGGTCCGAGCCTGACTGGAACAACCACTACCTGAAGAAGGTCCTGGAGCTGACCGACGCCCTGCTGGACGACTCCCGGGGCGACTACCTGGTCGGCATTACGGACCTCCACGCCGGCATGGACGCCCTGGTGTCCCTGCGGGGGCCCCAGGAGCTGTGCTTCGACCTGATGGACGACCCCGAACCCGTGCTCCGGGCCCTGGACGAGACCTACCGGGTTTTCGACCCCATCTACCGGCGCCTCCACCGCCAGGTTGCCGCCCGCCAGAAGGGCAGCACCAACTGGATGGGCGTGGTCCATCCCGAAGGCTGGTATGTGACGGGCTGCGACTTCATGTGCATGATCTCCCACGAGATGTACAAGGAGTTCGTGGAGCCGGGGGTACGCCACGAAATCGCCCTGTTCGGCAACGCCATCTTCCACCTGGACGGGCCCGGGGCGCTGAAGCACCTGGACAGCCTGCTCCTGCTGCCGGAGCTCCAGGCGATCCAGTGGGTGTACGGCGCCGGCCAGCCCCCGGCCCGGGAGTGGATCCCGGTCCTGAAGCGGATCCAGGCCGCCGGCAAGGGCATCCAGTTGTCTATCGTCCCGGAGGACCTGCCGCCCCTGCTGGAGGCCCTGCGGCCCGAGGGCGTCCACTTCTCGTGCTGGTGCGCCTCGCCGGACGAGGCCGACGCCCTGGTGCGGATGGCGGAACGGGCGTACATGAGGTAAGGGACGATGTCCGGGGCTCGGCGGGTCGGCCGGCTGCTCCTGGCCCTGGTGCTGGTCCTGGGATCGGTCCTGCCGGCATCCTGCGCGGCCCCGGCGGAACCGACCCCGACCCCAGCCGCGACCCCTGCCGCAACCCCCGCCATCACGGAAGGGACGGTGAGTCCGGCCATGATCCTGAACCAGTTCTATACCCGCCGCGACGGGTTCATCCTATCGACCCCCCTCGAGAGCCAGCAGGCCTTCCGCAATCCCGGCAAGGGATGGGTCGTCACCAACACCGCCCCGGACCGGGCGCCGGCTGCCATATCCGGCGGCGGCGTCCCGCCGCCCTTTGTCGACACGATCTATTCCAATTATTTTACGTGGGCCATGCTGGAGCCGGCAGAAGGCCAGTACCGGTGGGACATCCTCGACACCTTCGTCGGGACCTGGTCGGCCGAGCCGTGGAACCTGACAGTGGGCCTGTCCATCGGCGTCTATTTCCCGACCTCCATCTCCGGCACCTACCAGGTCCCGCTGTGGCTCGTGGAGACGCCCGGCATGGAAGGGTTCCTCAAGTCCCCCTTCGGCGAGGAGAAGTATGAGCCCGCCTACTACAACCCGGTTTTCCGGGAGAAGTGGGAGGCCTTTGTCCGGGCCCTGGGACAGCGGTATGCGGAGACGCCCGCCTGGCAGGTTCGTCTTCTCCAGGAAGCCATCGCCCCAGTATGTATCCGCCGCCTCCCCGGATGAGGCCGCCCTGGAACGCGAGATCGACACGACCCTCCGGCGGGCCGGCCACCTGAACCTGGAGATCATCTACCGGGATGTGTACGATGTCGGCGGCGACTGGAACCGCCTGACCCGCTTCGGCGACATGGTGCGATCCAAGGTCGGGCCCTGACGTCAGGGCCTCTTCCCGATCGCCTCGTCCCAATCCTCCCGGACCTCCCCGCTCTCCATGAACGAGCGGATGGTGTCCGACATGGCCGAATACGTTTGAACCATCTGCGCCTTGTCGAAGGATGCGCTCCGGTTCCGCCCGATCCCCACCCGCTCGGCGTCCCGCAGGTCCTCCAGCCCGGCGCCCAGGTAAAAGAACTCCCAGCCCGCCCGCTTCCGGTCGGCGATCATGCTCCAGACCTGTCCCGACGTGAACTCCCGGCTCGCATTCTCCATGCCGTCCGTGATGATAAGGACCACTACCCGCCGGGGCTTCTCGTCGTCGGGCAGGGTCATGATCCGCATCATCGTCTCCCCGATGCCCCGCCCCACCGCATCCAGCAGGGCCGTGGAACCCCTTACGAAGTACTCCCGCCCGGTCAACGGCTCCACGGCCAGCAACGGCACCCCCCGGTGGAGCACCTCATACCGGTCGTCGAACAGCACCGTCGTCAGCCGCAGCCCCAGGCCCTCCAGCCGCTGCCGCTCCACGAACGCATTGAACCCCCCGATCGTATCCGACACGCAGTCCGCCATGGACCCGCTCCGGTCGAGAATCGCCACGATCTCTCCCCGAACTTCCCGCACCTGTTCGAATTGGCCCTGTTCCATTGTCCTCGCCCATCCTTCCGCTTGCTGGCCGATGCCGTCGGCTGCTGGCCCTCGCCGGCCCGTGGCCGCCGACCGTTCATCGTCGGCCGCACCCCGATCCTATCGCAGGACCGGGGCGGCTCGTGTCAAGCGGGATTTGACAAATGAGAGGGGGGCGTCAGAGTGCGAAATCGTCTTCGCCGTCGTCGATATCCTCGGTGTAGCCAAATGGGTTTGTCGGGTCCCGACCCGGGGCGTCCACGCGAGCGCCGTACATGGAGCGCATCAGGGCGCGACGATCATGGGCGAGGATCGATAGGATGAGGGGTACCTGGGCTTTCCGTACGGAATTGAATGGCCAGCCGGCAAAGTCCACGAAGAAGCGGACAGCTGCGGATTCCGCCATCGCGGCCATTTCATGGATCGCTCGCGATCGGTCTTCCGCGTGGACCGATAGGTCCAGGGCTTCGATCATGCAGGTAATGCTGTCGTCCTTCTCGATTCGGATCCGGGGATTCAGGATTCGCAACGGCAGGACATATTGAAACAGGACGAGGTCGATGACCAGGACATGGTCTCTTGCTCGCTTGACGATCATGGGTTTCTCGTGGACGACCCTATCCAGGAACTCGCTGAAATTTTTTCTCACTTCCGTGGCAAGGATTGGTTTCATCAAGGCAGGATTCGGCTTCCTCATGTGACCCACTCCCTTCGCTTCCGTCCCGGTGCATCGCCTTGGACGAGTGTAGCAGGTGTGTCGGGACGCCAGGACATCTCCCAACAGACAGAATCCGCGGCAGTACGCGAAATGCGTGTATCGGTCGGAGCGGGCGTATGGCCCGGATATGCGCGATGATATACCCTTCCGAAATTCCCTGTCCTTTTCGCGTACGCAACGTACGGAATCGGCGCACAGCCCAAACGTACATAATGTACGGAATCGGCGCGCAGCCCAAACGTACGTAACGTACGGAATCG
>JAKPNJ010000186.1 GCA_029548445.1 Bacillota bacterium | reverse complement strand
TTTTGCCTCCGCCTGGCCAGCCGGTCCTTCGTCCTGACCGTCGTCCTGTCCCTCCTGGTCCTCCTGCTGCCCCCCCTCCTGCCGATCCTGCCGCCCCTGGACGCGGAGCCCGCACCCCGGCTTATCCTCGCCCTCGCCCTGGCCTACCTTGTCGGCCGGGGTTTCTACCTGCGCCTTCGGCCCCCGTCCCCGACGGGCCGGATCGGGAGCCTCTACCGGCAGCCCTTCGCCCTGGTCCTCCCCATGGGCCTGTGGATCCTCGCCGCCACCATCGGGCTTCCGTCCGAAACCCTGCCCTTCTTCTCCCTGTCCATCGCCTACCTGGCCCTGGCCCTGCTCCGCTGGCACCGGGTCTCCCTGGAGGGCCAGATGGGCCGGTTCACGGCGCTGCCCACCCAACCCGTGGCCACCATCGTCCGGTACAACCGGACCCTGCTGGCCGGGACCCTGGCCGTGACGACAGCCCTCCTGGCCCTGTCGCCGTTCCTTGGCGTGTCGGCCCTGCTGGCCTGGCTGGGAGAGGCGTTCCTCTGGCTGCTGCGACGGCTGGCCGCCCTGCTGCGGGGCCTGTTCACGGGGGGAACGGAGCCTGGTCCGGACCCGACGCCCCGGCCCCCGGATCCGACGCCGGTCCTGCCCGTGGATCCCAGGGAGCCGGCCGAGTGGCTCGTGATCCTGCTGGAAGCCCTCAAGTGGCTGTTCTTCCTTGTCGCCGCCGGACTCGTGGTCCTGGCGGCCGTCCGGGGGTTCCTGCTCCTCTATCGGCGTTTCCATGAGCTGGATCCCGGGGACGCCGACCGGCGGGAATCCCTGGCACCCGACCTGGCGAGCCTGGCCCTGGGCCGCTTCCAACGGGCGGGAACGGCCCTGCGCCAGCGATTCGGGGCGACCCCGGACCAGCGGATCCGTCGGTTGTTCCAGCAGCTGGTAGCCTCCCAGGTCCGGCACGGGCTGCCGCTGGGACCGGGCATGACCCCCCGGCAGATCGTCGCCCGCCTGGATCCGGAACGGCATCCGGACCTCCTGTCCGTCGCCGCCCTGTACGAGGCCGCCCGCTACGGCCCGGGACCCTGCCGCCCGGAGGAGGCCGTCCGCATGCGACAGCTGGTCCGGAAGCTGCTCCGCCGGAATCTCGTGGAGGAAGCGGGCGGGAGCGGGGGCTAGATCACTTCGCAGGCATCCTTTTCCGGGAATGGGGGGAAGGGGGCGGTGGGCAGCGCCTGGTACCAGTAGGCCACCGACGCAATGTCGTCCTGCAGGGGCAGGTAGCGCCAGTTGTCCCGCCAGCCCAGGGCCTGGATGGTCACCCGGAGGTCGGTTTCGAAACGGACCGGATCCGGCAGGTGCCAGCGATACAGCCCGAATCGCTGCTGGGAGCGGTACAGTCCGTCGGGCCGGAGGACCTGGGGCATGCCGGCATAGGGGGTCGTAAATTCCTGGTACTGGTGGGTCTTCTGGTTCTCGAAGTTGTAGGACCCGCAGAAGTAGTCCTCGGTGCCGGTGCCGCAGATGGTGGGGAACTCGCCGTCCCCGTCCATGAAGAACTTGATTTCGCCCTCGCCCCACCAGCCGCTGTTGTTGACGCCCCAGGCCATGTAGGTCCCCACATAGTGGCCCGGGCCCCGGACGCCGTCCAGGATCGTATGGACTTCCTTGTAGGGCAGGGGGTTCGACCGGCGCCACTGGGCGTGGAAATAGGCCGCGTCCTCCGGGACCTCCGTCAGGCAGTAGTCAACCTGGAAATACAGTGTGCACTCGGCGTCGCTGCGGTTCTCGAGGGTCATGCGGCAGCGCTTGCGGAAAGGCATCGGCCAGTAGCAGTTGTAGGCGCTGCCCGGATTGACGCACACCGCCAGGGACGAGACCTGGGCGTACTCGCCCCACCCGCTGGCGAAGAAGTCGCCGATGGGGCATTCCACGGAAGGCTGCTCCTGGTCATCCCAGTGGATCCGGAAGGTCTGGAACCGCTGGTTCCCGGTGGGGGTCAGCCAGATATGCCGGATGCACCCCGGCCCCTCGATGTCCGCCATGACATAGGTGGATTTCGCCGGGATCTTGACGTAGGGGTTGACCTTCCAGCCTCGGCCCAGGTCCCGGGCCACCAGGGAGGCGCTGCCCTCGCCGATCTCGGCCAGGGCGCCCCGGCCCTTGCCGCCGGTGGGATTTTCCGGGCTGATGGAGCGGCTTTTGGCCGGCGAAAGACGATACAGGGTGTCGAGGGACGAGCCGATTCCGTCGAACATGGTGGATCCTCCCGAATGCTGGATTCCGGATGCGCCGCAGGCTGGAGAGCCGCATCCCGCCTCACGATACCGCAGCTGGCCCGGGCGGGCAAGAAGCAATCGGACCGGGGGCCGGACATTCCTTGCGCAAGAAGTGTCCGCAGGTAGGCCGCTTTGGTCGTGCCCCCCCGTCCGGGCCCTGTTAGGATGGGAACGGACGGATGGGAACGGCGGCCGCATTCGCCCCGACCCGCCTGAATCCGCCACCGGATGAGCACGGCCGTCCGACCGGGAGGCACGCCACATGACGAAATCAGCGGTTCTGCCCAGGGTGTCCGCCCTGCTCCTTCTCGCGGCGATGCTCCTGGCCGGCTGTACGGGCCCCGGGGGGACGCCCTCCGGGACCGGCGGCCCGACCCCCACCGCTGCCGCGTCCCCGGCCCCCGAGGTCATCGACCATGACGCCTCCCTGAGCCTCATGGGGATCTGGAGCCCCATTACGGCCACCCACGGCAACCCCTTCATCGCCGGGTTCCCCCTCCACCCGTCGATATACTGCTGGGATGCCCCCTTCGATGTCCAGGCCTTCGACGCCGCCAGCCCCTTCGCCCCTCTCCTGGCCGAGGGCTACACCATCGACGAGGCGACCCGGGTGCTGACGATGACGATGAAGCCGGGCATCACCTGGAGCGACGGCGTGCCCATCACGATGGAAGATGTCCGGGCCAACCTGGCGCTCCAGCTCAACAAGAACTATGTCTGGGACTTCATCGAGTCCATGCGCATCGTCGACGACCGGTCCTTCGAGGTCACCTTCTCCCGCTACAACATCATTCTCCTGTCCAAGGTCCTGAACAATGCCATCTCCATGCGCTACACCGACTACAAGGAGCATGTGGACCGCCTGTACGACATCATCGAGAACGACCGATACTTCGACGAGGCCGCCGGCCGGTGGCGGGTCACGACCGAGGGCGGAAAGAAATATGTCAGGTTCAACGGGCTCCTGGGCAAGGTCAAGCCCAACCTGGTGGAGATCCCCGTGACCGGCCCCTTCCGCTTCACGTCGGTCTCCAATGACGAGATCATCATGGAGCGGGTCGACTCCTATTGGAACGCCTCCCAGGTCCATTTCAAAACCCTCCGGTTCCACAAGGTCACGTCCACGGAGAACACGGTCCTGCTCACCAAGGCCGGGAAACTGGACATGGACGGCACATCGGTCACGCCGGAGATCACAACCCAGCTGGAACTCCTTTTTCCGGAGATGCGGACCCTCCTGAAGCCCATCGCCAACCAGATGGGACTGGCGTTCAACTTCGAGCAGTACCCCATGAACCTGCCGGAGGTCCGGAAGGCCATCAGCATGGCCATCGACCGGAGCATCCTCCTGGATGTGCGGAAACCCATGGCCCGGCCTGGAGATCCCTACAACTCCGGCATCGCCCGGCTGACCCAGGACAAGGGGACGTACACCGACAAGGCGTTCATGTCGGCCCTCCGCAGCTACGACTACGATCCGGCCGGGGCAGCCGCCCTCCTGGAGTCCATCGGGTGGAGCCGGGATGGGGGACAGTGGGCCAACGAACGCGGGGAGACCGTTCGGCTGGAGATCAACTCCGGCGGCATCGTCATCGAGGCTGAGATCTGCCGGGACCTGCTGGCGGATTTCGGGTTCGATGCGGACTACGTGCCCGTGGATGCCAACGTCATGTGGGCCAACATGGAGCAGTCGAAGCACATGATCTTCTTCGGCCTCGTGGCGGCCTCCATCTTCGAGTTCCCGGATCCCTGGTCCTCGTACAACTGTACGTACTACTATCCCCTGAGCCGGATCCATGCCTCCCTCCGGCTGGCGGAGGGGGAGCCCTTCGCGATCACGGACGCAGCGGGCGTCTCCCACGATGTCGGCAAAATCATCGGGGACCTGCGGTCGGCCTCCACGGATGCCGAGCTCCGGGCCCTGACCCACGAGATGGCGAAGCTGACCAACGAACTCTGCCCCTTCGCCACCCTGTACGAGGAGACCGACATCCTGCGGATCTACGACCCGACGATCCGGTACATCCTGGAAGGATACGACAACGTCTCGAAAATGGTCGTGTATGACGATTACAGCCAGCTCCGGGGCGGCCCCGGCTGGTCCATGCGGATGGGACGGCTCTACAAGGTCCGGCCGTAGGGGAGACGGGGAGGGGGCCGCCGCGCGGGGCCGCCGTCCAGCCCTGCCGGAACCGGCCGCCTCAGCAAGAAATGTCCGCACGAACTCCGCTTAGGGCGAGCCGCCCCCGCCGGTCTCTGGTACGCTGGAACCGCAGGGGATCCCCCCTGCGTCCCGCAGGATGCCCGACCCGGCGTCCCGCTCCCGAAACCGTGAGGAGGAATCCGACATGAAGGCTGCCATGATCCGGACCATCGCCCTGGCGATCCTGCTGGCCGTCGTCCTGGCCGGCTGCGCAGGGCCCTCGGCGACGCCCACCGGGCCGTCCGGCGCGACGCCCACCGTCTCCCCGGCCCCCGAGGAGATCGACCGGGACGCGACCCTGAACCTCATGGGCGTCTGGAGTCCCATTACCGCCACCCACGGCAATCCCATGATCAACGGGTTTCCCCTCTCGCCGGGCCTGTACTGCTGGGACGCCATGTTCGACACCCAGGCCTTCGACTCGGAGACCCCCTTCATTCCCATGCTGGCGGAAAGCTATGCCGTCGACGAGTCGAACAAGACCGTCACCATGACGCTCAAGCCGGGGGTCCTGTGGAGCGACGGGGTGCCGATCACGGTGGAGGACGTCAAGGCCAGCCTCTCGATGCAGGTCAACCGGAGCTATGTCTGGGACTTCATCGAGTCCGTGGACATCGTGGACGACCGGACGATCCGGGTGCGGTTCACGAATTACAACCTCATCGTGCTCTCCAAGGTCCTGGGCGTCGCCGTCAATATCCGCTATGAGGACTACAAGGAGCATGTGGACCGCCTGTACGAAGTGATCGACAACCACCGGTACCTGGATCCCGAATCCGGCCGGTGGCAGATCGACCTGGACGGCGGCAAGCTGTACGTCAAGTTCAACGGCCTGCTGGGCAAGGTCAAGCCCGACCTGACGGAGATCCCGGTCACGGGCCCCTTCCGGTTCACGTCGGTGACCAACGACGAGATCATCATGGTCCGCAACGAGAACTACTGGAACGCGGACAAGGTGTATTTCAAGACCCTGGTCCAGATCAAGATCACGACCACCGAGAACACGGTGCTGCTGACCAAGGGCGGCAAGCTGGACATGGACGGCACGCCGGTCACGCCGGAGATCACAACCCAGATCGAGCGCCAGTTCCCCGAGATGCGGACCCTCCTGAAACCGGTGGCGAACCAGTACGGCCTGTCCTTCAATTTCGAGAAGTACCCCGTCAGCCTGCCGGAAGTCCGGAAAGCCATCGCCATGGCCATCGACCGCTCGATCCTCCTGGATGTCAAGAAACCCCTGGGCCGGCCGGCGGATCCCTACAGCTCCGGCATCTCGCTGCTGGTGCA
This sequence comes from Bacillota bacterium, assembly GCA_029548445.1. Lineage (GTDB taxonomy): Bacteria > Bacillota > Clostridia > Saccharofermentanales > UBA5734 > JAKPNJ01. The sequence goes on along the minus strand of JAKPNJ010000186.1, from coordinate 3,516 downwards.
GAGCAAGGAGACCTACACGGACAAGGCCTTCATGGAAACCCTCCGGCGCTATGACTACGACCAGGCCGCCGCCGCCGCCTCCCTGGAATCCATCGGCTGGCAGAAGATCGACGGGAAGTGGGCCAACGAGAAGGGCGAGATCGTCAAGCTGGAACTGAATTCCAGCGGCATCATCATCGAGGCGGAGATCTGCCGGGACCTGCTGGCGGACTTCGGGTTCGACATCGACTACGTACCCGTGGACGGGAACGTCATGTGGTCGAACATGGAGCAGTCCAAGCACATGCTCTATTACGGCATCGTGGCGGCCTCGATCTTCGAGTTCCCCGATCCCTGGTCCTCCTACAACAGCACCTACTACTACCCGACCAACCGGCTCCGGGAGTCCCTGCAGCTCGCAGGCGGGGCGCCCTACGTCATTACGGACAGCGAGGGCGTGGCCCATGATGTCGGGGCGATCATCGTCGACCTGCGGGCCGCCGACACCGACGCCGAACTCCGGGCCCTGACCCACGAGATGGCGAAGCTGACCAACGAGCTGTGTCCTTTTGCGACCCTCTTCGAGGAGACCGAGATCCTCCGCATTTACAACCCGAAGATCCGGTACATCCTGGAAGGGTATGACAACAAGACCCCGCTGGTGGTCTACGACGACTACAGCCAGATCCGCAGCGGATTCGCCTGGGCCATCCGCATGGGCCGGATGTTCAAGGTCAAGTGATGCCGGCTCCCACGCGAAAGGCGGTCGACACGCGATGCTGAGACGCTTCCTGTTTTCCCTCCTGACCGTCTTCCTGTGCACCATGCTGACCTTCTTCATCATCCGGGTCGCCCCCGGCAACCCGGTGAAGGCCATGGCCGTCAACATCATGCTCTACGAGGGGCTGGACGAGGACACGGCCTATGCCCGGGCCAAGTCCATGCTCAACTACGACCCGGACCAGCCGGTCCTGGAGGCCTTCGGGAGCTATGTCTGGAACCTGCTCCAGGGCAACCTGGGCGTTTCCATGGTGTATCGCCAGCCGGTGATCAACATCATCTTCGACACCCTCCCCTGGACCCTGCTGATCCTTGTCCTGGCCCTGACCTTCTCCGCCAGCATCGGCATCCTGGCGGGCCTCCGGATCGCCTGGGCCCGGAAGCGATGGCTGAACACGGGCCTGAACTTCTACAGCTCGGTCTTCGGCGCCATCCCGGAGTACATCGTCGCCTACCTCCTGGTCTCCTTCTTCGCGGGGCAGCTCCGGATCTTCCCGATGAAGGGCGCCTATGACGGCCAGCTTGTAACCCCGGGCCCCAACCTGCCCTTCATCCTGAACGTCCTGTACTTTGCCATCCTGCCGGTCATGACTTACGTGGTGACCCAGCTCGCCGGCTGGGTCCTCGGCACCCGGGCCAACGCCACCAACGTCCTCGGGTCCGACTACACCACCTACGCCATGGCCCGGGGGCTCCCCGCGAAGCGCATCGCCAGGACCTACGTGGGACGGAACGCCATCCTGCCCATGGTGACGAACATCGTCCTGAGCTTCGGCTTCATGTTCGGCGGCATCGGCCTGGTGGAGGGGGTCTTCAACTATCCCGGCCTGGGCAGCTTCTTTGTGGGCGCCATCGGCCAGAGGGATTACCCGCTCATGCAGGGCATGTTCCTCATGACGACCCTGTCCGTGGTCCTGTTCAGCTACCTGGCCGAAATCCTCTACCGGATCATCGACCCCCGCATCCGGAACATCCGGCTGTAGTTCCCGGCAAGGAGGCGTCCCATGGCATCCGCCGCAGCCCCCACCCCGCCGCGCACCATCTCCCTGGGTGCCGTGAAGCGGAAAAACCTGCTGGAATTTGCCCGGGTACTCTGGAAGAACCACCAGTCCCGGCTGGGCCTCGTCATCCTGGGCGTCTTCGTGGCCATGGCGGCCCTGGGCCCGGTCCTCCTGCAGCAGCCGCCCATGGACTACCTCAATCGCTACGCCATGCCGTCCCTGCAGCATCCCCTCGGCACCGACTACTCCGGCCGGGACACCCTGGTCCAGCTGATCCTGGGCGCCCAGGGGGTCCTGCTGGTGGCCCTCTTCGCCGCCATCTTCACCGTCGCGTTCGCCATGTTCATCGGCCTGTTCTCCGGGTTCATCGGCGGCAAGGTGGATATGGTCCTCATATTCCTGGCCGACGTGGTCCTGACGGTGCCGAGCTTTCCCGTGACCCTGGTCCTGGCCACCATGATCCGGGTCCGGGACCCGGTCTCCTTCGGCCTCATCCTCAGCATCTGGTCCTGGGCCGGCCTGGCCAAGGCCATCCGGACCCAGGTGCTGTCCGTGAAGCACCAGGATTTCGTGGAGGCCAGCCGACTCATGGGCATCTCCACCGTCAACATCGTGACCCACGACATCCTGCCCAATGTCCTTTCCTTCCTGGCCGTGAACTTCATCACGATCATGAAGGGCTCCATCCTGGCCAGCGTGGGCCTGATGTACCTGGGCCTCGTGGAGTTCCAGGGCAACCACTGGGCCATCATGATCACCTTCGCCCTCACCCGGACGGGCATGATCCTGGGGAACGTGGCCGGGCTCATTTACTTCCTGGCCCCGACCGTCGGCCTGCTCCTGTTCCAGTTCGGCTGCCTCATGCTGTCCAACGGGCTCGACGAGGCCTTCAACCCCAGGCTTCGGGGCTAGCGGCGGGAGGAACCATGAACCGCATCATCGACATCGACGACCTGTCCGTGGAATTCGACCTGACCCGGGGCCGGGAACGGCGTGTCATCCGGGCGGTCCACCAGGTCTCCCTGGGCATCGAGCGGGGCGAGATCCTGGGCGTCATCGGGGAAAGCGGCAGCGGCAAGACCACCCTGGCGTCCGCGGTCCTGAACCTGGTCCAGAAGCCCGGCCGGATCACCGGCGGACGGGTCCTGTACCATGGCCGGGACGAAAGCGCCCCGCCCGTCGACCTGCGGACCCTGCCGCCCGCCGAGCTGGACGCCTATCGCTGGACCCGCATCGCCTGCGTCTTCCAGGCCGCCCAGAACGCCCTGAATCCCATCCTGAAGCTTCGGGACGTGTTCCTGGAAACGGTGCTGGCCCATGACCCGAAGCGCCCGAAGGAGGAGATCCTCCAACGGGCCCGTCGTCTCCTGGACAGCGTGCGCCTGAACGACTATGTCCTGGATTACTATCCCTACCAGCTGAGCGGCGGCATGAAACAGCGGGTGCTCATCGCCCTGTCCCTGCTCCTGGAGCCGGACATCATCATCCTGGACGAGCCCACCACCGCCCTGGACGTGATCACCCAGAAGTACATCATGACCATCCTCCAGGAGATCCACGACGCCCAGGGCGTCACCATGGTTTTCCTGACCCACGACATCGCCATCATCGGCGCCATGGTGGACCGGATGGCAGTCATGTACGCGGGGAAGATCGTGGAGATCGGCGGCCGGGAGGCGCTGTTCCGGAATCCCCGCCATCCGTATACCTACGGCCTGCTCCATGCGATTCCCACCCTGACCGATGACCTGTCTAG
>JAKPNJ010000140.1 GCA_029548445.1 Bacillota bacterium | reverse complement strand
CCGGCGCCGGCAAGAGCACCATGGCCAGGGCCGTGGCCCAGTCACTTGGCTTTCTCTATATCGACACGGGCGCCATGTACCGGGCTGTCGGCCTGAAGGCCCTCCGGTCCGGCGTGTCGACCCGGGACGCCGATGCCGTGGCCCGGCTGGTGGCGGACACGGATGTGGACCTTCGCGTCGTGGACGGGGATCCCCGGGTCTTTCTTGATGGGGAGGATGTCAGCGGCCAGATCCGGATACCCGAGGTTTCGGTCGCCGCGTCCGATGTCAGTGTCGTGCCGGCTGTCCGCCATCGTCTCGTGGACCTGCAGCGGGCCATCGCATCCCGCAATCCGGTCGTCATGGATGGACGGGACATCGGGTCCCATGTGCTGCCGGACGCCGCCTGCAAGATCTTCCTGACGGCCTCTCCGGAGGAGAGGGCCCGGCGCCGATACGAGGAATTGGTCGGGAAGGGCATCCAGGGCCAAAGCCTGGAACAGGTCCTGGCCGACATGGTCTATCGGGACCGGCAGGACAGCACCCGGGCCCTGGCGCCCCTGGTCCAGGCGCCCGACGCCGTGCGGCTCGACACAACCGGTCTAACCGTATCCGAGTCTGTGGAGCGAATCCGGGCCATCGTCCGCACCCGGCTGGATCATGAAGAACCCGCAGGGGGCGCCTGTCCGTGAAGCGTCCGCTGAAGCGGATCATCCGCTGGATCGTGGAACGACTCTACCGGATCCAGTATGTCAATCCGGACAAGATGCCGCAGGCCGGTCCCGCCATCCTGGCCGCCAATCATGTAGCCGCACTGGATTCCGTGATCGTGCATTGCCGGCTTTCCCCCTGGGTATTCTGGATTGCGAAGAAGGAGTTCTTCCGCAATCGGCTGGTCAGGCACCTGGCCTTGTGGTGGGGCGCCTTTCCCGTTGACAGGAGCCGCCCGGACCTGGCCGCGGCCCGATGGATCGCCGCACATTTGGCGAATGGCAACATTGTGGGCATCTTTCCCCAGGGAACCCGGGTCCGCAGGCTGCAGGACATCGGGCGGGTCCGTCCCCGAAACGGCGCCGTCCATTTCGCCCTCCGGAAGGGAGTTCCGATCTATCCTGTCGGCATCCTGGGCGAATTTCGCCTGTTCCGTCCGATCCGGATCGTCTTCGGGGACCCGGTCCACCTGGCGCCGGCTCCGGACCGGCCCGTCACGCGACAGGAATTGGACGACATGAGCCGCGATCTCATGCGGCGCATCTTTTCCCTCATCGATGTGGAGTACCCGGAGCCCATGGAGGGAGGGGCGCCATGATCATCCGGGTGGCCGAATCATCCGGCTTCTGTTTCGGGGTCGACAATGCCATGAAGAAGGCCGAGGCGATGCTCCGCCTTCGCGAGGACCTGTCGGATCCCCGTCCGCACTATATGCTGGGGGCCATCATCCACAACGAACGGGTGGTCTCCGACCTGGTCGCGCGGGGACTGGACAAGGCCGACACGCCGGCCGACATACCGGACGGGGCCAGGGTCCTCATCCGGGCCCACGGCGTGGCGCCTGCCATTCGCAAGGCCCTGGAGGCGAAGGGCGCGGACGTGGTGGACTGCACCTGTCCCTATGTCACCCGGATCCATCGGCTTGTCCGGGATGCCTGCGGACAGGGGGAGCGGGTATACCTGGCTGGGGTCCTGGGCCATCCCGAAGTGGAAGGGATCCTGGGCGAATGCTTCCGGGATGCGATGCTGGTGGAATCGGCCGCGTCCCTGGATGGGATGGAACTGCCCGATGTCCCGTCGATCCTTGTATCCCAGACAACCTTCTCCAAACAGGAGTTCGATGAAATTCGGTCGCGCCTGTCGAAACAAATTGCAAATCTCAAGATATTTGATACAATATGTAGTACGACTGCAAACAGGCAGAAGGAAGCCTTGGAATTGGCCTCAACCTCTGATCTGATGCTCGTTGTCGGAAGCCGGTCGAGCGCCAATGCCCGAAAGCTTTTTGAAGCCTGCCGCAGTCGATGCGGTGAGACCTACCTGGTGGAATCCCCGTCCGATGTCTTCCGGATTCTCGCTGGACGCGACAAACTGGAATCCATGCGTGTCGGGATAACGGCAGGTGCGTCCACCCCTCAACGCATGATCAGGGAGGTTGTCCACAACATGAGTGAGATCGAGGCCAATGGGATCCAGCAGGACCACGGCGATGTCAGTTTTACCGACTTCATCGACCGGATCCCGCAGATCAGTCGGGGTACCACGGTTCGTGGCACCATCATCCGGAAAGACAACGAGAACGTCCATGTGGATGTCGGCGACAAGTCCGAGGGCCGCATCCCGCTGAGGGAGTTCGAGGAGGATCCGGAATTCGACCTCGACAAGGCGATTGCCGAGCACTTGGAGATTGATGTCTACGTCCGCAGCATCCGCAATACGGAAATGGGACGGGAGATCGTGCTGTCCAAGGCCCGGGTGGATTTCGGGAAATACAAGGCCCTGGTGGAGGACGCGTACAAGAACCATACGCCCATCCAGGTCAAGGTGACGAACCTGGTCAAGGACGGCGTCATCGCCGCCTTCGGGGGGATCGACGTCTACATCCACCGGACCCAGCTGGACCTGTCCATCGTCGACAACCTGGAGGAATGGAAGGGCCAGACCCTGGACATCCTCGTGACCCAGTTCGATCCGGAACGCAAGCGGATCCGTGTGGCCGGTTCCCGCCGGGCCCTGCTTAATTACGAGCGGAAGTCCAAGGCCGAGGAATTGTGGAACCACATCGAGCGGAACCAGGTCTATCTCGGCATCGTCCGGAGCCTGACCGACTTCGGCGCCTTTGTCGATATCGGGGGCGTGGATGGTCTCGTCCATGTGACCGAGCTCTCCTGGAACCGGATCCGCCACCCGTCGGAGGTCGTCAAGGTGGGCGACAAGATCGAGGTCTACATCAAGGACTTCGACCTGGAGCGCCGCCGGATTTCGCTCGGCTTCAAGAAGGCCGAGGATGATCCCTATCGTGACGTCGAGAACCGCTTCCCGGTCGGCTCCATCGTCCATGGCAAGGTCGTCCGGATGTTCCCCTTCGGCGCCTTCGTGGAAATCGCCCCCGGCGTGGACGCCCTGTGCCATATTTCGCAGATCTCGAATGTCCGGCTGAACAAGCCCGGGGAAGCCCTGACCGAGGGGATGGAAGTTGACGCCCGGGTCCTGGAAGTCAGTTCCGACACCCGCCGGATCAGCATCAGCATCCGGGAGGTGGAGCCCATCGATCCCAAGCCTGTCGACATGCCGGCCGGCAAGGAGAGCGAAACGACCGCCACATCCCATACCGACGCGGGATTCAATGTGCCGGACGCCGCGGACCATCCGGACGAAGCCCCTGTCTCAGGAGAACCTGCAGCGGCCGGGGAGCCGGCAGCCGTCGAGGAACCGGTGACAACCGAGGAACCGGCAGCCGTCGAGGTACCGGCAATTGTCGAGGAAGCACCCGGGGAGAAGACGGTCGTCGACGAAGCATCTGGCGAGAAGACGGAACCGACGGAGTCCGAGTGATCCCCTGTTCGAAGTCCCGCATGCAATTGTCAAAACGCCCGGCCAGTCCGGGCGTTTTCATTTCGGGCGGGATGTGGATCGGGCAGCAGGCCGGAAAGAGGACGCCAGGCCGGACAGGATGGACCGGACCAGGCCGGCCACCGACTGCATGCCCTCTTCCGGCAGGCGGCGGGCGAAACAGGCACCGGCCAGGAACCGGAAGAGGAAGGAGAGGACCAGTTGGACGTGGAAGGGATGCAGCTGCTGTCCCAGTAGAAAGGGAATCGCGGCAGCGTCCAATACGGGCGCCAGGTGTTGGGCGATCAGGCCCCCCGCCAGGAGGCCGGGAATGGCGCCCAGGAGGGCGGCGACCAGGGTCCTGGCCATCAGGAACCGGGGACGGTGGGCATCGGGCGCGAGGAAGATCGCGAGGCTCAGGAGGGAAAGTTCAACGGCGGGATTGACGACGCCGGCGATGAAGTTCATGGGTGCGATCAGCCAGGTGGTCCGGACCGTGACAAACAGCCAGCAGACGGGGAACAGGGACGACAGGACCAGGCAGAGGACCAGGGCGGACCGGATGCCATGGCGGTCCAGCACCGCACCGACCTTGCGGATAAACAAGACCGTTGCAATGGAGGGGATGATCTGGACCAGGACGTTCATGGTCCCGATTGGCAGCGACAGGTGTTCCATCATGTAGAGATTGAAGTAGGGCCCGGTCAGGTTGATGCCCAGGGACCAGAACAGCACGACTCCCAGATAGCGGCCGTATCCGGGATCCCGAAGGGGGCGAAGCAGGGATTTCATGCCGCCCTCTCGGCTCAGGTCCCGGACCGCACCGGGGGAATGGGCCCGCTCCGGCGGACGGATCCAGGCGTACAGGAGCACATCGATCCAGCCGACCAGGGCGGCGGCACCAAACAGGACGGCGTACCGGACCGCATCGTCCCGAATCCAGACCAGCAGGGCGGAAAGCAGGAGCCCGTACAGCACCATGGCGAAGGTCATGCCCATCTGGCGGGTCCCGAAGAAGCGCCCCTTCAGGTGGTTGGGAACCAGGGCCCCAAGCCAGGTTTGGAGCGCCATGTCCGCGATCCACATGGAGGCGGATCCAAGCAGGATGACCAGGGACAGGACCGGCAGGATCACGGCGGCGGGCAGGGAAGGGAACAGGAGGGGCAGCAGTCCCAGGGGCAGGAACATGAGCTTCGGGATGCTGGCCATGAGGAGAAAGACGGTTTTTGTCCGGCCGATCCGGGCGATCCACCGGGAATAGGGAACCTGGACCAGGACCGCCATCTGGGGGATGGCCATGATGAGACCGTAGGAAACATCGTCCAGGCCCCAGCGGCGCAGATACGCCGTCATCAGCGGAGAAATGCCGGGGAAGGCGGTCACAACCGTATACAGCATGCCGAAACTGATGCTGGCGATGGCGAACCGAAGGTCCCGCCGCGTGGCAGGATCGGCGTATCCCCCCAGGGTCGGGACCATGGGGAGGTCCCGGTCCGCAGGACGGAAAAGCCTTGCGAGAAGCGCGTTCGCGAATGACCGCATGGGACGATTCTAGCACACAGGTCCGGTTTCTCCTATGGTATACTCCAAGCGGATGGGAGGGAATCCGTTGCAGCACCTGGACGATCTCCAGCTCGCCTCCATGGCGGCGGAGGGGATGAACGAGGCATTCGACGAACTCGTCCGGCGGTACTCGTCCAGGGTGTACGGCCTGTGCTTCAGCATGCTGGGCAACCGGTCCGATGCCGAGGACTGCGCCCAGGAAACCTTTCTCAAGGCGTACCGCTCCATCGCATCCTATCGGGACATCGCGTCCTTTTACACCTGGGTCTATCGCATCGCCCGCAACACCTGCCTCGACCTGATCCGGGCCCGGCACAGGAAGCCGGAAGTCTCCATGGAAGAGGAAATCGAGCCGGAGGGCCCCATCCTGGGATCCGTGATCCCGGATCGGAGCCCGCTGCCGGATGAGCTGGCCGAAGTCCGGGCCGATGCCAGGGCGGTTCGGGCGGCCATCGCCTCCCTGTCGCCTTCTCTCCGGGACATCCTGGTCCTGCGGGAGATCGAGGGAATGGCCTACCAGGAGATCGCGGCGCTTCTTTCCCTCTCCGAGGGGACTGTCAAGTCCCGGCTCAATCGCGCTCGGGGCGCCCTCCTGAAAGTTCTGCGGAAGCGGGAACCTTTGTTTCGGTGAGGACGTATGTATGAATGAAGAGAACGGGGACAGGAAACGACATGCTGTTCGTTCCGAATCAACGGGAGAGGAGGGGATCGCCTTGAAGACCAAAGCCAACGACCGCGCATCGCGTTCGGAGGAACGCCTGCAGGCGTCGCTCCAGGCGCTGAAGGACGAACGGACGGCGATCGTTGTCCCGGAGGACCTGGCCGACCGGATCCTGCAGCGGATGTCGAACGAATACAGCCGATCCCGGGACGAGGCCGGGGAATCCCGTCCTCTCCGGGCGCCGAACCTCAATTGGACATTCCGCAGGGCGGTTCCGGCCTTTGCCGCCTTCGCGGCCTTTTTCGTTGTTGTCCTCTCCCTTCCCATGTTCCTGTCCCCCCAGTTGCCCGCCCAGGATGCCGCGGTCGGCAAGGCCAACGAGGGGGCCACGGACCTGGGGTCCTACTTCCGGCAGGCGATTCGCAACTGGGGCAATCTCTTCGATCCCGGGCAGCCCGGTGAACTGAACGGCACCCCGACGACCGGGGATTCCTCGGACGAACCGCGGAACAACCCCGACCCCACCGCCGGCGGGTACGAATCCGCCCTGTGGCCATTCAACGACAAGGCAGCCGATGCAATGGCGCTGGATTCATACGGATCCCTGAACCCGTATGCCGGAAGTGCCCGCCTCATGGAGAATCCGGAGGTCCTCCCGGTATCCGGAACGCCGGAGAGCCTGGAGCCTGTCGATGAGTTCAATGCGCTGGTACGGGATACAGCAGCCGGTACAGCCTGGTACGCCCTGGACAATGGACGGTTCGTCCAGTGGATCCTGTACGACGATTTTTCCGATTCCTCCCTCCGAGAGCGCTTCCTCCTGGCGCTGACCTCTTGCCAACAGGTTGTCGGATTCCGGATAATGGAGACGGCGGATTCCGACGCGTTCCGACAGGTGCTTCCCGGTGCGGACCAGGTCCCCGGCTTCCTGGCCGAGCCGAGGGGGAACGCAACCCTGATCGGAATCCTGTATGGTGAGGACATTGACTGAGGGTAGGGAACGGCTGCTCCTCCTGGACGGCCACAGCATCCTGTTTCGATCCTACTATGCGCTGGCGGGGCGGCGGGCCATGTCGGCCCCCGACGGAACGCCCACCCATGCGGTGTTCGCATTTTGCCAAATCCTGTTGAAACACCTTGAAGAGGAGCGCCCGACCCATGTGGCGGTGGCCTTCGATCGCCCGGAGCCGACCTTTCGCCATGCCGAATACTCCGAATACAAGGCGGGACGGCGCCCGACGCCTCCTGACCTCCTGGTGCAGGTACCCCTCCTCCGGGACGTCCTGGACGCCCTGCGCATCCCCAGCCTGGAGATACCGGGGTTCGAGGCGGACGATGTGCTGGGCACCCTTTCCCGCATCGCATCGGAGCGGGGAGCAGACACCCGGATCCTGACGGGGGACCGGGACGCGCTGCAACTGGTCGATGCCCGTGTCCAGGTCCTTTTCCCGGCCAACCGTGGCGGCAAGCCTGTCACGGAACACATGGACGAGGCGGCAATCCTGGACCGGTACGGTCTTTCGCCCCGGCAGCTGATCGATGTCAAGGCCATCATGGGCGATCCGTCGGACAACCTTCCCGGTGTCAGGGGGATCGGGGAGAAGGGTGCGCTGGAACTGATTTTAACCTATGGCTCTCTGGATAGGGTCTACGCCTCCCTGGACCGGATCCGCCCTGCCCTGGCCGCCCACCTGGCCGAATCCAGGGAGCAGGCCGCCATGACCAGGCGGCTTGCCGAAATCGACCGGCAGGTTCCGATCGACATCTCCTGGGAGGCCATGGCATACGAAGGTCCCGATCCGGATCGGCTGGCTTCCGTTTTTCGCAGGCTGGGGTTCCGGAACCTGGCCGTTCGCTTTGGCGTGGATGGCCGGATGGCGGGGTTCCGGCCGGAAGACCCGGTATGCGGGGAGAACGGTCTCCGGATTGTGCCCATGGCCGCAGGGGACGATTCGGACGCGGCCCCCTGGCGGAAGGCGACGCAGCCCGATTCACCCGGTTTTGGCGTCACCCTGGCGGAGGACATCCTCTATGTCGCGACTCCGGACGGGACGGTAGCCGAAATCCGTCCCCGGGACGTT
>JAKPNJ010000128.1 GCA_029548445.1 Bacillota bacterium | reverse complement strand
CACGTCCTCGCCGGACCGGAGCATCACCGACGGCACCAGGACCCTGTCCCCGTTCGACAGGCCGCCGTGGAGGCCATCCCGGACATCCTGCCCGGCCAGCAGGCCTGCCACGGTCACGGTCTCCCCGAAAAAGCGGTTGGGAATCCCGTGGACGCTCCACCGGAGATCATACACCGAGCCGGCTTCCCGGAGCAAATCCGAGAGGAGGGGCGCCGCGTCGACGCCCGTCGCCAGGTGGAGGATGCCCCGCCCGTCCGGTGCCTGTCGCAGGGCGCCGGTGCCCCCCGGGGATCCGGGACGGGTCCGGATCCGCCCCCGACGCCGTTTCCGGGCGGCGAGGCCGGTCCGGAACGCCTGCCGCATCCGGGCCACCAGGCCGACACCATTCTCCAACTGGGGAAAGTCCTCGTAGGCGTCGTCGTCCGGCAGGGGCCGCTCCGCCCGGAGGTAGAACTCGTCCGCGGCGAAGACCACCCGGCTGCCGCGCTCCGCCAGGCAGCGGGCGGCGAACCGGTCGACCCGGTCCAGGACGTCCCGGGCGCTGTCCCGGTCATAGGGCCGCAGGTCCGGCAGGTTCCGCGACGAGCGGTGGCGGGTCAGGCCCACGGGGACAGCGGCGATGCTCTGGATCCCGGGGTAGGGCTCCGGCGGGTCCAGGCCCAGCCGGTCGGCCGTCAGCGCCAGGAGGGTTTCCAGGGTTTGGTCCAGCGCTTCCCCGTCATTCCAGCCGGGGACAAGCACCAGCTGGGCGTTGACGGGCAACCGGGCCGCGAGAATTGTCCGGAGGGCCGGCAGCAGGTCGGCGGCGGCGGGATTGCCCATCATCCGGACCCGGAGGACCGGGTCCGTGGTGTGGATCGACAGGTTCACGGGGGACAGGCGGTACCGGAGAATCCGGTCCAGCTCCCGGTCGTCCACATTGGTCAGGGTTACGTAATTGCCATGGAGAAAGGACAGCCGCAGGTCGTCGTCCTTGAAGTAGAGGGTCTTCCGAAGCCCCTGGGGCAGCTGGTCCACGAAGCAAAACACGCATTTGTTGCGGCAGCGCCGCACATGGTCCATCAGGGGATCGGCAAACGAAAGGCCCGGGTCCTCGTCGTCCTCCCCGGCTTCCCGGCCGGATCCGGCCTCGTCCCCGCCGCAGCCCGCCGCCATCTCCAGGCGGCTGCCGTCCGGCCGCAGGAACGACAGGATCGCGGGCTCCCGCAGCAGCATGATCCGGTAATCGAAGACATCCTGGACCGGCTGCCCGTCCACCGACTCCAGCACGTCGCCGGGGCGCACGCCAGCCCGGTGGGCGGCGCCGCCCGGCACGACGTCCGTCACCATGCGGGGATCGGGTTCATTTCCTGTGGCCATGGGTCTCCTCGCTCATTTCCGGAAACCGACAGAAGGCAGTGAGCCTGGCACGCCGGGCCCACTGCCTTGTCCACGATTCCCGGACCTGCGCCCGCCGCCGAGTGGAACGGGCCGGTCGATCAGGACTTCTTCTCTTCCTTCTTCACGACCTCGCGGCGGTCGTAGTATCCGCAGTTCTTGCAGACCTTGTGGGGCATCTTCAGGGTATGGCACTGGGGGCAGTCCACCAGTCCGGGCACGGACAGCTTCCACTGGGAGCGGCGCAGGCCGGTCCGGGCCTTGGACCACTTTCTTTTTGGGTTGGCCATGGGTACACCTCCATCATGTCCATAAACGCCCGCAGGCCGGCGTTACGGCAGTTTCTCCAGGTCCCGGAACGGCGACAGCCGGTTCCGCTGCGTCTCCAGGCAATCGCATTCGGTCGTGTTCCGGTCGTTCCCGCAAACGGGGCAGAGCCCCCTGCAGTCGTCCCGGCACAGGACCCGCCCGGGAAGGGCCAGCAACAGCGCTGTCCGGAGGGCTTCCGCCGGATCCAGCAAATGGCCTTCGTACCCGAACGACGGATCCTCCGTCGGGTCGTCCGCCACGGTTCCGTCGGGCCCCAGGCCCGGCCGGAAAGTTTCCTCCACCGGCACCGCCAGCGGCATCGGCACCGGGGCCAGGCACCGGGCGCAGGTGCCCAGGGCCGAAGCCGAAAGATTCCCCTTCAGCCGCAACACGCCCTGTCCCGCCGACGACAGGATTCCCTCGAACCGGATGGGGTCGGAGAACACGTAATCCCCGCCCTCCAGGTCCAGTCCCCGGGGGGTCCAGGTCCCCGACACCGCAAGCTCGGTTCCGGGCACCCGGGTAATCGTTCGGATGTCGATGAGCATGGGCGACCTCCACAGACGCGAGTGATATTATGGCCCACGAAGGCGGCCTTGTCAATGCGGAGGGGTGTGTTCCCAGCCTCCGGAGAAAGCGCAAAAAATTCATTTGAATGTCAAAGAAAGCGGGAGTACAATCCATTCCATTGGGTTCCGGGAACCCCGGCGATGGTCCCGGATTAATGGAATGGGGAATCGTCATGCATGAACCCGCCACGGACTGGAAGGAAGACAAGTCCTCCTCGATCAAGGAACTCCTGGGCAAGTGGCTGTTCGTCCTCTATGCCCTGCTGTACGGGGGCTTCATGTTCCTCAACGTGACCAGCCCCGGGTTCATGGGCATCGATGTGGGCGGCCTGAACGTCGCGATCCTGTACGGGATCCTGCTGATCCTCGCGGCCATGCTCCTGGCCTTCGCCTACAACCATGTCTGCACCCGGGTGGAAGAACTGATGAACCGGGACGCGGGCGACGATCCGGCGGGAAAGGATGGCCCATGAACTACGCACCCTCTCCCTGGGCTGTCGTCATCTTCCTGGCCTTCGTCTCCCTGGTGCTGGGCATCTCGTTCCATTTCGCCCGGAAGACCCGGACCGCGTCCGGCTATTTCGCCGCCGGCGGCCAGATCCACTGGGCCGTCAACGGCATCGCCTTCGCCGGTGATTATCTCTCGGCGGCTTCCTTCCTGGGGATTTGCGGCATGATCGCCGTGGCCGGGTACGATGGATTCCTGTATTCCATCGGGTACCTGGCCGGATGGGTCGTGGCGCTGTTCGTCATCGCCGAGCCCATGAAAAAACTGGGTCGCTATACGTTCGCCGACGCCCTGGACAAGAAGTTCAACTCCCGGGGCATCCAGCTGGCCGCCGGCATCAGCACCCTGATCGTCTCGATCTTCTACCTGATCCCGCAAATGGTGGGGGCCGGCGCCCTGGTGACGCCGCTGCTGGGATTGCCCAACTGGTCCGGCGTCGTCCTGGTGGGGGTCGTGGTGATCGTCATCGTCACTACGGCGGGCATGACCTCCACGACCTATGTCCAATTCCTGAAAGGCGGCCTGCTGGTGGTCTTCTCCCTCGTCCTGGTGTTTCTCGTCCTGTCCCGGGGCATCACCACGAAACCGGACCAGGGAGGCGAGGTGCCGTTTCACGAGTACGTCACCCTGAAGGCCACGAATGTCTCCGACGGTGCCGTGACGCTGGAGGACGCATCCTACCAGGTAGTGGAGGACTTCCGCCTGTCCGGCGGCGCCCTCCATCTCGTCCTGCTCCGGAAGGACGGGACGGACACCTTCTGGAAGGTCGACGACACCGCCGGGACCCTCTCGGAGACCCAGTCCATTGCCCACCTTTCCGACGGCCGGGTCCTGTACAACGGCAAGCCGAAGGAGGCGGGCGCCTTCTTCCAGGTCGGCCACCTGCGCGACATCGGCGGGGAGACCGAGGTCCGGGTTGCCAACCTGTCCCTGGGGTCCTTCATCGAGACCATCCGGGACGGCACCGTCATCCGCTGGGGCAAGGCCGTCACCACCCGGACCGACGGCACCCACACGATTTACTACCAGGTCCCGACTCCCGGCCGCGATGTGCTGAAGCCCGGCCTCAAGTACAAGGTCGACCCGGCCAGGGGGGCCAGCCCCCTGGAGCGGATCGATTTCCTGTCCCTCATGCTGGCGCTGTTCCTGGGAACCGCCTCCCTGCCCCACATCCTGATCCGCTATTACACGGTCCCGAATCCCGCCTCCGCCCGCAAGTCGACCATCGTCGCCATCGCCGCCATCGGCCTGTTCTATATCCTGACGCTGTACATGGGACTCGGGGCCATGGTCAGCGGCGTCATCGACCTGACCAACGACAACATGTCGGCCCCCCTGCTGGCCCGGTCCTTCGGCGTGACCATCTTCGCCATCATTTCGGCCCTGGCCTTCGCCACGGTGCTGGGCACCGTCAGCGGCCTCATCGTCGCGTCTTCGGGCGCTGTCGCCCACGACCTGATGGATCGGTTCGGCGGCATCCGGATGACCGATGCCGGCAAGGTCCGGGCGGCCAAGACCGCCTCCGTCGCCGTGGGCGCCGTGGCCATCCTGCTGGGCATCCTCTTCGAGGGCATGAACGTGTCCTTCCTGGTGGGATGGGCCTTCGCCGTGGCCGCCTCGGCCAACCTGCCTGCCATCGTCATGGTCCTGTTCTGGAATAAGACCACGAAGGAAGGTGTCGTGGCCGGGGTCCTGGTGGGGCTTGTCGCCTCCATGAGCCTGATCCTGCTCTCCCAGGAGACCTACAACAACGTCTACCACCTCGTGGGCGTCACCGCCCCGGTGGCCCTGAGCAACCCCGCCATCGTGTCCGTGCCGCTGAGTTTCGCCGCCCTGGTCGTGACGACCCTGTTGACCGCCAGGAAAAAGGCCGCCCCGGCGGCCTCCGTCCCGTC
Organism: Bacillota bacterium; assembly: GCA_029548445.1. Taxonomy (GTDB): domain Bacteria; phylum Bacillota; class Clostridia; order Saccharofermentanales; family UBA5734; genus JAKPNJ01. The sequence goes on along the minus strand of JAKPNJ010000128.1, from coordinate 4,215 downwards.
GACCCCCGCCTGACCGCGGGCTCGTCAGTCGAGGCCCGCGTCCCGGATCTTCCGGAAGCACTCGGCGGCGAAATCCAGCTGCGCCTCTGTATGTGCGGCCGAGACCTGGGTCCGGATGCGGGCCAGGCCCAGGGGCACCACCGGGTAGGTAAACCCGACGGCGTAGACCCCTTCGTCCAGGAGCCGCTCCGCCAGCCGCAGGGTCCGGGCCTCGTCCCGGACCAGGACCGGCACGATGGGGTGGTCCCCGGGCAGGATCCCGAACCCGCTGTCCGCCATCCGGGCGCGGAAGTGGCGGGTGTTCGACAGGAGGCGCTGTCGGGGCGCCGGATCCCGTTCCAGGATCGACAGGACCTCCAGGGTGGCCGCCGCCACCGCCGGGGCCAGGGTGTTGGAGAAGAGGTAGGGGCGGCTCCGCTGCCGCAGCAGGTCCACAAGAACCCGGGACGCGGCCGTGTACCCGCCGCTGGCGCCGCCCAGGGCCTTGCCGAAGGTCCCGGTCAGGATGTCGACCCGGTTTCCGACGCCGAAGTGCTCGGGGGTCCCCCGGCCGGTGGGGCCCACGAACCCGGCGGCGTGGCTGTCGTCGACCATGACCAGGGCCTCGAATGCATCGGCCAGTTCACAGATGGCCGGCAGGGGCGCCAGGGTTCCGTCCATGGAGAAGACCCCGTCGGTGGCGATCATCACGATGCGGGCGCCGCCGTCCCGGGCCTCCGCCAGCCGGGCCCGCAGGTCCTCCATGTCCCGGTTGCGGTACCGGAACCGGCGGGCCTTGCACAGCCGGATCCCGTCGATGATGCTGGCGTGGTTGAGTTCGTCGCTGACCACCGCGTCGGCGTCCGTGAGCAGGGTTTCGAACAGCCCGCCGTTGGCGTCGAAGCAGGACGAATAGAGGATCGCGTCCTCCATGCCCAGGAAGCCGGCCAGGGCCTGCTCCAGCCGCTTGTGGACCTCCTGGGTGCCGCAGATGAAGCGAACCGAGGACAGGCCGAAGCCCCAGGCGTCGTAGCTGTCCCGGGCCGCCCGGATGACCCGCGGGTCGGCGGACAGGCCCAGGTAGTTGTTGGCACAGAGATTCAGGACCTCCCGGCCGTCCCGGGTCCGAATCGTGGTTCCCTGGGGTCCGGCCAGCACCCGCTCGGGCTTGCGCAATCCCTTCCGGTCGATCTCGTCCAGCAGGTCCCGGTAAATGGCATAGGCGCGGTTCATGGGGTCGCTTCCTTTCCCCGGATCCCGGTCCAGTCCAGGACGACCTTGCCGGACCGTCCGGACGCCATGATGGCAAACCCTTCCCCGTACGAGAGGGCAGGCAGGCGGTGGGTGATGACGGGGGAGATGTCGAGGCCGCTCTGGAGCATGGTGGTCATCTTGTACTAGGTCTCGAACATCTCGCGGCCGTAAATGCCCTTGAGGGTCAGGCCGTTGAAGACGACCCGGTTCCAGTCGATCCGGGCCTCGGGGTCCGGCAGGCCCAGGAGGGCAATCTTGCCGCCGTGGTACATGGCGTCCACCATGTCCCGGAGGGCGGCGGCGCTGCCCGACATCTCGAGGCCCACGTCGAAGCCTTCCTTCATGTGCAGGTCGTCCATGACCTCCCGGAGGGTCTCCCGGCCCACATGGACCGTCCGGGTGGCCCCCATTTGGGCGGCCAGGGCCAGGCGGAAGTCGTTCAGGTCCGTGACCACCACGTGGCGGGCGCCTACGTGGCGGCAGATGGCCGCCGCCATGATCCCGATGGGCCCGGCGCCGGCAATGAGGACATCCTCCCCCACCAGGTCGTAGGCCAGGGCCGTGTGGGTGGCGTTGCCCAGTGGGTCGAAGCAGGCCACCACGTCGTCGGGGAGGTCCGGTGCACAGCGCCAGACATTGGCGGCAGGAAGGGCCAGGTATTCGGCGAAGGCCCCGTTCCGGTCCACGCCGATGCCCCGGGTGTCCCGGCAGAGATGCCGCCGGCCGGCCAGGCAGTTGCGGCAGGCGCCACAGACAATGTGGCCCTCCCCCGACACCCGCTCGCCCACGGCGAACCCGGCCACGTTGTCCCCCAGGGCGGCGATCTCCCCGACGAACTCGTGGCCGATGACGAGGCCCGGCGGAATGGTCCGCCGGGCCCAGTCGTTCCAATCATGGATATGGACATCCGTGCCGCAAATGGCTGTCTTCCGGATGCGGATCAGGACATCGTTCTTCCCGATCGTCGGAACCGGGACTTCTTCCAGCCAGAGGCCTTTTGCAGCCTGCTTCTTGACCAGGGCCAGCATGGTGTCCATCGCGCCTGTCCTCCCCTGTCACGCCGGTTGTTGTCCGCCCATTGCGGACACTTCCGATTATGACAGATCGGCCGGCCCGGGGCAACCTCAGGTGGGTGTGCCGCCCCGTCGCCGACGGCGGACCAGGGCCCGGAGGCCGGCGGCCAGGCCCGTGGCCCCGGCGGCGGCCAGGGCGGCCAGGGCCGCAATCCCGCCGGCTCCCGGCGGCGGGCCGCCGGTGGGATCCGGATTGTCGGAAGGCGACGGTCCGCCAGTCGGGGACGCGGCGGCGTCCGGGGTGGGGGTGGCCGCGCCGGGGTCGACGGTGGGACCCGGGGAGGTCGAGACTCCGGGGGTCCCTTCGTGGGTGGGGGCCGGGCTGCCGCCAGGTTCCGTGGGCTGGGCGGAGGAAGGTGCGGAGGAGGGATCAGTCGTGGGACCCGACGTCGGCGAAGCGGAGGGGGTGGACGAGGGGGCGGCGGAAGGGTCGCCGGCGGGAGCAAAGGAGTCGGCGGGCAGGTCCTGGACCCGGAGGGGGACCCGATAGCCGGACTGCCGGACGGCATCGGAGCGGATTTCCGCCAGGCGGAGGCCGATGCGGCCGGTGTCGGTGGACCCGGTCACCGGGACGAACCGGAGACCGGTGATGGTACCGGCGTAGCCCGGTTCCTGGCCGATGGGCCAGCTGTATTCCCGCCACTCGATATCGTTGGGCACGACAGGGACCAGGGCCGACCGGACCTCGGACCAGCCGTCGGCGGCGGTCTTCCAATACACTTTCGCCAGGCCGGAACCGGTCTCGTTCTTCAGGACCAGGTGGAGGACCTGCTGGTTCGACGCAGCGTAGGAGAGGCCGGGCGCCGTCTCCAGGATCGGTTCCGGGGAGGCGATCCGGGCGGAGAGGCCTGATCCGGATACCGCAATGTCGGTGAATCCGGAGACAGGCCGCCAGAAACCGGGGGCGGCGGCCGCCGCGGCCCAGGCCGGGACCGGGGCGCTGCCCAGGAGGTCCCGGACGGGCGGATTCGCCGGCTGGAGGCGGGCCAGGGGGACGGGGACGGCGGAGGCGGCGGATCCGGCGGCCAGGCGGATGCGGTAGCGCCCGGCGGGCAGGGGCTGGAGGGGGGCCCGCAGGGTGCCGGCGGCGGCGCCGGGCCGGGCCGTGGCGGGATCGACGGAGAAGGAGGCGGCTTTGTCGGAGAGGGAGCCGTCGGGCAGCACCCGGTACAGGGAGCCGGAGACCTTGCCCGTGGTCTTCAGGTCCAGGGCGAAGAAGGGCGAACCGGGAGCGATGACGGCGTCTCCGGAGGCGAAGGCGGCCGCCAGGCCGATATCGGGGGCGGCGCTCCTGAAGGCCAGGGCTTCATAGGCCGGCTGGCCGCCGGATCCCGTGGCCAGGGCCGCCCGGCCCAGGGTGCGGGTCAGCTCCACCCGGAAGCGGAGGGTCCCGGGGGGGGCGTTGGCCACCGGGAGGTAGAGCCGGTCCCGGTCGGCCGGCATGGAATGTTCCTTCTCGGTCACCAGGACGGAGCCGGAACCGGTGACGGCATAGACCCGGGCCATCACGGACACGGATCCGGCCCCGATGGGCGACACCTCCACCGCGAGGCCGCTCAGGGAGCGGCCCTCCGGCTGGTCCACCTCGAAGGAGGTGGCCGTGGTCCCCAATTCCTTCCCGTCGGGGTCCAGGACGGACCGCTGGGCCACAATCTCCTCCTGCCATTCCCGGGCGGGAACAAAGTCCACGGACAACTCCGCCAGGGTCACGGGATGGGCCGCGGCGATCATGAGCTCCCCCGTCATGTCGGTGCCGCTGTTGCGGCGGCCGTTCATGGGCCGGTTGTCCAGGAAGGCAAACCGCTTCCAGAGACCCGTACCGGTCTTGTCGAAGGTCGCCGTCACCACCTGGCCCCCGTCGGCATTGCTGCGGATCGTCACCCGGTCGGTGTTGTCGTCCAGGTAGACG
>JAKPNJ010000092.1 GCA_029548445.1 Bacillota bacterium | reverse complement strand
CCCCGCCGTCAGGCAGGGGGGACCGGCAAGACCGTGGTCGGGTTCGCCTCCTGGTCCTCCAGTCTAGTCCTCCAGGATTGCCTGTTCCCGCTCCCGGAACGTCCGGGCCGTGTCCTGGACCAGCCGCTCGAGCCGGTCCGGATCCGGCCGGCCGTGCATGGCCGGGTAGGGATCCCCGCCAGGGCCCAGGGGTTCCGGGGTCACGAAGCAGCGGTCGTTGTTGTACCCAACGAGATAGAGGGCCATGAGGATCGTGTCCAGGTCCAGGGACCCGTCGCCCAGGGCCCCGCGGTTGGTGTCCGCCATGTGGAGGTTCGTCAGCCGGTCGCCGGCGGACAGGATGGCCTCCCCGATGTGGGACTCGCCCACCAGCATGTGGTAGACATCCCCGTTGATGTGCCCGATCCCCGGATGGTCCACGGCCTCGATGTACCGCTTCGCGTCGGCGATGGTGTGGATAAAGCTCACTTCCGCAGCCCGGATGGGTTCCACCGCCGCCCGGACGCCGGACGCGAGGAAGCGGTCCGCCACGATCCGGAGGGCGGCCACGCTCCGGTCGAATTCCGACGCGTCATAGGGCGTCGGACGACCCACGGCCCCGGGGACCACCAGCAGGTAGGATCCCCCCAGCCCGGCCGTAAACTCGATCTCCCGCTTGAGGTAGTCGATGGCGGCCTGCCGCTGGATTCCCCGGTTGCTGGACAGGTCGTTGTCCTCGGAGAACATGCCGCATACCCCTGCCGCCCGGATGCCGTAGGCGGACAGGATCCGGCGGGTCTCGGCCGGGTCGTACCCCAGGTCCGGACCATAGTGGTTGCCGTGGAGCTCGATGAACCCGATGCCGGCCCGGGCCAGCCGGGCGCAGGAATCGGACAGGGATTCCAGGCCGAAGCCCCAGTTGGACCAGGAGAGGTTGAGGCGGGTCCGCAGGCGCTCGGGGTGGTCCCGGCGCAGGGCCCGGAAGGCCGCGCGGATGGCCTCGTTCTTTTTTTCGAAATTCTGCGGGATCATGTCGGTCGCCCTCCTTGCAGGGTCATGGGTCCGCCGCCGGGCGGCGGACCGGTCCGCGAACGCCGGTCAGCCGGCCTCCGGGACGGTCTTCGGCATGTCCGGATGGTTGGGACCGAAATGCTTCAGGATCACCAGCGGTTCCCAGCGGGACCGGTTCTCCACGACGACGCCCTCCCTGGCGGCCGCCTCGGAGACAAAGAACTCGTCGCCGCTCATCTGCCCGAACCGCAGCATCCCGCAGGATTCGCAGTCGTGGGTCCCGAACCGGCCCTGGCCCTGGATCACGATGCAGCCGAAGGCGGCCGGGTCCATGATCCGCACCGTCGCGCCGGGCGCAACGGTCAGCTCCTTGGCTGCCACATAGTCATTGGCGTAGGCGATCCAGGACTCGCTATACCCGTCGCCTGCCGCCGCCGCCACCTTCGGCCGGAACCAGTGCTTCCGGTACTGGGGATCCACGTTCTTCTCCCAGTCCAGGAGGGACAGGACATAGTCCAGGTCCAGCTTCCGCTCCTCGGGGCAGTTTTCCACCAGGAACTCGTAGGGATAGACCTCCCCGGAGGCGATGTTCTCGAAGACCGAGTTGACGTCGCTGTTCCACTGGGGCTCGTAGGTCAGGACCGATCCCGGCGCGTGGATGACGCCCGGCGGCGTGAACCAGCCGGTGCCCAGCTCGATCCGGTAGGCCCGGGAGAGCTCGGTGATCCGGGTGTCCCGCTGGAGATATCCCTCCAGCCGCCGCCGGACCTCTTCCTTCGTCACATCCGGGTCGAACCCGAAATAGGTGGCCGGCAGGGTGCCCAGGTGGTTGTTGAGCTGGGGCGGGAAGTAGTAGCTCTCGGGCTTCCCGATGCGGCCTACCCGGGCGGCGGCCTCGAAATCCAGGTGCAGGTGGTGGAAGAGGGGCGTGCCGTAGTCGAAGAATTTCGAATACATGGGCCAGGTGCCGAAGCGCTCCATGAGCGACGGCCCGATGAGGCCGGCCCCCAGCTCCTCCACCGCGTCCCGCAGGTAGAACCGCTCCAGTCCCCCATCGTCCGCCGCCACCTGGCTCAACCCCTCGTCGGGGGCCGCCAGGGGGCCGTTCATGCACCGGATCACCGACGAGAACCAGCGCTCCTTGATGGATCCGCGGACCGTGCCCAGGGCGTACTCGTCATCCGGATGGAGCCGCAGCCGCCGTCCGGCCTGGCCGAATCGCCGGGGAACGAAGATGGGGGCGAGGCGCAGGATGCCGCGGCCCCGGTCGAAGGTTTCGCGAATGGCACGGGGGGTGGTGGCCAGGATGTCGTGGGGCATGGTCGGAACCTCCTTCACGATATGGGTGGACCTGTCGCTACCAGGCAGTCATGTCCCGTTCTCCCGGCAGCCGGTTGCCGGTCGATTCCCGATCCACGATGTCGTGGGGCAGGAGCTCATGGGCGGCCGGGCTGTCGTCGCCCTCGATCCGGCGCAGCAGCCGCCGGGCCGCCCGGACCCCCAGCCGAAGCTTCGGCGCATGAACCGTACCGAGGGTGGGACGGACCAGGGACGCCACGAAGGTGTCATCGAAGCCCATGACCCGGATGTCGTCGGGCACCCGGAGCCCCGCTTCTTCCAGGGCCTGCAGGGCTCCGACGGCCATCTGGTCGTTCGCGGCGAACAGCCCGTCCGGCGGCGGGCCGGCCCGCAGCAGCCGCTTCATGGCGTCATACCCGGACACCGGGGAAAAATCCCCGGTTTCGACGCCGCCCGCCCGGTCTCCGGCGGTTTCGAGGAACCCCTCCATCCGCTCCACGGCCAGGGGGCTTGTGGCAACCCCCGCGAGATGGGCGATCCGGACGCATCCCCGGTCCAGGAGGAAGCGGGTGGCGTCCCGGGCGGCCTGCCGGTTGTCGATGCCCACCGAGTCCATCCCGTAGGCGTCCAGGCGCCGCTCGAGACCCACGACGGGGAGTTTCCTCTGCCCGACCCGGGCGTTCGCCATTTCGGCCAGCCAGGCCTCGTCACCCAGGCCGGCGGTGGAGTCCACGAGAATGCCATCGGTCCACCGGCCCTGGAATGTATGGAAGAAGGTCTTCTCCCGCTCCAGGGAATCGCCGGTGCTGCCGATGGTCAACTGGTACCCCGCCTGCAGGAGCACCTCCTGGACCCCCCGGATCACCCGGGAGAAAAAGATGCGGTCGATGTTCGTGACCAGCAGTCCGATTGTGTGGGACCGGCGGCTCTTGAGGCTCCGGGCCAGGGGGTTGGCCTCATACCCGAGGGACCGGACGGCTTCCCGGACCCGGGCGGCCAGCTCGGGGCGGACCGCCTTGGTGCCGTTGAGCACATGGGACACCGTCGCGATGGACGTTCCGCAGGCTTCGGCCACATCCTGGATCCGGACCATGGAGCCTCCCTCTGGAAAAGGATTCCGCAGGCAGCGGAAAAACGTTTTTCAGACTATTTTTATCCTACCATGCCGCCGGCGCCCCGGCAAGCCCGGACCGGACGCTGGAGAGGCCGCATATTAAGTGCTATGCTGGTCCTGATTCCCGGAACCGGGCCACCGCTGTCCGGCGACCGGGCTTCGACGGGTATGACGGCGGATTTGGCGTCCCCGATCCGCCAAGGAGGATGCATGGCACGCCAGGCACACGATCCGACTTCGGCCCGGTCCCGATTCCCGCTCCGGTCCCGGTCCCGATCCCGGTTCTCCCCGTGGCTCCTTCCCCTGGCGATGTGGCTGGCAGCGGCCCTCGTCCTGCTGCCTGCCTGCAGCCCGGCCGGTCCCACCGATGGATCGGGGGCCCCGACGAAGCCCCCCACCCCGACCCCTGTCGTGACCGTGCCGGCGTCCACCCCGACTTCGGTTGCCAGCCCGACGGAGGGGTCCACCCCCGCGCCGTCTCCCACCCCAGCAAACTCGCCGACGGAGCCGCCCCCCACGCCGACGCCGGCACCCACCATCGATCCGGTCGTTGAGCTGGCCGATGTCCTGGGGCTCCTGTCCAGGTCCGATCCGGAAAGCGGCGGGGAGGCCATCGAGGCGCTGGCCCGCCTGGCCGGACCGGTTGGGGACGAGGCGGTCCGGGACGCGCTGTTCTCCGCCTATGTGGCCTTCCTCCAGGACCTGGTCTTTACGCTGATGGAGAATTTCGACGATCTCAATACCGCCTGGCAGGCCGATCCCCAGGGATTCCAGCAGGATATGGCCACGGAGGGAATCCGGCTGGTGTCCGTCGACGGATCGTTCCTCCTGGTGCCCGATCTCGCCATCGCCGGCGCCATCCTGGACGCGGTGCTGACCCCCCGGGCCCGGGAGTACTGCCGCCTGATGGACGCCCGGTACGACCTGGAACCCATGGCGGGAGAAGGCGGGCTCTTTGTCTCCATTGAAGACCTGGACGGGCTGATCGCCGGGTGGGCCGCCTTTGTGGACGCGCTGCCGGCCGGAACCGACTTCCCCCTGGTTCCCGCCGAGACGAAATACCGGGGCCACTTCGATGCACGGACCCTCCTCGCCCGCTTCCAGTCCCTGAGAACCCAGGCCGAACCCGGCTGACGCCGGAAGGTCGCGATCGGCTCCCGATACGAACCGGAACGCGATCCGGCGGCCGACGTGCGACAATCGGGCGAATCCTGTCACGACGAGCCGTGCAGCCGGCGGGAGGGCTCCATGACCGATCGGGAACGCATCCTGGCCATTCTCCGGGGAGACCGTCCCGACCGGGTCCCCTGGTGTGCCGACCTGGATTACTGGTACACTGCCTCCCTCCTGTCCGGCAGCCTTCCCGGCGCCTATCGGGGAGCGGATGGCCGCGTCCGGCTGACCCGGGACCTGGGAGCCGGCTTCTATCTCCAGGGGTACTTCCCGTTCCGGGAAGTGCATGCGGACCTGTCCGTGGACGAGCGGCGGGACGGGGACCAGGTATTCCGGACCATCCGGACACCGGCCGGGGACCTGACCTCGGTCGACCGGTTCCTCCCGACCTCCTTCTCCTGGGGGACGACCAAGCACCTGGTGGAAACCGCAGACGATTTGCCGGCCTTCCTGCACTACTATCGCCAGCTGCGGGTTGAGCCCGATTTCGACGAGGCCCGGCGGCGCCGGGAATGGATCGGGGAGGACGGGGTCGTCCTGGTCTATACGCCCCGGAGTCCCTTCATGCAGCTCGCGACGACATTCATGGGCGTCGAGAACCTGGTCTACCTGCTCCTGGACGAACCGGACACCATGGCCGAACTGCTGGACCTCATGGAACGGCGGCACGACGAGGCGGCGGAGCTCGCGGTGGCCGCGCCGGCGGACTGCGTCATGATCCCGGAAAACCTGTCATCGGAAGTTGTGGGGGACACCTACTACCGCCAGTACCTGCGTCCGTATGAAAACCGCTGGATCCGGCGCATCCGGGAGGCGGGCGCCTACTCCTTCATCCACATGGACGGCACCCTCCGGGGCCTGCTGTCCGAGGTCGCCGAGACCGGCTTCGATGTCATCGAGGCCGTAACACCCCTGCCCTGCGGGGACCTGGCCATGGCCGACATCCTCGCCCGGGTGCCCGGCCCCACGATTCTCTGGGGCGGACTGCCCGGCGCCCTCCTGACCCCCTCGGCGACGGAGGAGGAGTTTACGGACCATGTGGTGGAAACCCTGGCCCTCCTGCGCCGGGAACCCCGGTTCGTCCTGGGCGTCGCCGACCAGGTCCCGCCGGACGGTCTCCCGGACCGGGTCCGCAGGGTACGGGAACTGTGTGATGGGTACGGCCGGTACGACTAGGGCTCCTCGCCCGGTTCCGTGTCCTCCCGCTCCTCCGGCCGGAGGGTCCGCAGGGACCCGACGTGGAGGCTGACGGCGATCCCCACCGCCACGAGCAGCAGCCGCACCCAGAGAAGGTTGACCAGGAGGATGGAGACCAGGAGGGTTGTCCACAGGAGGACGAGGGCCCCGACCTTGTTGCGCCGGCGGACCGCCCTGTAGTGGAGATACTCCCGGAGCGGACGCCCCAGGATCCGGTGGTGCAGGAGCCAGTGGTGGAGCCGCTCCGAACCCCGCAGGTAGAAGAAGGCCGAAAGCAGCAGGAACGGCGTCGTGGGCAGGACCGGCAGGAAGATCCCGATGACGCCCAGGGCCAGCGACAGGGACCCGGCCGCCACCAGCAGGAACCGAAGCAGGGAGCGCCCGATCACGGGGCGCTCCCTGTCCATTCGGCAGGAAAGGATGGGGAAGGGGTCATGGGGTCATTCGACCTCGGACATCGGGATCCCGAGGGCCGCGGCCACGCCCTGGCCATAGGCCGGATCGGCCTTCAGGCAGTTGCGGATGTGCCGGACCTTGATAAAGGCGGGCGCATCGCCCATGGCCCGGGCCGTATTGCCGAACAGGGCCTCCTTCTGGTCCTCGGACATCATGCGGAACAGCTTCCCGGGCTGGGTGTAGTAGTCGTCATCGTCCTCCCGGAAGTTATAGTGGTCGGCGGCACCGGCCAGGGCCAGGGGCGGCTCCCGGAATTCCGGCTGCTCCTGCCAGGCGCCCACGCTGTTGGGCTCGTACCCGATGGTGCTCCCGGCGTTGGCGTCCACCCGCATCTGGCCGTCCCGATGATAGCTGTTGAACGGGCAGCGGGGGGCGTTCACGGGGATCTGGTGGTGGTTGACCCCGAGACGGTAGCGCTGGGCGTCTCCATAGGAGAACAGGCGTCCCTGGAGCATCCTGTCCGGGGAGAATCCGATGCCCGGCACGATGTTGGCCGGGTTGAAGGCTGCCTGCTCCACATCGGCGAAGTAGTTGGCCGGGTTCCGGTTCAATTCCAGGACGCCCACTTCGATGAGGGGGAACTCGCCCTTGTACCAGACCTTGGTCAGGTCGAAGGGATTGTAGGGCATGGCGGCGGCCTGTTCCTCCGTCATGACCTGGATGGACATCGTCCAGCGCGGGAAGTCTCCCCGCTCGATGCTCTCGTAGAGGTCCCTCTGGTGGCTTTCCCGGTCCTTGGCGACGATGGACTCGGCCTCCGCGTCGGTCAGGTTCCGGATGCCCTGCTGGGTCTTGAGGTGGAACTTGACCCAGACCCGCTGGTTTTGCGCGTTGATCATGCTGAAGGTGTGGCTGCCGTACCCGTTCATGTGCCGATAGGAGAAAGGGATGCCCCGGTCGCTCATGGTGATGGTCACCTGGTGCAGGGCTTCGGGCAGGTTCGTCCAGAAATCCCAGTTGTTCCTGGCGCTCCGGAGATTGGTCCGGGGGTCCCGCTTGACCGCGTGGTTGAGGTCCGGGAACTTCAGGGGATCCCGAAGGAAGAAGACCGGGGTATTGTTGCCCACCAGGTCCCAGTTGCCCTCTTCCGTATAGAACTTGACGGCGAAGCCCCGGATGTCCCGCTCGGCGTCCGCCGCACCCCGCTCGCCCGCCACGGTGGAGAACCGGATGAACAGGTCGGTCTTCTTGCCCACTTCGGAGAATATCTTCGCCCTGGTGTAGCGGGTAATGTCATGGGTCACGGTAAAGGTGCCGAAGGCGCCGGAACCCTTGGCGTGCATCCGCCGCTCCGGGATCACTTCCCGGTCGAAATGGGCGAGCTTCTCAAGGAACCAGACGTCCTGGAGAAGCTGGGGACCCCGGGGCCCCGCGGTCAGGATATTCTGGTTGTCGGGGACGGGCGCCCCCGCCACGGTGGTCAGTTTTCCATCACTCTTTTTGTCCATGTCCTTCCTCCTTCATGTCTTCCCTGGTTTCTCTCCCTGTTTTGAGCTGTCCGGTTCCCCTGCTGATTCCCCTTGCCGCTCTCCCGGCCGCGCCCTTTTCGGACCCGGCTGCCGATCCCCTGTTCGCCACCCGTCGCATCGGTGCGGCACCCGCCCCGGTCGGGGACCCTGGCCCGGGGCCAACGTCCGAACCTGCACCCAGGCAGGCCGGACAGAGCCCTTTATATTGAATGATCCGGTCCACGACCCGGAACCCTCTCAGGGAGTCCTCCGGCACCAGGTCGTCGAGGCGGATCGGGAAATTGTGGATGGCCCCGCAGCCGGTGCAGCGGAAATGGCCGTGCACCTCCATCTGAATATCGAAGCGGGCCTCGTTGTCGTCGATGCTGAGGACCCGCACCAGGCCGGTTTCCCGAAACGAGTCCAGGATATGGTAGACCGTCGACTTGGAGAGGGAAGGGATGTGCACCTTCAGGTCCCGAAAGATCCGGTCGGCCGTCGGGTGGTCCCGATGGGCCAGCAGCCGCTCGAGCACGCGAATCCGCTGGTGGGACGGCTTGAGTCCCCGGATCCGGAGAAGGTCGACGGGATGGGCGGAATCCTGGTCCATGGGAGTCCCCCCGGAAACGGATTCCGAATTCGATTCGGAATTGTCAGAATGATTTTCAAATAGGAATCATTATGATTTGATTGTACCCTGGAACCCGATATGTGTCAACCGTTCCACACAGATGGGAGAGGCGGGATTACCAGGTGCCCGTGTGCAGGTAGGAAGCCAGGAGGAGGAAAGCACTGGTACTCCAGGTATAGGCCCGGTCATTCTGGCCGACGCCGGTCGCACTGTTGAAGTTCTCTGCAGTACCATGGCGAACCATGTTGTCGCAGTATCGGCGGGCGATCTCCCGGGCGAAGGGCTCGTCCCCGCACCGGAGGAGCCCGTCGACCAGGATCGTGACGGCAGGCCCCCAGACGGGGCCGCTCCAATATCCGGATGGATCATGGAATGGACTCCGGAACGATTCCGTGGCCAACCCGAAGGGACAAAGAAAGCGTCCCTCTTCACGGAGTCCCTTCATCAGGGCCTTGCGCACGTCCGAAGAAAGCCGGTTCCCCAGGATGAGGGGGACGAAATTGATCAGGGAGTCCGATCCCGGCGTCGAGTCGTGGGTTCCGGAACGCCTGGAGAGGAAGGCTGTCCCATCCCAGGAGTGGTCCAAAAAACGCCTGAGCAGGTCGTCGGCCTGCCGATGCCAGTCGGCCGCCTCGGCCGTTCTCCCGATTCGTTGTGCCAGGGCTTCCAGCGCCTCCATCTGGAGGATCAGGAAAGCGGTCAGGTCCGGTCCCTCCACCAGGTTGCCGCCGGCGAAAACCGAGTTGTTGTCCCAACCGCTGTCGAGTCCGGAATTGTATTGGGGAATCCCGTCCCGGTCATAATCCCGATCCTCCAGCCACCACCGGGTCCAACGGCAGAGCGGGTCATACAGCTCGTTCCAGGCCTCGGTCCCGATGGCGTCGCCGTGGGTCAGCAGATACTGGATCGCCCATCCCTCCAGGGGCGTTTTAACATAGTCCCACGTGATCAGCCGGTCGTTGAAACAATCCGGCAGGCATCCCGAGGGATGCTGGTGGTCGAAGAAGGTACGGAGTTGTTCCAGGGCAAAGGACGGATTTCGCTGCGCCAGGGCGACGACGTTGAAACATCGATCCCAACACCAGATTTGGGTCATCCAATTCTTGGACATGTACATGGCAGGACGCACATGGTGACCGGACGGTCCGACGACACTGGCCCAATTGACAAAGGCGCACATTTCCCGGGTGGCTGCGTAATCCGGACCACATTCCGGATATCCTTCCAGGAATTCGGTGAAGCCGTTTTCCGCCCGCTGCGTGCAGACAGCCACGGGAAGGATGGGCCCAGGCCTGTAGGCTGCTGCGAATTCCTCCAGTGTACCGTCGATTCGACCTTCCCCATCCGGATCCATCCGCAGGACGATTCGGGTGCAGCGGACCCTCTCGAAAGGAGCGTCCAGGAGGATCGGTCCCCGGGAAGAGGAGATCATGAGCTTGTACTCGTTTCCATACGTGATTTCGACGCGGCCGTCCGGGTATTCATTGGCGTACGAATAGGAACGGGACGGATTCATGGTCAGGACCAGGGTCGTGTTGCCTTCCCAGCGAAGGGTGTGACCGTCCTGAAAGGCAAAGCGTACATACCGATCCCCCTCGCGAAGCTCCAGGCAGCCGGCGGACGTTCGCTCCTCGAATGCAGCGGGATGGCCTCCCGCATCCGGCAAGTCGATGCGCAGGACCGGCACAAGGCACTCACGACCTCGCACAGTCCGGATCCATACCCCGTCGAAGTGCTCGTGCATCCTGGAAATGGCCAAGTAGGAGCCGTGTAGGCTGAAAGGAACCTGGTCCAGACAGTAGGTCGGCATGATGCACCTGCGGATTCATAAGTGAAATCTTATTTTCTATTGTGATATCAAGATAGTACGAAAAGGCACTCACTCCCGTCAAGTGGCGTATGACGGATCGGTGACAGGATCCTCGGCCGCCCCGATCCCAGGTTCCGGAATCGTCAAAACCCTATATAATCAATGTATGCAGGTTTTCCAGCAGATTTTGGGGAGTGGCGCATGAAAAGGATCCTGTATCCCGTCGACGCCCCCTTCCTGCCCCGATCCATCGGCGGCAAGGCCCGGCAGCTGCGCTTCCTGGTCCGGAACCGCTTCCCGGTTCCCCCGGCCATGGTCCTCCTGTGGGAGGCCCACGCCGGCTATCTCGCCGATCCGGACGCGGCCCTCTCGCGGGTCCGGTCCGAACTGGCCCCGCAGATCCGGGAGGACCGGGCCTATGCGGTCCGTTCTTCGGCCTCGGTGGAGGACAGCCAGCGGTTCTCCTTCGCCGGGCTGTTCCGGACCTGCCTGGATGTCCGGGGCCCGGACGCCGTCCTGGAGGCCGTCCGACTGGTCTGGGACTCCGCCGACTCCCCGGAAATCCGGCTGTATCGGGACATCAGCGGATCCGGTCCCGTCCGGATGGCTGTCCTGGTCCAGGAGATGGTGCCTGCCCGGTGGTCCGGGGTGGCCTTCAGCCGGAACCCCATGACCGGCCTGTCGGAGACGATCCTGGAAGCCGTTCCCGGAACGTCGGATCCGGACGGCGTGATCCGGGTCTCTCCCCTCCGCTGGGTCCGGAAGTGGGGACTGTGGACCGAACGGCCGGACGACGGGTTCCCGGAGTCCCTGGCCAGTGAAGTGGCGGACGGCACCGCCACCATCGCCCGACGGTTCGGCGCGCCCGTGGACGTGGAGTGGGCCTGGGACGGCCGGAAGCTGTTCTTCCTCCAGGTCCGCCCCATTACCCGACTGGACATTCCCATCTTCTCGAACCGAATCTCCAGGGAAATGCTGCCGGGGATCATCAAGCCCCTGGTCTGGTCTGTCAATACCCGGCTGAACAACGGCGCCTGGGTCCGGATCCTCCGGGACATGACCGGGGAACGCTCCCTCCGGCCCGAGGACCTGACCGAGCGGTTCTATGGCCGGGCCTATTTCAACATGTCAGCCTTCGGCCGGGTCTTCGAGCGGCTGGGCATGCCCCGGGAAGTGCTGGAACTGATGCTGGGCCTGGAGCAGGAAGGGCCGGACAGGCCCAACTTCATGCCGGGCCCCGGCATCCTCCTCCGGCTGCCCAGGATGTGCCTCTTCGCCGGTCGGATGGCCTTCCTTGGTGTCACCGTCCGCCGCGTCCTGAAAACGAAAGAGCCCCGGTTCCGCCGGCTGGCTGAAGGGATGGAGGCCGGGCTGTCCCGGGAGGGCGGGCTGTCCCGGGCGGAATGGCTCGGCATGGCGGACCGCCTTGCAGCGGAGATGGCGCCCCTGGTCCGCATCAGCATCCTGGTGCCCCTGTTCGCCATGATGTATTACCGGATGCTCGGCGGACTCCTCCACAAGCAGGGGATCGATGTCCGACGGATCGAGCTCTCGGGACGGCGGGAGGCGCTGCTCCGTTATAGCCCCCATCTCCACCTGGAACGGCTCCATGCGACTTACTTCGCGTCCGATGCCCCCCGCTCGCCGGAGAAGGAAGACGAGCTGGCCCGGGACCTGGATGCGTTCCTCCGGCGTTTCGGCCATTTCAGCGACAGCGGCAATGACTTCTCCTCCCGTCCCTGGCGGGAAACGCCGGGCCTCATTGCCCGGATGGCGGCGTCCTGGTCCCCCGCCCCCGGTTCGGATGCCGCCGGGAGGTCGGGGTCAACCCCCGGCACGGATCCCGCTGCCGGCACCGCGTCCCTGTCGATCCGGGACGTCCGGGCTCCGGCCCTTCGCCGCCTCCTGATCCGATGGATGCATGCCCGGGCCAGCCGCTTCGCGGTCCGCCGGGAGGCCGTCAGTTCCCTGTACACATACAGCTATGGCCAGTTCCGGACCTGTTTCCTTGCACTGGGCCAGTCCCTGGCGGAGACCGGTTCCCTGGCGTCGCCCGAGGACCTCTTCTTCCTGGATCTCCGGGAACTCCGGGACCTGGCCGGCCTCCCCGACCCCGCGGGGCCGGAGGCCGACGACTTCCGCAGCCGGATCCAGGCCCGGAAGGATGAGATGGAACGGCTCCGGGACATCCCGCTGCCGGAAACCATCTTCGGCCGGGAACCCCCGCCGCTCCGGACCGAGGCGCCGGCGGACCTGCGGGGCATTCCCACATCCCTGGGCACCTACGACGGCCCGGCCCGGATACTCCGGGGCCTCGCGGAATTCGACCGGCTGCTGCCAGGGGATGTCCTGGTGATCCCCTACTCCGACGTGGGGTGGAGCCCCTTGTTCGCAAGGGCCGGCGCCGTAGTGGCCGAATCCGGCGGCATCCTCTCCCACAGCTCCATCCTGGCCCGGGAATACGGCATTCCCGCCGTGGTCTCCGTACCAGGTGCCTGCCGCATCCCCGACGGGACCCGGGTTTCGGTCAACGGCCACACCGGCGAGATTCTCCTGCTGGATGAAGTCATCTGAGCGTCGCAGACGTTCGGAGAACCAGATTGACGGGGATCCTGTCTTCTCTATATAATCATATATGGAATATACATATCATATATGAAATGGCGATTCATTTCTTCAGGATGGAGGATCGCGCATGGCTGGATCGGTTGGGCGGGAGATCGCTGCATGGGGCGAGGATCCTGCCATTAAGGATCGGGATCCCTTGATCGACATTCGCATCGGACCCTTCTCGATCCGCATTACGGATAGGTCTGACAATGGGGTTCCCTGCATCGGACTGCCTGGCGCCATCCTGTCTCGTCGAGTCGAGTCCCATCCCGACAGGATCGTGATCCATGGTCATATTGTGAACCAGGGCGACCAGGATTTGGCCCCGGGCGACCTATATCCATATGGAATTCTGTCAGTGACCCCCGGGGACCGAATCGACCGAATCCACACGATCTGTCGGGATATGCTGGGGTACTGCGGCCCCCAGCCAACGGACCGACCCTGGAGATCCCATGGAGCCTGCGGATTGACAGACCAGTCCGGATCCGATGCCCTGGTCCTGGGCTTTGGAGAGACAGACCGATTTTTTTCCTATCTGGACATCTGCCGGACAGGCGAAGGGATGTCGATCACGCCCTGCATCCCGTACGAGTTCCGGACGATTGCACCGGGCCAGTCCGAGGAATTGCCCGCCCTGACTCTCCGATCCGGCTCTTCGCTGACGCCTCTTCTTCGGGAATACGGGATGGAGCTTCTCCGGGAGGCAGGAGCCGAATCCCCTTCCTGCGGCGAGCGCATCACAGGCTTTTGCAGCTGGTATGCCTATTACGGAACGGAGACCCGGGCCGATATTGACCGGCTCCTGGACCAGTATGCCGCCTCACCCATGAAGGAGCACCTGGATTACTTCCTTATCGATGGCGGATGGAATGAAGACCCCGGGGACGAAACATTCAACTGGGGAGACTGGGAAGCCAGGGGGAAGTTTCCGGAGGGCATGCAAGCCGTTGCCGAGTCCATCCGCGCGAAGGGATTCCGACCTGGCCTGTGGATCGCTCCCTTCGCTGTCACCCGGAATAGCACCATTTTCCGGGATCACCCGGACTGGGTGGTCGGCCAGGGGCTGGACCTGATGAACAACGGAGGCGAGACATACGGTCTCGACCTGACCCATCCCGATGTCCGTCGCTTTCTCCGCGACACCTTGCGGCGCATCGTGCATGAATGGGGATTTGACTATATCAAGGCCGATTTTCTCCTGTATGGAGCGCTGGTGGGAAACCGCCTGGACAACCGGATGACCTCCGCCATGGCCTTCCGGGAGGGGATGCGCCTGGTTCGGGAATGTGTCGGAGACCGGCTCCTCCTGAACTG
>JAKPNJ010000085.1 GCA_029548445.1 Bacillota bacterium | reverse complement strand
CCGCCATCATGGTGTCTCCGTCCAGAAGTCCGTCCGGTAGGCCGGGCTGTCCTCCCGCAGCCTGGGGATGACCACCCGGTCCGCCTTCGTGATGACGACATTCAGGTTGTAGAAGCGCAGGGAATCCGCAACGCCGCTGATCATGGTCAGGGCACGCTCCAGGTCCTGCTTCAGGGCGATGGCCTTGATGGTGAAGCTTCCGTCCACCGGGAACGGTCGTCCGTTGATGACGATATACACGCCGCCCTGGCGGATTTCCGACATGGCCACCATCCGTTCGTCGTTGATGGCAATGGCCTGGGCGCCGGCCGCCCGAAGCTCGTTGACCACCATCTGGAGGTCCACGTCCCGGACCAGGGTCTCTCCGCCGGCCAGGCCTTCCACGGTCACCAGGATGCCGGTTCCGCTTACCTCGGTCAGGCCTGCGAAGGTTTCGGCAAAGCGCTTCTCCTCCAAAACCCGCTGCAGGGTGTCGTCATTGGTGGCCATCTGGTTTTCCAGGGCCGCGACCGCATCCTTCAGCTTGTTGTACATGTCCGACAGTTCCCGGTTGGTCTTCTGCCGGGCGATCACCTCGGCCTGGAGTTCCTCCAGACGCTTGTTCTGGAGCAGCTGCTGGTTCTGGGCGGAGTTCACGCTCTTGAACTGGATGGCCATCAGGACACCGAGCAGGAGGCAGGCGGCCAGGAGGGCCGCGGAACGGACCAGTCTCGTTTTTCCGTTGGAACGCGTCATCATCCCGTCACCTCCAGTGCACTAATGTATATGGGGATTCGTGCCGTGTCGCGGAACCCGGGCACAGTCACTTCCTCCCGCTCCTCGACCAGGATCCGGATCCTGTCCTTCCGCCGGAGTGCGATGAAGGGATCGCTTTCCAGGGCCAGCCGCATGACGACGGGATCTCCCGAGGCGGTGATCACATAGGGAACCGGGTATTTCTGGCCGTTGATCAGGACGGAGGGACCGTTGCAGACGATCTCGCTTGTCGATACGATTCGTTCCCCGTTAATGGCGAACGCCAGGGCGGACGTGCCCCGGAGAAGGTCGAGAATGTGGCGGATGTCGCCGTCGTGGATCAGGGCGTCGGCGGGATTGGTACCGGGAACGCGGGCTTCGGAGTCGTCCAGGGTAATCACGAGTCCGGGCCCGGTCACCGGCGTGAAGCCGGCCAGGGCGCGAACCTTCCGCAGTTCGGCCAGGAGGGCTTCGTCTCCGGATTGGATCAGGCTGCTCTCCAGCAGGGATGCCTTTCGCACCGACAGGTCCTCGATCTTGGTGCGCTGTTCGTTGGAAAACCGGATCTCGCTCTCCAGAAGATTCGCGTAGTACTCGTAATCCTGCTTGGTCCGCTGGAGACGGGCGTTTTCCTCCGCCAGGGAACGGACCTGGACCGACAGGAGCGTGCCGAAGAACAGCATCACGAGGAAGACCAGCACGCGCTGTCCCCGGAAGGCGCGAAGGATGCCTTTCATGCCGACAGCACCTCCCGGGCCGCCAGGTATTCCGGCGGTGGGGGCGTCTCGAAGTGCATCGGTTTTTGGGTGGCCGGATGGACGAAGTCAAGGCGGAAGGCATGGAGCAGCTGTCCCCGGAACCGTCCGTCCGCGCCGGCAGGGCCATAGAGGGGATCCCCGATCACCGGGTGGCCGATATAGGCCATGTGGACCCGGATCTGGTGGGTGCGTCCCGTTTCCAGCTCGGCTTCGATCTCCGTCGATGTCCGGAAGCGGTCCAGGACACGGATCCGGGTCACGGCCGGCCGACCGGTGGCCACCACAGCCATCTTCTTCCGATGGACCGGGTGGCGGCCGATGGGCGCCTCGATCCGGGCGGAGTCCTCCCGGATCGTGCCATGGACCAGGGCCAGGTACCGGCGGACGACTTCATGCCGGGCGATCTGTCGGGCCAATGCGTCATGGATCCGGTTGTCCTTGACAACCAGCAGGAGGCCGGACGTATCCTTGTCGATCCGGTGGACGATGCCCGGACGAAGCCCTCCGTTCGCATCGGAGAGACGATTTCCGCAGTGGGCCAGCAGGGCGTTGACCAGCGTGCCGTCGGGGTGTCCGGGTGCCGGGTGGACGACGAGTCCCCGGGGTTTGTCCAGGACCAGGAGCCAGTCGTCCTCATGGAGGATGCGGAGGGGGATATCCTGGGGAATCGCGTCGACGGGTTCGGGCGGCGGCATGTCCACATGGACCGGGGTACCAACCCGGGTTCGTTCGCCGGCCCGGACCGCCCGGCCGGACAAGGTGACCCGGCCATCGGCAATCAGGCGCTGCACAAAGGTCCTTGACCGGTCCGAAAGGCATTCGGCCAGCCAGGCATCCATCCGGAGGCCGTCCCGGTCTGGAAGGAAAAGCAGCGGGGGGGAAGCCGACATCATCCCGGGGCCTTTCCTTCCCCGCCGCCAGGGGAACCGGGCCGGGACTGGAGGGCGGATTCCAGGAAATCATGCCGGAACAGGACCAGGGCCCCCAGGGCGATGGCCCCACAGACGATCATCATGTCGGCCAGGTTGAACGTAGGGAAAATATAGGAGCCGAAATGGAAATCGAGATAATCGACAACGCCGCCTCTCAGAACCCGATCCACGAGGTTTCCGAGACTGCCGGCCAGGATAAAGGAAAGGCAGGCCCGGAGCCGCGGGTCGGGATAGCGGAAGATCATCCAGGCCAGCAGCAGGCTGGCGACGGCGGATGTGGCGGCCAGGACATGGATTCCCCAGGGCACGTTGGCGAGAAAGCTCCAGGCCGCTCCGGGATTTGTCCGGTGGATGATATGGAAGAATCCGTCAATCACGGGAATCCGGTCCGCCGGTCCGACAGTTTCGGACACGAGACGCTTCAGCAGCTGGTCCGATGACAGGCCGAGCAGGATGATCAGGATCCAGGCCATGCACGCACTCCTTCCATGCCTTCAAATGGATTGTCGAAGCCGGGAACCAGGGATCCGCGAACGCGAGGCCCCAGCAGGACGCCTTCTTCCGAAAAGCCGATCCCGACCAGTCCCGATGCGGAAAGGATCCGATCCGGCAGGGAATCGAATGGATCCGGACCCGACGGGAACGGGGCCTGTCGGAGACAATCCGCCAATTCCCCGACCAGGAGCGGATCCGATGAACGTCCGACAGGATCCGGAAAGCCCGCAAGGTCCGGCGGCAGGTTCGGATCGTCGGAAGACAGCCACCACAGAACGGACGGAACGGGAGAGACCGGAAGATCGACCATGGCTCCATCATACCCTGATGAGCCCAGTGCGTCCAGATAGGGCAGATCCGGCGGCGGGGCCATGGAGACCGCCCCGATCCCCGCATTGGCCAGCGACTGGAGAAGGACCGGAAGGAATGCCTGCTGGACGGGAGAGCCGGGATCGGCAAGGATCCGGATCGTGTCAAGCCCTTCCGGCCAGGTCGGCCGGGACGGGGGGCGGAGGGTCGGCCGAAGCGCGGCCAGCCATCGGGATCCTGGCGGAAACGGCAGGGGCGACATCCGGATCCGGGTCTCGTCGACCAGGGCGGCCGGATCCAGGGATTGAATCGCCTGCCTGAGGCCTTCAGCCAGGGAGGGCCCTTCGGGATCCGCGTCCCGGGAAGGATTGACAAGAAGAAACAGATAACGGTTGCCCGGATACAGGGCCATCCGGACGGAAAGGAGCCGGGCCATCCGGGCGGTCTCGGCCGCATCCATGGCCAGCATGTCGATCCGGTCATCGAAAAAGGCCCGGAACGCCTCGGCCCGATCCTCCAGGAAGACCAGGCGGAGCGCGGGCCCGGGACCTGCCGATCCGGGACCGCCCCGGTCGGTGGGAACAAGACCGTAGCCGCCCCCGTCGGACCCCTCGCCGTCGGATCGCGTCACCATATAGGTTCCGGTTCCGGGCCACGGGTTGTCCGGATCGCCCTCTTCCCCGCTTTCCAGGAGTTCGGACGGCAGGATCGGGAAGGTCATGGCATACGGCAGGAGGCGCATGAAGCGACCGGCCCTCACCAGGAGGGTCCTGTCGTCCAGGGCCGTGCACTGGACGATGTCCCGGATCCGGATGAAGAAGGGTGAGTCGGGTCGGCTTCGAATCAGCCGGAACGAGGCCTCCACATCATACGCATCCAGGCGGGTCCCGTCGTGAAAGAGGACATTGTCCGCAAGATGAATCCGGATTGCCCCAGGGTCACCGGCCAAGGAGGAGGTCCTGGACGCCAGGACCGGCTGGACGCCCTGGTCCCGGGTAATCCGGAACAGGCCCTCGTAGGCCAGGGGAACCCAGTCCTGGAAAAACGGATCCGATTCCAGGAGAGGATTCCAGGTTCCGATCGGGGTCGCCGGAAGGCGGAGGATTCCGCGTTTTTCGGAACCGGGTTCCGGGGAGATTGTCGGCCGGATGGTCGGGACAGGGGTCGCGGACAAGACCGGGGACGGTCCGGCCCCGGTCGGGCCGGCATGGCTGCATCCGGAACCAACCATGGAACAAGACACTAGTGACAATATCAGTATGGATAGACTGAAACGCCGGGCGGCTGCGGTCCGGGCAGGTCGGAAGGGCCGTGAAGAAGTCGGCAACTCATCCATCCCGGGGCTCCGGAATGCGGAACGCAAGAATGGACGAAGCGCGGCCTGTCAAGGGATCGGCCTCCACCAGCACCGCTTCCAGGACGGCCGGACCCCGGGCCCCCACATAGGGAGATGGCAGCCGGTCGACAATCCGGCGGAGGGAGGCTTCCACATCCATTCCGATGATGCCGTCGGTGGCGCCGGTCATGCCGACATCCGTGATAAAGGCGGTGCCCCGGGGCAGGATCCGGGCGTCCGATGTCTGCACATGGGTGTGGGTCCCTGCGACGAGGGTCACGTGCCCGTCCAGGTGCCAGGCCATGGCGGCCTTCTCCGCTGTGGCCTCTGCATGAAAGTCCACCACGGCAAGCGGAACATCCTGCGTAGAGCGGACGGTCTCGAGGAGGGCGTCGATGGCCCGGAAGGGGCAGTCCGCCGGATCCATGCCGACCCGTCCCAGGGCGTTGGTGACCAGGACCGAAACGCCGGCGACCGAAAGGACAACATGGGTTCGGCCAGGCCAGCAGGGCGGTCCGTTCAGCGGCCGGACCAGGCGCGGGATCGCATCGATGGCGTCGAGCAGTTCGTGGCGGGCCCAAACATGATTCCCGGTTGTCAGCACATCTGCCCCGCAGGACAGGATGTCGGCGGCAAGCGATGCCGTCAATCCAAGGCCTGCTGCGGCATTTTCGGCATTGACCACACACAGGTCCACCGCTTCCCGCCTTCTAAGATCGGGCAGGATGGCACGGAGGGCCCGGCGACCGGGCGCCCCGACAATATCGCCGATCATCAGGATGCGGATCATTTCATCATCTCCAATCGAACACATAGTACCACATGGCATACCGGCAGGAAAAAAGGCCGTCCCCGGCGGTGGGTCCGCCCCCTGGACAGCCTTCTTCCCTTGTGTGTCGAGCCTAGCGTGCGTAGTCCATCACCCGGGTTTCCCGGATGATGTGGACCTTGATCTGACCGGGATAGTCCAGTTCTTCCTCGATCTTCTTGCAGATTTCCCGGGCCTTCAGGTTCATGTCCTCGTCCCGGACGTCCTCGGGCCTCACCATGATGCGGATCTCGCGACCCGCCTGGACGGCATAGGACTTTTCGACTCCCTCGAAGGAGTTGGCGATCTCCTCGAGTTTCTCGATGCGCTTGATGTAGTTCTCCAGGTTCTCCCGCCGGGCACCGGGCCGGGCCGCCGATATGGCGTCGGCCGCCGCCACGAGGACCGAGATCATGGAATCCGGTTCCACGTCGCCGTGGTGGGACTGGATGGCGTTGATCACCTCCGGGCTTTCCTTGTAGCGCCGCGCGATGTCAGCGCCGAGGGTAATATGGGATCCTTCCAGTTCGAAGTCGGCGGCCTTGCCGATGTCGTGCAGCAGGCCGGCCCGCTTGGCCATGGTCGCGTCGAGGCCCAGTTCGGACGCCATCATGCCGGCCAGCCAGCAGACTTCGATGGAGTGCTGCAGGACATTCTGGCCGTAGCTGGTCCGGTAACGCAGGCGGCCCAGCATGCGGAGAATCTCCGGGTGCATGCCGAGGACGCCGGTTTCGAAAGCCGCCCGATCGCCTTCCTGGCGGATGGTCTGTTCGACTTCCTTCCTGGATTTCTCGGCCATTTCCTCAATCCTGGCCGGATGGATCCGTCCGTCGACAATGAGCTTTTCCAGGGTCAGACGGGCGATCTCCCGGCGAATGGGATCGAAGCTCGAGAGAATGACGGCTTCCGGCGTGTCGTCGATAATGAGGTCGACGCCGGTAATGGTTTCGATGGCCCGGATGTTCCGGCCTTCGCGCCCGATGATGCGGCCCTTCATTTCGTCGCTGGGCAGCGTCACCACCGAGACGGTCGTTTCCGACACGTGGTCGGCGGCATACCGCTGGATGGCGCCGACGATGATCTCCTTG
>JAKPNJ010000082.1 GCA_029548445.1 Bacillota bacterium | reverse complement strand
CCCATGACCCTGGTGGAGTGCTATCCCATCGGGATGATCACCATGATGGACAACGAGGAGCGGGACGAGAAGGTCATCGCCATCCCCTTCCAGGACCCCCAGCTGAACGGCCACCGGGCCATCGCGGACCTGCCCTCCCATATCTTCTCGGAGATCGTCCACTTCTTTACGGTGTACAAACAGCTGGAGCACACCCCCACCAGCGCCTCGGAGGTCGTGGGGCGCGAAGAGGCGATGGACGCGGTTCGCTGCGCCATCGCCACCTATCGGAAGCACTTCCGGATTCGGGATTAGGGCTCGCCAGGTCGGCCCTCAGGCCAGCCGGCCTTCCCTCTCGGCCGCGACGCCCTCGTCGAACTTTCGGGCCTGTTCCAGGGCCTGCCTGACCATCATGTCCTTGACCTTCATCAGCCGGGTCGTGTTCCCCCGCTCGTTCTCGTCCAGCTTCATCGTAATGAACCGGATGGTCTCGGCCAGCCGGGGAATCAGCACATACTCCAGCGAATTGACCCGGCGCCGGGTCTTCTCGATTTCCTCCGCCAGGAGCTGGGCGGTCTTCTCCATTTCGGCCAGCCGCAGCATGGCGGGCAGGATTTCCCGGAAGGTCGCGATGGCGGCGTCCAGCTCGCCGGGAGTGCCGGCCATGCCGTAGGGCAGCTCGTCGGCCCGGTACTCGGCGAACAGGAGTTCGAAGACGGGCACCTCGACGCTCATGATGTTCTGGGTGTCCACGGGCAGGTCCAGGGGCGGCGCCCCCATGAGCAGGGCCGATTCCAGGGCCTCCCGGGACAGCACCGCCCGGGCCAGGACGAATTCCCGGAACGCCTCCGCCAGGCGGGTCTCCACTTCCTGCCGCAGGTCCCGGTTGGACCGGACCAGGTCCAGAAAGCGCTTCATCAGCTCGTCCCGCTTGTCCTTCAGCAGCTTGTGGCCGCGACGGGCCACGGCCAGCCGCTTCTTCAGCCGCAGGAGCTCCATCCGGGTCGGGTTGACCTGGATCCGGGCCATGGATCAGGAGGTCCTTTCCTTGTAGTAGCGGTCCAGGAATTCCTCCCGGATTCGCTTGAGCTCGGTCCGGGGCAGCAGCGACAGCAGCTTCCACCCCAGGTCCAGGGTTTCCTCGATGGACCGCTCGGTTTCGTAGCCCTGAGACACGTACTCGGCCTCGAAGGCCTCGGCGAACTTCGCGTACAGCCGATCGACATCGGACAGGGCGGCCTCGCCCAGGATCACCGACAGCTCCTTGGCCTCCTTGCCCCGGGCGTAGGCGGCGAAGAGCTGGTTCATGGTCTGGGCGTGGTCCTCCCGGGTCTTGCCCTTCCCGATGCCCTTGTCCTTGAGCCGGGAGAGGGAGGGCAGGACGTCGATGGGGGGCCGGATGCCCCGGCGGTGGAGGTCCCGCGAGAGGATGATCTGGCCTTCCGTAATGTAGCCCGTCAGGTCGGGGATCGGGTGAGTCTTGTCGTCCTCGGGCATGGTC
This sequence comes from Bacillota bacterium, assembly GCA_029548445.1. Lineage (GTDB taxonomy): Bacteria > Bacillota > Clostridia > Saccharofermentanales > UBA5734 > JAKPNJ01. The sequence continues at coordinate 6,027 of JAKPNJ010000082.1, read as the reverse complement.
AGGATGGGGATCAGGGTAATGGACCCGTCCTTCCCCTTCTGCCGGCCGGCGCGTTCGTACAGGGTCGCCAGGTCGGTGTAGAGGTAGCCGGGATAGCCCCGGCGGCCGGGGACTTCCTTGCGGGCGGCGGACACCTCCCGGAGGGCCTCGGCGTAGTAGGTGATGTCGGTCATGATGACCAGGACATGCATCCCCCGGGTAAAGGCCAGGTACTCGGCGGCGGTCAGGGCCATCCGGGGGGTGGAGATCCGCTCGATGGCCGGGTGGTTGGCCAGGTTCATGAAGAGGACCGCCCGGTCGATGGCCCCGGTGCGCCGGAAGTCCCGGATGAAGTAGTCGGCTTCCTCGAAGGTAATGCCCATGGCGGCGAACACCACCGCAAACTTGCTGTCGGCGCTGCGGACCTTGGCCTGCCGGGCGATCTGGGCCGCCAGCTGGGCGTGGGGCAGGCCGGAGCCCGTGAAGATCGGCAGCTTCTGGCCCCGAACCAGGGTGTTGAGGCCGTCAATGGCCGACACGCCGGTTTGGATGAACTCGGAGGGGTAGTTGCGGGCGGCGGGGTTCATGGGCGTCCCGTTGACGTCCAGGCGGCGCTCCGGGATGATATCCGGGCCGCCGTCGGCGGGATGCCCCATGCCGTCGAAGACCCGTCCCAGGATGTCCGGGGACACGGGCAGCTCCAGGCCCCGGCCCAGGAACCGGACCCGGGTCTCGGCGATGTTGATCCCGACGGTGCTCTCGAAGAGCTGGACCAGGGCGTTGTCGCCGTTGATCTCCAGGACCCGGCATCGGCGGACCTCGCCGCTGGGGAGCAGGATCTCCCCCAGCTCGCCGAAGGTCACGCCCTCGACCTTCCGGACCAGCATCAGGGGGCCGGCCACTTCCGCGATGGTTCTGTACTCTCTCGGCATGCTACATCACCCCCTGGGGCAGGATGGCGCCCACCTGGTCCCGGAGGGCCCGGTCGAGCCGGTCGGCTTCGTGGTCCACTTCGTCCTCGGGGATGTACTTGAACCGGGCGATGCCGTCCCGAACCGGCAGGTCGTACAGGGCCCGGAAGGACGCCCCCCGCTCCAGGGCCCGGGTCCCCTCCTGGTAGTAGCGCAGGATCAGGGACAGCATCCGGTACTGCTTCGGCAGGGAGGTGTAGGTGTCCACGGGATCGTAGGAGTTCTGGTGGAGGAAGTCCTCCCGGATGGACCGGGCGGCCTCCAGCTTCAGCCGGTCCCCGGCGGACAGGGAGTCGAAGCCCACCAGCTTGACGATTTCCTCCAGCTCGGCCTCGTCCTGCAGCAGCCGCATGGCCAGGGCCCGGAGAGCGCTCCAGTCGGGGGCCACGTGGCGGTCCATGTACTCCCCCACCCGGTCGGCGTAGAGCGAGTAGCTGATCAGCCAGTTGATGGCCGGGAAGTGGCGCCGGTAGGCCAGGGCCGAATCCAGGCCCCAGAATACCTTGACGATCCGCAGGGTAGCCTGGGCCACCGGGTCGGACAGGTCGCCGCCGGGGGGCGACACCGCCCCGATGGCGGTCAGGACGCCTTCCCGCCGTTCCTGACCCAGGCAGGTCACGAGGCCCGCCCGCTCGTAGAACTGGGCCAGCCGGGATCCCAGGTAGGCGGGGTAGCCCTCCTCGCCGGGCATTTCCTCCAGGCGGCCGGACATCTCCCGGAGCGCCTCGGCCCAGCGGGAGGTGGAGTCGGCCATGATGGCCACGGAGTACCCCATGTCCCGGAAGTACTCGGCGATGGTAATGCCGGTATAAATGGAGGCTTCCCGGGCGGCCACGGGCATGTCGGAGGTATTGGCGATCAGCACCGTCCGGTTCATCAGGGACTCCCCGGTCCGGGGGTCGGTCAGCTCCGGGAATTCCAGGAGCACGTCGGTCATCTCGTTGCCCCGCTCGCCGCAGCCGATGTAGACCACGATGTCCGCCTCGGCCCACTTGGCCAGCTGGTGCTGGATTACGGTCTTGCCGCTGCCGAAGGGGCCGGGCACCGCAGCGGTGCCGCCCCGGGCCACCGGGAAGAAGGTGTCGATGGAGCGCTGGCCCGTGACCATGGACCGCTCCGGGGAAATCTTGCCGGCATGGGGACGGCCGATGCGGACCGGCCACTTCTGGAGCATGGGCAGCTCCCGGCGGCCGCCGTCCTCGGTCTCGACCACGGCGATGGGTTCTACGATGGTATGGCTCCCGGCCCGGATCTCCCGGAGGACGCCGGACACCCCCGGCGGCACCAGGACCTTGTGGACCACCACCACGGTCTCCTGGACGGTTCCCAGGATATCCCCGCCTACCAACCGGTCCCCCACCTGGGCCACCGGGACGAATTCCCACTGGCGGGTCCGGTCCAGGGCGTCGACCTGGACGCCCCGGGTTATGTTGTTCCCCACCTTCGCCATGATGGCCTCCAGGGGGCGCTGGATCCCGTCGAAGATTTCGCCCATCATGCCCGGGGCCAGCTCCACCGACAGGGGCGCCCCGGTGGACACCACCGGCTCCCCGGGCCCCAGGCCTGCGGTCTCCTCGTAGACCTGGATGGAGGCCAGGTCGCCGTGGATCTCGATGATCTCGCCGATCAGGTTCTGGCCCGACACCCGGACCACGTCGAACATCTCGGCGTCGCCCATGCCCTCGGCCACCACCAGGGGCCCGGACACCTTCAGGATTTTCCCCCGGCTCAGGGTTTTCGATCCCTGCATTTGGTCTGCAGGGCCAGTGCGGTCTGCAGGGCCAGTTCGGTCTGTGCGGTCTGCGCGGTCTGTGCGGTCCATTCGGTCTGTCACGTGCTTCACTCCTTGTCCCGCCCGGACGGTTCGTCCAGGGCAAAAAGGTCGACCCCGACCGCTTTCCGGACGGTTTCCCGGACGTCGGTCATGCCCAGGCCAGTACGGCCGGCGATGGAAGGGATGGGCAGGATGGCGGGCAGCCGCTGGAGGCGGAGGGCCGCCAGGGTGTCGGGCACCGCTTCCGCGGCCTGTTCCGTAATGAACACGACGGCCAGGTCGTCGGTGGAGGCCGCACGCAGGAGCCGCCTCGTCTCCTCGGGGCTCCGGGTTTCCAGGGTCTGGACGCCCAGGGCGGCGAAGCCCATGATGCTGTCCCGGTCCCCGATGATGGCCACTTTCGGCATGTCTCGCTCCCCTCCCCCGGTCGTCAGAATGTCGTATCCCGCAGCAGGTCCCGGACCTGGGCGGACCGGATGCCGTTGCGGAGGGCCGTCAGGACCAGGCGCAGGTTCTTCGCTTCCATCTCCCGGGCGTGGAGGTAGCCCAGCAGGATCTCCGGGCCGAACAGCACCCGGCGGCCGGTCCGGACCCGGGCGGACAGGAGGTCGTCGGCCAGCCGGCCGAATCGGGCCGCCACCCCGGGCTTCCCGTATTCCGGCGCCAGGGCGGAGAGGGGCGCAAGGGGCGTCGCCCTGAAGGCGTCGGCCACCTGTTCGCCGGTGGCCCCTTCCAGCCGGAGAAACGCGGTTTCGGGCAGGGAGCCGCCGGGCAGGAGCTCCTGGGCCAGGCGGCCGGCGGGGCTGCCCATGGCCAGAACCCGGAGCAGGACCCCCAGGTTCAGGAGGTCGACCCGGAAGGCCTGGAAATCCCGGAACCAGGGATTCCCCAGGGCGGCGACCTTCCGGGACAGGGTGTCGTAGAGCAGCCGGTCCACCGCCGCGTCCAGGACGGACCCGACGGGGTCCTGGGCGAAGGCCCGGACCGCCGCCACGGCGGCCGCCTCCAGGAAGGGGTGGATCCGGCCCGCGGACCGGTCCCGGACGGCCTCGTAGACGGCCTGGAAAGGCTCCAGGGAGGGCGACAGGGCGTAGGGCCGGAGGGAATCGGCGGTGGGCACGTCGGCGAACCGGGGCAGGGAGGCCAGGTCGTCTCCCGGGACGTCGCCGCTTCCGGAGCCAGCCAGGAGGCCCTCCCCCAGGGCGGAGGTCTCGTCGCCGACGAAGCGCTCCCCGTCCGGCAGCTGCCCGGACAGGAAGGCCTTCAGGATGACCTTCAGGTTGTGGGCGTCCTGGGGCAGGAGCAGGACCTCGTCATACCCCGGCTCGGGGAATAGGTCCCGGACCAGGGCGGCCTGGGCGGCCAGCCCCTCCGAGAGGGACTGCTCCGGCTGCTCGCCGGAGGGATACCCGGCTTCGGCCATGGCCCGGACGACCTCGTCCACGGACTGGGCCTCCGACAGGCGGGCCATCCGGGCGCCGTCCAGCACCCGGGCTTCCAGCGCCCGGACCCGGGACGACGCATAGGCGTAGTCCGTATCGGGGGCGGGGCGTCGAAAGGCGGTTGTCCGCTCGGTCATGTCCGCGCCTCCCGGTCAGGCATCCGGAAAGAGATGCGCGGCCGCCAGGGATTCCAGGTCGCCCCGGAACTGGCGGACGATCAGGTCGAAGGTCCGGTTGTCCTCCACGTCCCCCTGCCGCAGCAGGAGCCCGCCCCGAAACGCGCCGGGCACCGGGTCCAGGGAGAAGGCGTCGCCCCGTCCCCCGGCGGCGGCGCTGCGGCGGTTGGCTTCCGCCACCGACCGGGCAGCCACGTCGGCCTCGAGATCCCGGGCGGAGAACCGGACGGCGCCGCCCCGGGCGGCTTCCGGTTCCAGGAGGGAGGCGTACAGGTCCGTCCGCTGGGCTTCGGGCAGGGAGCAAAGGGCTTCCACCGCCGCATCCAGCACCTTGGCGATCTCGGCCTGGCGGGCGCCCAGCCATTCCTTGCGGCGCTCCAGGGCGGCCTGGGATTCGGACCGGCGCTCCAGGGCCCGGGTCTCCGATTCCAGGGATCGCGCGGCATCCTCGCGGATGGCCAGGGCGGCCTCGTCGGCCTCGGCCTCGATCCCGGCCACGGCGGCCCGGGTGGCGTCCCGGTACTCCGCGACCCTGGCGTCGGCGTCCTCCAGGATCCGCTGGATCAGGGCATCGAGGCCGTTCATCCGATCTTGACCCCGAAGAAGACCATCAGGAAGGAAGCCAGGAGGGCGAAGATGGCGTAGGTTTCCACCATGGCGGCCAGCACCATGGCCTTGGACTGTTCCTCGGGACGCTTGGCCACCAGCTGGACGCCGGCCGCGGCCACCCGGCCCTGGGCGATGGCGGAGAAGTAGCCGACGATCATGATGGGCAGGCAGGCGGCGAACATCTGCCACCCCTGCTCCACGGTCAGGACCGTGTTCCCGAAGAGGAAGTTGCCCTTGACCACCACGACCATGAACCAGATCAGGAGGCCGTAAATGCCCTGGGTGCCCGGCAGGGCCTGGAGCACCAGCAGTTTGCCGAACTTGCCGGGATCCTCGCTCAGGACGCCGGCGGCGGCCTCGCCCACGATGCCGACGCCCTTGGCCGAGCCCATGCCCGACAGGATGGCGGCCAGGGAGGCGCCGAAGAAGGCGATGACGTTGCCGGTGAAGATCTTGTTGAGGGCGTCGATGAATTCCATGGGGTTCCTCCTCTTTCGGGTTCGGTTCGGATTGCGGGACGGAGCGGGGCGATTGTCGCGACGGGACAGTCCGTTCGCCTGGGCCGGGGCGTCAGCCGGGGGCCTTGGCGATCACGGTGTAACGGGTTCGGATCTGCAGTGGGCGGAAGGGTTGGCCGCCGCCCTCGTAGAACTTGGAAAAGAACTCCACATACTGGAGCCGGCTGGTATGGACATAGGCCCCCAGGGCCGACAGGGCCAGGTTCAGGGCATGGCCGAAGACTCCCACCAACAGGAACAGGACGATCCCGATGGGCCCGAAGCCGGCGATGGCGCCCAGGAGATTCACGACCATGGCGATGACCGCGGTGGCCAGGCCCAGGGCGAGTATCCGCGTGTAGGAGAGGATGTCACCCAGGTAGGATGTGATCCCGTACAGGGCGTAGAGGCCCTTCCCGATCCGGGCCACGGGATTCCGGGCGCTCCGGCCGCCGAAGAGGACGATCAGGCCGGCGCCGGCGGCCGCCATGACCATTCCGATCGTCGCGATACCGCCGCCCACGGCCAGCAGGCCCAGGCCCAGCAGTACCAGCATCCAGGAAACCACGTCGAAGAGGG
>JAKPNJ010000079.1 GCA_029548445.1 Bacillota bacterium | reverse complement strand
CGATGGGCACGAAGCTCGCCATGCGTTCCCGCTGCTCCCTGGAGAGAATCCGCTTCCAGAAGAGGTCGATGAGCATCTGGGCGGTCATCTCGACCCGGTTGGACCCGAAGTATTGGATGAATCGTCCCTGGGCATCCAGGGACAGGAGCCCCTCGAAGACCCCTGTGGCCTGGATGTACATCCGTTCCGCCCGGTCCACCACGATCTTCTGGGGCTTGTAGACGAAATCGGAGGCGATGAGCTCGGATTCCGGCTTTCCGTGGATCCGGAGGACAGTGCCCGTCCGGTCTGTAACCAGGATCCGGCCGTTCTCGCTGTCGGCGATGTAGAGGAGCCCCTGGGCGGAGACAAAGAGCCCGCCCGGGGAGTTCAGGGTCAGGGTCTCCCCTTCGTGGGAGAACGCGTCCAGGGTCCGGACAAGCCGGTATTCAGGGTCCAGGACCAGGATCCGGTTGTTGGCGCTGTCCACCAGGTACAGTTCCTGCTCGGCCTCGTCGAAGAACAGGTCCCGGGCTTCCTTGAGGGGGCCTGTCCCCAGGTCGCTGCCGCTGAACTGCCGGGTGGCCGAGTAGAGGGGAGGCGCCGGCACGGCGGTGCCCCACTCGTTGTAGACATAGCTGGAGGGATCCTGGGTCATGGCGGCGACGGGCGCCGCGGGCGCCAGGGCCAGCGGGAACCCCGCCGCGGCCAGGGCCAGGGCCAGGAGCAGGACCGCCGGGCGAACCGGACCGGGCCGCCAGGAGGGCGCCTTCGGGTGCGGGCGACGAATGCCGATTCGCTTCATGCGCCGCCCCCTATTCCTTGATCCCGGTGTGGGCCATGGTCAGGATGACCGACCGCTGGGCGAAGACGAAGATCAGGATGGGCGGCAGCATCAGGAAGAGGCCCACCGCGGCGCCGGCCCCGGCCCGGGCGATGCCGACGGAGACCACCTGGCTCAGCATGTAGGGCAGTGGTTTCATGCTCTCGTCGTAAATGTACTGGACCCCCGCCATGTTCCACAGCCCCTGGAAGGTGAACACCGTCAGGGTCAGCCAGGCCGGCTTGACCATGGGCATGGCGACCCGCCAGTAAATCCCGAAATCGCCGGCGCCGTCGATCCGGGCCGCGTCCAGGAGGGAGTCGTAGATCGTGGTCATGAACTGCCGCATCATGAAGACGCCCAGGGAGCTGGCCACGGCCGGGAGGATGACGGCCAGGTAGGTATTGAGCAGGCCCAGCTTCGTGATGATGATGTACTGGGGGATGCCCATGACCTCGGGACGGAACAGCATGGCCCAGATCACGACCTGGACATACAGGGCGATGCCGGGAAGGCGGTACTTGGCCAGCACGAATCCGGCCATGGAGGCGATGAAGATATAGAGGACCGTGCCGCCGCCGGCGATGAAGAGGCTGTTGAACAGGTACCGGTAGAAAGGCACCCAGGTGCTCTGGGACAGCTGGAACAGCTCGAGGAAATTGTCGAAGGTCGGCCGCCGGACGAAGAAACGGGGCGGGTACAGGAAAAGCTCGTTGATGGGCTTGAAGGAGTTGACGACGATGTAGACCAGGGGCAGGACCATGAAGACCCCCGCCAGGAGCAGGAAGATAAAGACGGTCAGGTTGCCGCCGATGGATCGGCTGACCCGGGCCTTCAGCTGGATCGCCATGCCGCCTCCTCCCTTCTCAGAGATCCCCGCCCAGACGGCGGAGACCCGTGTTGATGAGCTTCCACACGACCAGGACGCTGATGAACAGAACCACCGCCACGGCGCTGGCATAGCCCATTTCGTAGCGGATGAAGCCGAAATCCAGGATGTGCAGCACCACCGTATGGGTCGAGTAGTCCGTGCTGGGGAACCCGGTCAGGGACATGCTCTGGTACCCGACGGCGAAGGAGGAGGCGATGGTCAGGACCGCGCCGAACAGCAGCTGGGGCGTCATCTGGGGGAGCGTAATGTAAAAGAGTTCCTGGAACCGGTTTCGGACTCCGTCGATGGAACCGGCCTCGAACAGCTCCTGGTTCAGCGTCTGCAGCCCGGCCACGAAGGCCAGGAAGCCCGTCCCCATGGACAGCCACAGGATCACGAGAACCACGATCCAGAGATTGTAGCGCACGTCGGACAGCCACTGGATCGGCTCCTTGATGATGCCCAGCATCATGAGCCGGCTGTTGATGAACCCGTAGGTGTCGCCGCTGAAGATAAACATCCAGATGAAGTAGACGTTGCCCGCCAGGGAGGGGGCGTAGAACACAAGGGTCAGCAGGGTCCGGAGGCGGGTGCCCATGTCGTTGATGAACCAGGCGAACAGAAAGCTCAGGATGTACCCGACCGGACCCGTGAGGAAGGCGAAGACCAGGGTGTTGCGGACGGCGATGAGGAAGACGTCGTCGTCGAAGAGGAGCCGGACATAATTGGTCAGGCCGTTGAAGCGGGGCACCTGGAGCATGTTGAAGCTCGTGAAGCTCAGGACCACGGCGGCGAGCAGCGGAATGACGATGAACACCGCGAACACCAGGGTATAGGGAAGCAGCATGAGATAGGGCACCGTCGCCCGTCCCCGAAACCCCCTGCCGGTCCGTCCCGCCTGCCGCGCCACCGCCTTGCCTCCTTCAGTCCAGCCCGAACTCGACCCGTTTCCGGGCGATTTCCTTGTTGATGTCCTTGTTGTACTCGTACAGGGTTTCCCGCTCGTTTTCCCAGTAATAAACGACCCGCCGGAAGGCGTACTGTAGGTTCCGGGATGTAATGTAGTTGCCGGGCAGCTGGGGGACATCCCAGACTTCGTCCCACTGGGTCCGCAGGATCGCCTGCTCCTCGTCGGACCAGGGCAGGCGGTCGAAGGCCTCCAGGTTGGCCGTATCATAGCGGGCGGCCGGGCCGATCAGGTACTCCAGCTCGAGGCCGTAGGCTGCCTGGGTATCGGCGCTGGTCCACCACTTCATAAACTCCCAGGCCGCGTCCTCCACGTCGGACCCGCCGATCAGGATGCAGGCCGAGCCGTAGCAGGTGGCCGTCCGGCTGCGGGTTCCGTCCGGCCGGACCGTGGCGGGAATCGGGGCCATCCCCCAGAGGCCGCGCAGTTCCGGGGCGGCCACGGTCAGGAAGTTATAAAAGGTGTAGCCGCTGATGCCCAGAGGCATCTCGCCGGTCCGGAACCGGTTGTAGAAGTCGAAGGCCAGGGGCAGGCCGTGCTTCGTATAGAGGCCGGTCCAGTCCTTGAAGGCCTCCAGGGCCTCCGGGGTGTCGAACCCGGTGGTCCGCAGGTCGTCGGCATAGAACTGGCCGCCCTTCTGGTAGAGCAGGGACTCGAAGACCATCTGGTTCTCGCCGATGCCGATCTCCATGTTGTTCTTCTGGAGCACGGGCAGGATCTCGTAGAACGCGTCCCAGGTGTCGGGGGGGGATACGCCCAGCTCGTCCAGGATGTCTTTTCGGTAGAACATCATGTTGAAGTTCTGGGTCTCCGGCAGGGCGTACACGCCGTCCCCGAGCCGATAGGAGATGAAGGCCGAGGGCTTGAACCGGGTCTCCACGTCCGCGAAGCCGGCTTTCCCGCCCAGTTCCGCCAGGGCGCCCCGGACCGCCAGGTTGACGGGCATCCCCTCCGGCACCAGCAGGGCCACGTCGGGGCCCTGGCCCCCCAGGACGGCCTGGGTCAGGGTCTGGGAGTTGTCCACGAGGCTCATGTTGACGCCGATCCCGGTGTTCCGGACAAAGTCGTTGTCGATGAGCCGCTTGATGACCTGGGCCTGGTCCTGGCCCGACGAGGAGCCGGACGTCAGGAGGTCGTTCTTGCTGACCCAGACCGTGACGACCTGGCCGGATTCATACGTGTTCCCCACGGCGTTGTAATCCTCGACGAAGGACAGGGCGAAAGCCTGCAGGTCGAACCAGAGTATCCGGAAGAAGCCGGCCCCGGCCGGGGGCGGACGGGTGTCCCGGCCCAGGACCAGGATCGTGTCGAGCTCCAGGGGTTGTTCCCGGATCCGGAACAGCCAGGCGGCCAGGGCGCTGACATTGCCCTTGTATCGATCCAGCCGCTCGGGTATCGTCTCGGGATTGCGGACAAGGCTTTCCAGCTGGCGGGCGACATCGTCGAGCAGGGCGGCCTCGGACCCTTCCGTCCCGGTCATCTCCCGAATCCGGACGGCCTGCAGCCGCAGTTCCGCCGCGCTGTCCCCAAAGCCTTCCAGGAGACCGGGGATCTTGTTCTCCAGGTAGTAGTCCCGGTAAATGTCGGGGATCGTGCCGGTGATCATGATGATCTTCCGGTAGAGGAAATTCAGGTCGAAGACCACCTGCTCCAGGCTCCGGATTACCTCGGCCATGTCGCCCGGCACCACCTCGAGCCGCAGGACATGGTCGCCCTTCGACAGGAAGATCCGGGCCGGGCCCTGGTCGTCGGACACCACCGTGTTCTCCCAGTCGATGGAGTAGGGGAACCGGACATCCCGGATCTCCTGGTAGGGGACGCTGCCGTCGAGGGTCATCCGGCGGGTGCTGACCATGCCCCGGACGAAGTTTTGCCGGGCCCGGAACGCCAGGCCGTAGAATCCGTCCTCCGGTACCGAGAAGGCCCACTCGATGGCCTGGCCCACATACCGCCAGTTCGTTCCCCCGATGGCGTTGAGCCGGATCTTGGACGGGTGGTTGGGTTCGCCCCGGCACTCGGTGGCAGGGGTGGTCCGGTCGTGAATGGGATACAGGACCGGGTGGGTCTTGGCCCGGGCGGTTTCCGCCGAGAGCACCTGCAGGTACCGGGCGGGTCCCTCCGGCTGCCCGGCCAGGGAGGCGAGGTAGGCTGCCCGATTCGGCGCGGGGGGGCGGTTCCGGGCGAAAAGGCCGGAGACGGCGACGCCCTCCCGGATGGTCCGGATGGTGATCCGGCGAATCCCCGCCTCGAGACGGAACAGGAAGGGTTCGTTGTACAGGCCATCGGAATCGGTCATGTCCACCGTCTTCCAGACCCGCCTCTCCACCAGGTTCGGCCGGATGTCGTTGCCCCGGTTGTCCCGCAGGACTTCCGTCTCGTCGATCCAGTTCCGGTGGAGAAGAAGCTTTCCGGCCTCGCTGAACGGCAGCTCCCCGTCGATCTCCAGGGAGATCTCCACGCTGCGGCCCCTGCCCGGAAGCGGCATGTACCCGATCTCGATCCCATAGAGCCCCGTAGTGCCGACCTCCAGCCAGAATACGGCTTCCGAGCCCTCTTCCAGCAGCACGGCCGGCGACCGGCCTTCGTAGTCCTGGGCCAGGGAAGCCCCGGCCGTCATCCCGTCCGTTTTCGAGAGGTCTGCAGAGGCCTCGGTTTCCGGCTGCGGAAGGCCGCTCCAGCCGGCCAGGACGGCATCATACCGGAACCCCGCCAGGCCCGAGGGATCCGACGCGCCGGGCACGGAATTGTCGGTCTCGGCCAGAACCCCCGACCCGCCTCCCGGAAGCAGGAAAGCGAGCATCAGGACCAACGCCAGGATCCGGGAACGTCGCTTGATGGCCTCCGCCTCCTTCTTCGAACGAAATCGAACCGTTTCTATTTTTAGTCACGAAAAGTTACGACCCTATATTGGATATTTCATGCGTTCATTGCACATATCAAGGATATCACCCTGCCATGCATGATGCAATATGCCCAACTGTTGTTCAAATGAATGATAACGTTTTTATTTTTTCGCGTATCGTGCGCGACAGGTTCGCCAAGCCGGCACCGCAATGGAAACGATATCCCTAGGGAATTCGCTCGGAAGACTTCCGCCCCTCATCGAACATGACCAGGATGTGTTCGACGGGGATGTCCGGTTCCAGGCCCTGGGACCCGGCGAGAATATAGCCGCCATCCCGGCCCAGGAGACCGATGGTTCGGCGGGTTTCTTCCCGGATCCGGTCCTCGGGTCCCTCCGGCAGGACATGCTGGGTGTCGATCCCCCCATAAAAGGTCGCCTTTCCGCCGAAATCGGCCGCCAGGCCTTCCAGGTCCATCCCCGCGGCCCCGACCTGGACGGGGTTCAGGATGTCGGCCCCCATTTCCAGGAAATCGGGGACCAGGGACCGGATGGATCCGCAGCTGTGCTGCATGACCAGGGCACCATGCTCGCGGATGGCGTCGTACAGCCGCTGCAGCGCCGGCCGGAAGTGCCGCCGGAAGAGCTCGGGACTCAGGATCAGGCTGGACTGGGCCCCGAAATCGTTGCAGTTCTCGACAATGTCGATGCGCCCCCGGGCATGCTGCAGGGTCTTGTGGACATAGGCCACCCAGAAATCCGTGACTTTCCGAATGAGGGCGTCGGACACCTCCGGCTGCAGGACCAGGTTCACCAGGGTGTTCTCGAAGCCGCACAGCCAGGTCACGTTGTGGAAGATGGGCGCCCACACCCCGCCGATGATGGCGAACTCCCGGTGGGCCTCCAGCTCCGCGTCCAGGCCCGCAGGGGCGAAGTCCCCGATGGAGGGCCACGGGTAGGCCTCGACCTCGTCCACCGACGACACCTCGGCCAGGGGACAACGCTGGCTGGAATCCCCGTCCCGGTACACCGAGGCGGGGATGCCCCAGAAGTCCGCCGGTTCGCCGTCGAGGCGCCTGGCTTCCCCCGTGTACACCAGGGGCTGCCAGATGTTCCAGAGATCCAGGCCGACCTCCCGGTACATCTCCTCCAGGATGGCGGCGCCCACATGCTGCCGGATCCGCTCCTCGTCCGCCCAGTTGGTTCCGAAGCTGCCGAAGGGGACCCGGTCGGTCTCCTGTCGGGCCACGGCGCGCAGGACACGATCCTTTGCGGTCATGGCCGGCCTCCTTCTCCGCCGGTTCGGACAGCCGGCTCAGCCGGGCCTTCCGCCGTCATCGAGCCGTCCGGCGCAAGGGGCAGGAACGCATCCCCCCCGGGGGCGATGTCGACCAGGAGGCAGCTGTCTGCCAGGTCCGGGACCGGATGGCGGGGGATGTCCCGGAGCCCCTCGACGAACACCCGGACCCGGGCCGGATAGGGCGTCGGGTTCCCGATCCGGAGCCCTTGGGATCCGGTCTCCTCCCCTTCCAGGGCGGCGGTCACGTGGTCCAGGGCCACGACATGTCCCGTGTCCGGCCGAACATAGACGCCCGGCAGTTCCGCATGGGACAGCATGTTCGAGACCTCGCACCAGCAGGGGCAGGAGAAGACGCCGCCGATCCGGTCCGGACCCTCCCAATCGCTGAGATTGACCCGCTCGCACATCCATCCGTCGGGCAGCGGGTGCCCATTCCAGTCATGGATGGGGCGATCCGCCCGGGACAGGTACTGGGGCAGGCCGTGGGCGATGTCCCGGAGAAGGTCCAGCCAGTCCGGATCCCCGGTGGCCCGGAACAGGCGGAACAGGGCGTCCCCGGAGAAAGTGCAGATGCCGGGCGCCCCATGCTTGTTCTGCACATTGGCCACGACGGTGTCGGTGCTCCGCAGGCCGAGGCGGCCAAATTCCGTCCCCCGGGGCCAGCGGAAGTCGTAGGGAACGCACCAGCTGGCAAACTGGTCGGCGGCCTCCACGGCCCGGGCCAGCCAGTCGGGACGTCCCGTCGCCTCGTGGAGGGCGAGGAAGGACTCGACCAGGGCGTAGGCCGATTCGCTGTCCGGGCACTGGAGGATCTCGATGGGGCCGCCGGTGGTCAGGCCCCGGGCCGTGCCGTGCCGGTACAGGTGTTCCCCGATGGCTTCGGCCGCCGCAAGAAGGTCCGGCTCGCCAAGATAACCGGACGCAAGGACCAGGCCCGCCGGCACGATGGCCCCCGCAGAGGAGCCCCCGATCAGCAGCCGGCCGGTTTCCACCTCCACCACCTGCCCGATCTGGCCGGATTGCTCCCAGAGGCGGACGAAGGCCCGGGCCAGCCGCCGGATGCCGTCCCGCCAATGGGCCGGTGTCCGGAAGGATGGGTCCCGCCGCTCCAGGGACCGGACCTGGCGGACAAGGAAATACAGGGCGTCCCCGCTCCGACGGACCGAGTGCATGCCATACGGCCAGGGAAAGGCCCACAGGCCGTCTCCGTAGAAGCGCCCCTCACGGCCGGCGCCGTAGAGGAACCCCGAGGCGGCGGTGGCGTTCCGGAACACCATGTCGAGATTGCGGAGCGACCTCTCCCTGGACAGCTCGCCGCCTTCCAGCAGGAGGGCCCGGGTACACTGGAGGCCGCCGATCCAGCCCAGCTGGAAGTCCATGATCTCCGGCATGTAGTCCTTCAGGAAGGAGAAGTAGTACGCCCCCTTCTCGTCCCATCGTTCCCGGTTGTAGCAGGCTTCCTGGATCGCCCAGGCCGCCGAGAACGGGATCGTCGCGTCCGGGGGGACGTCGGTCCCGAATCGCATGCGGACCTGCCGCAGCCGCCGGAACAGGGCCGGAACGTCCGGGCAGGGGAACGCGCAGAGGACGAGCTCCAGCCGCAGTTCGTCCCCGGGCCCCATCCCGGCGCCCCGGTCCGGCGACGGCGCCCCCGAGCGGTTGCAGGTCGTATAGACCCGGCCGTCCCGGACGCCCGGCGAGGAGATCCGCAGGATCGCCTGCCGGTCCGGCCGGTTCTCCCGGAACCCGATCCCCACCGGGCCGTGGCCTGCGTCCGGTTCCACCAGGACCAGGAGGCCGGTGGCCGTTTCGGGGAAGAAGAAGCCGGCGGCGGGAATGGAGCAGTCGCCGGCCAGGAGATGGAAGCCCGAGTCGCCGGCCTCCCCGGGCGGCAGCAGCCGGGGCACGTCGGTGATGGTGATCGGGAAATCCGGCCCCATCCGCTCCCGATCGACGATCAGGGGCGGATAGCCCGTCGGTTCCGCCGGAAACCGGTTGCCGGCATAGACGGCGCCGGGCACCAGGACATAGGGATCCGTCGTCCAGTCCGGAATGGCCAGGGCCGCATGGCAGGCCACCGACTCCTCCCGGCCTTCCTCCAGGCGGAACCGCAGCCGGATCCGCCGCCCCCCGGTTCCCCCGGGGTCCGGCTCCGAGCGGCCCGACAGGTGCCAGCGGGCAGCCGGGGTCCGGAGGGGAAGGTCGAAGGCCCCGTCGCCCGGATCCGGTACGGACCGGGTGGAGGCGACCGCCGTGCCGTGAAAGGTGTCAAGGCCAAAGGACAGGGATCCATGGGCGGACGCATGGTGCATCGGGAAATCCTTTCCTTATGGGGAGACGGCCTGGCCGGTTGTCCGCTCCGCGTGCTCCAGGACCGAGGCGGCCAGGCGCAGGGCCGACTCCCGCTCGGGGTGGTAGACATTCAGCAGCAGGCCGCAGCGCCCCCGGGCCCGGTCGATCAGGTCCCGGAACCAGGCCTCGTCCGGAATCCGCGTCTTCCGCTCCGCCAGGGTGGCATACTCGTGGTTGCAGACGTTCCAGACGCCCTTCCCCCCGATGGCCGAAAGGATCCGGTCGACGGGGTTGAAGTCCGGCATGGCGTCGAAGCCCAGGAACCCCCGGGTCGATGCCATGAGGGCCAGGTTCTGCTGCTGCCCCATGCAGCAATGGTACGCCAGGCCCCCGAAGGCGTCGGCCAGGCGCCCGGCATAGGGCACCGAGAACTCCGCATAGGCTTCCGGGGACAGGAAGGCGGCGTTGTCGTCGCTGACATGCATGCCGAAGGGCAGGTACCGGTCGCAGGAGAAGCCGGCGAAATTCCGGATGACGGTTTCCATGCGGCGGTTGACCTCGATGATGGAATCCGTCAGGATGCCCAGCATCTCGTGGAGCCGGTCGCCGTCGGTGACCATGGCCACCATGGCCTCGTCGCTCTTCAGGATGGAGGTCAGGACATCGTTGGGCGACTGGTTGTCGCTGATCGTGATGGGAATCTCCGGGTGCCGCTCCTGGAAGGCCTCGATCCGGCTGAAGATTTCCGGGTAGAGCCCCCGTTCCCAAATCCGCGGAATCGGCCGGAACGCCTCCGCCTCCTCCAGGGTCCGGTACAGCGGTTCGGCGTTGACGAGGCCATTGATCCGGATCATGGGGCACCCGTAGGCCAGGGCCATCAGCCAGGCCACCCGGCCGAAATCGAAATACACGGTCGGCACATTGGCGAACCCCTCCGCCGCGGCGTCGGCCTGCATGCGATAGCGGGCCAGCTGGACCTCGAATTCCCGTTCCCGGTCGTCCAGGGACTCGAGCTGGTTTGCATACACCCCCGCATACCACTCGCAGGTCACCAGGATCCCGGATTTTCTTTCGTAGAGCCGGCGCATGGCCTGGCGGTTCCGTTCATATCCTGTCATGGCGGGTCCCCTTTCCTTTCGGTCGTCCCGATTCACTGTAGCAAGGCGGAATCGTTTCCGTAAAGAACGACTTTCGAAAAGGACCGGTGCGTCTCCACACCGGTCCTTCCCGTGGATCCGCCGGTTCCGTCTATTTCCCGTTGGCGGCTCTCCAGGCGTCGAGCTGGGCCTGGACATCCGCGATGACGTCGTCGAGGCCGGCGGCCTTCAGCTTGGCATCCAGTTCGGGCTGGGCGACGTCCGGATCGACGGTGCCGGTCGCCATGGCCTGTGCATACTCCTGCAGGATCGCCTCGATCTGGGCGACCTTGTCCTTGACGTCCTCCTGGTTGTAGACAAACCCCATGAGCGGCGACTTGGCGGCCGATTTGTTGAGCGCGTCCGTCACGGTCCAGGTGTCGGGGGCCATGCCCTCCTTCAGGAAGGCGTTGAACTGGCCGCCGAAGACCCAGTCGGTGGTCGGGGCGTATCCCGAATCGGCGATGGGACGGATGTAGGTCTCGTCGATTTTCGTGTAGTGCGTCCCCTCGATGCCGTTGCAGACGAGATTGTAGAGGGCCTTGTCGGAGTACATGAGGTCAAAGAGCATCATGGCCCGCTCGGGATTCTTCGAGGTCCGGCTGATGGCCGTCATGGCGGCGATGACATAGGTCGTGTCCGTATAGGCCGGTGCGATGGGAATGGCGATGACGTCGATGCCCGTCCGGGCCGACTCGACGACCTCGCCGCCCGGGGTGATGGTCCCGGCGACCCAGGCTGCGTACTTGCCGGTTTTTGACTCGGAAGCCGGGTCCGTGATGCTGGCGGCGTCCTTGCGGAGGTATCCCTTGTTGTACCAGCTCCGCATCAGGGCGTTCCGGCCCTTGCTCTCCGGGGACTGGCCGAGGTCGAAGACCTTGAAGTCGGGATCCCCGACGCGGATATAGAGCGGCAGGACCCAGGACTGGGTGGCCCGGTCCAGTGTGTAGCCGGTATCGTAGTTGAAGAGGGGGATCAGGCCGCCGCCGGTCAGCAGCGGGGTGATCCCGGGCTCATTTTCCAGGATCTTGTCGAAGAAGGGCGCGAAGTCCTCGATCTTCCGGATGGCCGCAGGATCCAGGCCATACGTCTCCGCCAGGGCCTTCTGGACGAAGAGGCCGTTCTGGGCGACCGAGATCTGGTAGTTGAACATGGCATAGCGCTTCCCGGCGACCGTGGCGGCGCCCCAGTACTCCTCCGGGACCTGGGCGAGAATCGACTGGCCATGCTCGGCCAGCAGGTCGTCGATGGGAAGGAACGCGCCCTTGGAGACGCCGGAGAAGAACTCGTTGGCCCAGCTCGAGGTGAAGCAGAGATCGTACTCCTCCCCCGTGGCGGCCATGGTCTTGAGCTTGTCGCTGTAGGTTCCCCAGTCGAACGTAATGATCCGGAGGTTCGCCTTGATCTTCTCCATGGTGATGGCGCTGGCGGCGGCGTCCACGGACGCCTGGTCCGCCTGGGGCGTTCCGATCACATACCAGGTCAGGTCCACCGGCTCCAGTTCCTTCGGCGCCTCGGTGGGCGTCGCCTGGTTTCCGGGCGTCGGCGTGGCCTGTCCCCCCGAGGTCGGGGTCGGTGCCGGCGCGCAGCCCGCGGCGGCCAGGGCCAGCGCGACGATGGCGGCCAGGCACAGGACATGCATGGAACGGTTTCTCTTCATCTGTCTCCTCCTCATCGGTCTCTTCTGCATCAGTTTCCTCCTTTTTCCCTCTCCCTGCGAGTCTTTTCCCATCGAACGCAGTCGCCCGCGAACGATCGTCCTCAGCCTTTGACGGCTCCTACGATCAACCCCTTCACGAAATACTTCTGGAAGAAGGGGAAGACGAACATCATCGGCCCGGCGGCCAGGATGCACATGGCCATCCGGGCGGACTGCTGCGGCAGGTCGACCTGGGTCCGGACCCCGGCCTGGATGGCCAGGGCGCTGGTCAGGAAATCGATGTTCGACATGATGCGGAACAGCAGGAACTGCAGCGATACGGTCCGGGTGGTCTGGATGAACAGGAGGCTCAGCCAGTAATCGTTCCAGTAGAGCAGGGCGCAGAACAGGGCGACCGTGGCGATGCCCGGCTTGTTCAGCGGAAGCACCAGCCGGAAGAAGATGCGATACTCGCTGGCGCCGTCGATCCGGGCGGCCTCGAGGATCGAGGCGGGCATGGAGGAAAGGAATCCCTTCATCAGGAGCACGAACCACGGGATGACGAGATAGGGCACAATCAGGGCGAACAGGGTGTCCCGCATGCCGAGGGTCCGGGCGACCAGGATGTACCAGGGGACCAGCCCGCCGCTGAAGAGCATGGGAAAGAACACGAAGAAGGAGGTCTTCCGGGCCAGCGGATAGTCCCGGCGGGAGAGCACGTAGGCCAGCATCGAGGTGATCAGGAGGCTGAAGAAGGTGCCAGCCACCGTGACGGTGATCGTGACGCCGTAGGAAGAGAGCAGCTGGTCCGGGTGGCGGAAGACCATGGCGTAGGCTTCCAGGGTCGGGGTTTTCGGGATGAGGGCGTACCCGTCCGTCAGGAGGTCCATCTCCTTGGATAGGGAGATGGACAGGATCAGGAGGAGCGGCAGGATGCACAGGATGGAGAACCCGGAGAGGACGACGTGGCTGAGCGCCCGGATGGCGCCGGATCGCCTCGAGGACATGGTGCGCGTCCCTCCTTCCTGGAATGGCCTGTCTTCCGGAACAGCCCGTTATCTAGAACAGGCTGTTTTCGGGATGGATCCTGCGAACGACCAGGTTGGCGGCCAGGACAATGAAGAACCCCACCACCGACTGGTAGATCCCGGCCGCGGAGGACATCCCGATGTCACCCGTCACCCGCAGGGCCCGGTAGACGAAGGTGTCGATGACGTCCGTCGCGGGATAGAGAAGGGTCGAGTTCCGGGTCAGGTTGTAGAACAGGTCGAAATTGCCGTACAAGATCCGGCCGATGGCCAGCAGGAACAGGATCGTGATCAGCGGCGACAGCAGGGGGATGGAGATCTTCCGGATCTGCTGGAAGCGGGTCGCCCCGTCGATCTCGGCCGCCTCGTAGTACTCCCGGTCGATGTTCATGAGGCCCGCATAGTAGATGATGGCCGAATACCCCGCCCCCTTCCAGGTGTTGGCCAGGAGGAGAAGCAGGGGCCAGGGGCCCGGGTCGTTGTACCACAGCCGCGGCTCGGCGCCCAGGGCTTCCAGGATCCGGTTGGCGAGGCCCCTGTCCATGTCCAGGAGGGCGAGGAAGATATAGCTGACCACGACCCAGGACAGGAAGTAGGGAAGGAACATGGCCGTCTGGTACGCCCGTACCGAGCGGCGCCGGACTTCGAACAGCATCAGGGCGAAGGCCAGGGCGACCCCGGTCATGACCAGGATGAATGCAAGGTTCAGCAGCACGGTGTTCCGGGTGATCCGCCAGGCGTTGTCCGACCCGAACAGGAATGCGAAATTCCGGAAGCCGACCCAGGGGCTTTTCCAGAATCCCAGGTCGTACCGGAAGTTCTTGAACGGCAGGACAATGCCGTACAGGGGGATGTACGAAAAGACCAGCAGGAACAGGACGCCGGGCAGGGACAGGACGACGAGTTCCCTGTGCTTCCAGATCGTCCGGATCGTTTTCACCGCCTGCGCCTCCCGTCCCGCCGCCATTCCCGGGCGGCCTCCATGGCACGATCCTACAGGCGGAACCGCCGGACGGGCCTGCCAGTTTCGGGAATTCCTGCGGGGACGACTGCCAGATTCCGGATTGTCTGCCAAATCCGGGGTTGCGGGACGAACGGGCCAGGGAAGAACGGGCCAGGGAAGAACGGGTCAGGGAAGAACGGGTCCGTGGGCGAACGGGTCAGGCTTTCCGGCCTGCCGTTCCGGCGTACTCCCGGGGCGTGACGCCGAACCGCGACTTGAACTGCCGATAGAAATGGGATTCGCTTTCGATCCCCACCCGGGCCATGACCTGGCGTACGTCCAGGTCCGAGTTCCGCAGCCATTCGGCGGCTTTCTCGATCCTGTGGAGATTGATGGCCTCGGCCACCGACAGGCCCCGATCTTCCCGAAAGAGCCGGCCGGCATAGTCGGCGGACATGCGCATCATGGCTGCGATGGACTGGAGGGACAGGTTGGGATCGGCATGGTTGCGGGCGATGATGTCCAGGATGGTGTCCGATATGACGCGGTTCCGGGATTCGGTCCGTCCGGATCCGGATGCCAGGAGCTGTCGGAGGAACTCGGAGACGTCAGCCCGGATCTCCTCCAGTGTCTCCAGGGAGGAAAGGCGCCGCTGCAGGGGAACGAAATCCGCGACCAGGGGCTGGAGGCGATCCCGGTTCATCTCCTGGACCGTCGACCGGACAACGCCCAGCAGTCGGGAAATCGAGAAGCCGGCGGCTTCGACGCTGCCCTGGCGGATGGCGGCGACGATCGATTCCAGGGTCCGGTCAATGGCCTTGGGGTCCTGTCTCCGGATGGCGTCGGCCAGGCGGCGGTCCAGGGCTGCGGGGTATTCCGAGGCGCGGTCATCCCCGCCGTCCCCGCCCTCCTCCGGATGGATCCGGGCGGAACGGCCCAGGAACAGGCGCTGCTCGATCCTGCGGCGGACTTCCTCCAGCAGGGCCGACACATCGCGATAATCCTCTCCCGTCCGGCTGGCCGCGACGGACACCCGGATCTGGAAATAGGCGACCATGGCCTGCTGGATGCGTTCCAGCAGCGGATCCAGGGGCAGGTCCGCCCGGGGATTGTAAACCGCCACGGCGGTCTCCCCGTCCACAGGCAGGACATCCGCCGGCCCCATGTCGGCCAGGACATCCCGGGCGATGTTGCAGAGCAGGAACCGGTACAGCTCCTGGTCCTCGACGCTGAAGCGCTCCCGGAAATCCCGGGCGTCGTCGATCCGGAACAGCAGCACCTGGACCGTCCTGTCAGGCCGGAAGGCAAAGGAGGACTGCCCGTCCTCGTCCGAAAGATCCTCCGGCGCCAGGGCCCGGCTGTCCGCCAGCAGCTGCCGGAACCGGAACTGGCGAAGGATCGACCGGTTGGTCTCTTTCTCGCGGACCGATGCCCGGGCCTGGTCGAGGGCCTGGCTGAAGGCCGTGGAGAGATATTCGATTTCGTCCGTGGCGTTTCCTGCGTCCCAGGCCGGACTTCTCCCCTGGACCTGGCGGACCAGCCGACCGACCGGCCGGTAAATCCGGATCGAGACCGCGTAGGCCATGACCAGGGCCAGCAGCAGGACGCCGGCGGCCAGGAGCAGGAGGATGCCCCGGATCCGGTCCAGCCGTCCGAAGGCCGTGCGGGTGGGACGCAGGCGGGCGACCGTCCATTCCGGTCCGTCAATATGGGCGATGTTGGCCAGGTGGGACGCGCCGCCGATCTCCAGCTGGATGGATTCATCCCCGGATCCTGTCGCGAGGAGCGGACGCAGCGCATCCAGGGCATCCGTCTCCCAGGCCGGCGGGTCCGAAGCCGAACGGCCGGTGTCGATCAGCAGGGCGCCCGCCGCGTCGAGCAGCAGGGTCCGCTCGCCCGATTCCGGCGCGACTCCCTCGATCTGCCGGAGGGTGTCGAGGACCCACTCCTCCCGGATGTTGAGGAAGACGGCCCCCTGGGGCGTCTCGTCGCCAACGCCCGAGTCGTGGATCGCGTAGGTGAAGACCCGGTCGTACCGCGTGGCGGGATTCAGGGACTGGTTGTCATAGAGCCGGTAGAGGGGAACCAGGATGGGGATGGGCGCCCCGGACCGGACCAGGTCCTGCAGGAATGCGTCGGGGGTGTACATGCCGCTGTAGGAACTGTACAGGAGATCGGCTTTCCGGTTGTACACATGAAAGGAATGGACGAAGGGGTAGACCGACAGGATGGAGCGCTTCATGCGGGCCAGGCGGATCGTGGCCTCGAAGACGTCGGGATCCGGCGCGTACATCAGGTATCCGGCATCCGCGCTGGTGAAGATCCCCTTGTCCAGGTTGCGCAGGATCGTATCCATCGTCACGATCTGGTACCGGATCTGGGCAAAGAGCTTGCGGTCGGATTCCAGCAGGGAATCCCGGACCGTTCCCCGGACCGCCGAGACGGAGAGCAGGGCGAAGAGGG
>JAKPNJ010000066.1 GCA_029548445.1 Bacillota bacterium | reverse complement strand
GAACCGCCCACGCCGACGGAGCCGCCACCCCCCACGGATGAACCGGCTCCCACCGCCGAAACGCCATGACATTCCGGATCCTGCGGGGCGTTGGAGGCCGATATCGCCTCCACGGGGAGGACGGAACGGAATCCGATGCCTCCCCCCGGGGCTTGTTCCGCCGGAACGGCCAGGTCCCGACCCCGGGAGACCTGGTGGAATGCCGGCCTTCCGGGGACCCGGACATGCCCTGGCGAATGGAACGAATCCTGCCCAGGAACAACTTGTTTCTCCGCCCCCCCCTGGCCAACCTGGACATGCTGCTCCTGATTTTTTCGATGAGGGATCCGCTCCCGGATCTCCTGCTGCTGGACAAGCTCCTGATCCTCTGCGGCGCCAACCGGGTGAATCCCGTGATCTGCGTCACGAAGTGCGACCTGGCCGAGGAGGAAGCCGTAGCCCTGGCCCGGATCTACCGGGCTGCTGGCTACCCGGTGACGATGAGCCGCCTCGGTCCCGACCGGCGGCCGGACCTGGACTGGCTGCCTCCGGCCGATACGACCATCGCCATGGCCGGTCCGTCGGGATCCGGCAAGTCCACCCTCATGAACCACCTGACCGGAGAGGACCGGATGGAAATCGGGACGGTCAGCCGGCGAATCGGACGGGGACGCCATACGACCCGCCATGTGGAACTGATTCCCCTGCCGGGAGGCGGCTACCTGGCCGATACACCCGGCTTCTCCGCCCTGACATTATCCGGAGCGGGAGTGGCCGCGCAACAGGTCGTGGCCGGATATCCCGAGTTTGCGACCCACGCGGACCGGTGCCGGTTCCTGGGATGTCATCATGTCAGCGAGCCGGAGTGTGCCGTCCGCAAGGCAGCGGAAGCAGGCCTCATCGATCCGGGACGTCTGTCCCGGTATCGGGCGTTTCGTCTCGAAGCGGACTTTCCGGCTGACAGATACCGGCAATAGGCCGTCAGGATGTCCTGACAAGAAAGGAGTCTCCGATGGACCCTCGTCCAGCCTGGCCCACATCCCTCGGCCCCGGGGAAATCCTGATCTGCCCCTCCATCCTGTCGGCCGATTTCGCCTGCCTTGGTGACGACATCGCCCGGGTGGAACCGGAAGCGGACTGGATCCACGTGGATGTCATGGATGGCCGATATGTCCCGAACATCTCCATCGGGATGCCGGTGGTCCGGGCCATCCGGCCAAGGACCCGGCGCCCCCTGGATGTCCACCTCATGATCGTGGAACCGGAACGCTACGTTGACGCCTTCGCGGCGGCCGGCGCCGACCTGCTGACCGTCCACGCCGAAGCCTGCCTCCATCTCCACCGGACCCTCCAGCAGATCCGGGCCCATGGAATCCGGGCCGGTGTGTCCCTGAATCCGGCCACCCCCCTGAGTGCGGTGGAGGAAGTGCTGGACGACCTGGACCTGGTCCTCCTCATGTCGGTGAATCCGGGGTTCGGGGGTCAGCGCTTTATCCCGTCCATCCCGGGCAAGATTCGCCGCCTTCGGGAGATGCGGGAAGCCCGGGATCGATCCTTCCTGATCCAGGCGGACGGCGGCATCGGGTTGTCGAACCTCGCCATGCTGAAGTCCTGCGGCCTGGATGCGGCCGTCATGGGCCAATCCATCTTCGCTGCGCCGGACCCGGCCCAGGCGATCCGGGACTTGCGGGCATGCGTGGGCTGATCGCCCTGGCGGGCCGCCTGGACCCGAATGCTGTTGTTCGGGAATCGGCTTCGGCCTGCCGGATCCGCATTGCGGCGGACGGCGGCCTGGAGCACCTGGATCGGCTGGGATTGATCCCGGACCGGGTGGTGGGCGACATGGATTCCATCCGGACGGATCAGCTGCCGGAACTGGAGGCCCTGGGCGTCCGGACGGATCGCCATCCCCGGGACAAGGACGAGACCGATGCCGAAATCGCCATCCGAACGGCCCTCGACATGGGGGCGACGGACCTGTTGGTCATCGGGGCCCTGGGATCCCGGCCCGACCATACCCTGGCACACCTGCTCCTGGCTGCCGGTCTGGCGCGTCGGGGGGTACCCATTCGGTTGACCGACGGCACAACCTGGATTCATGCGCTTTCCGGAGCCCGCGCAGAAACCGCCGCCGTTCGCCTGGACATTCCGGCCCGAGGGTTCCTCGTGTCGCTGTTGGCGATTTCGGGACCGGCCATCGGGGTGTCCACGAAAGGACTTCGATTCGGCCTGGACCGGGCCTTGCTGCCGGACCTCTGCGCCCGGGGCGTCAGCAATCGGCCGGATGGCAGCGGATCGCCCGTGGAAATCCGCCTCGAAGCCGGCGAGCTGCTGGTCTTCGTGGTCCCTGCGGACTGATCAGCGCGTGCCGAACGTCCGGCCAACCCGAAGGAAGGCTTCCCGCGACCGCTCGATCATCCCCTCGTCCACGCAGAAGGCCAGCCGGACAAAGCCCGGCATGCCGAAGCCGCTGCCGGGGACCAGGAGGATGCCCTCCTTCGTGCAGGCCATGGCGAACGCGACATCGTCCGCGATCATGGCACGGGGAAACAGGTACAGGGCTCCTTCCGGCAGGCGGCACTCGAAGCCTGCCTCCGTCAGGATCCCATGCAGACGGTTTCGCCGCACTTCGTAGCGCCGGACGTCCACCAGGGCGCCCCCCTCTCCCGCGGCCCCGTCCGGCAGGGCGTCCAGGGCGTCATAAACCCGCTGGATGACCCGCTGGAACGTGGCGGGGGCATTGACGAACCCCAGGGACCGATGGGCCTGGACCATGGCGGCGAAAAGGCGATCGCCGTCCTCCGCGCCGGGGTGGACGACGGCGTACCCGATTCGCTCCCCGGGCAGGGCCAGGGACTTGCTGTACGACGTGCACAGGATCATGTCGGTGAAAATGGACAGGGTTTCCGGCACCGTGCGGCCGTCATAGACAATATCGGCATAGGGTTCGTCCGACAGCACCGTGACCCGGGTCCCGAGCTCTTCGCCGCGGCGGGCCAGCGCGTCGCGGACGGATACCAGGACAGGCGCGGGATAGATCACCCCGGACGGGTTGTTGGGGGAGTTCAGCAGGAGAACCCGGGTCCTGGGAGTCATCGCGGCGGCGATGCGTCCGGGGTCCGGCAGGAAGGTTTCGGGGTCGCAGGGGACGATAACCGGCTGTCCGCCGTGATTGCGGATATAGGCGGGGTATTCGACGAAATAGGGTGCGAGGACCAGGACCTCGTCGCCGGGGTCGAGGAGGACCCGGAGCGCCGCATTGAGGCCGGCGGCCGCTCCCGACGTCATGAGAACGCGGCTTGCGGCAACCGGGAGGCCTGTCCGCCGTGCGATCCGCCGGGCGATGGCAGACCGGACTGCCTCATGGCCGGCGTTGTTCATGTAGAAATGCAGGTCGGGGGGCGGATCGAAGGCCAACTCCCGGATGGCGGATGCCACGAGACCGGGAGGGGGGAGGTCCGGATTGCCAAGGCTGAAGTCATACACCCTGTCCGACCCCAGTTCCCTTCGCATGCGGGCTCCTTCGTCGAACATTTTTCTGATGAGGGATCCGCCGGCCAAGGCCTCGCTCGCTCGATTCGAAATCATGGAAACAACCTCCTTGCCCGGCACGGGGCCGGAACCTGCCCATCATACCATACCGGGTTCCGTTGCCGACGGACCGGGGCCGCCACGGCCCCTTGACAGGCTCTCCATCCTCTAGTATTCTCCCGCTTGTAGCAAGAAGAAGCATCCGCTTCTCACCTCGAGCCCATGCGAAGAGGTCCATCGTCGAACCCTGCGCCGTATGGCGCGGATCGATCGTGCAGCGGATGCCGGCCGGCATCCTTTTTTTCGTCCCGGACGATTCCCATCAGGAGGTGTGTTCGAATAGCAAAAGAAAATCAGGGACTGCTGATCAATGACGATATCCGGGTCAGGGAAGTCCGCCTGATCGACAGCGACGGCACCATGGTCGGCGTTGTTCCGTTGTCGGTGGCCAAGGAACGATCCGACCAACGGAACCTGGATCTCGTGATGATCGCCCCGACCGCCGAACCTCCGGTATGCAAGATCATGGACTACGGCAAGTTCATGTTCGAGCAGTCGAAGAAGGAGCGGGAAGCCCGCCGGAACCAGACCGTCGTGGAAGTCAAGGAAGTCGGGCTCAAGCTCCGGACCGAGGAGCACGACTTCGGGTTCAAGATCCGGAACACCTGCCGCTTTCTTGACGAAGGCAACCGGGTCAAGATCGTCCTCAAGTTCCGCGGCCGGGAAATGACCTACACATCCCAGGGGTACGAGGTCATGAAACGGGTGACCGACGCGGTGGCGGACCACGGCCAGGTGGACCGGCCTCCGCGGGTGGAAGGCAGAAACATGATCATGTTCCTGGCACCGAAGAAGAATTGAGAAGGGAAGCGAAGCTTCCGGACAGGAGGATTATCCCATGCCCAAGGTCAAGACCCACAGTGCGTCCAAGAAGCGGTTCAAGGTGACGGGAACCGGGAAGGTCCTGAGAAGCCAGGCCTTCAAGAAGCATATCCTGGCGAAGAAGACCACCAAGCGCAAGCGCAACCTTCGCCGTTCCGTGGTCGCCTCCGATGCCAACCAGGCGACGATCCTGAAACTGATTCCCTACAAGTGAGCGACAGCGTCGCCATATCGATGGAACGGAGGATACCGACATGAGCCGAGTCAAGAGATCCGTCAGGACCCGGGCCCGCCACAAGCGGGTGCTGCGCCTGGCCAAGGGGTATTTCGGGAAGAAGAGCAAGCTGTTCAAGGTCGCAAACCAGCAGGTGATGAAGTCCCTGAACTATGCGTACCGCGATCGGCGGAACCGCAAGCGCGATTTCCGTCGTCTCTGGATTACACGTATCAACGCCGCCGCCCGGATCAACGGGATGTCCTACAGCCGCTTTATGAACGGCCTGAAGAAGGCCGGCATCGGCCTGGACCGGAAAGTCCTTGCCGATATCGCGGTCCGGGATCCCGGCGGGTTCCGGAACCTGTGCCAGAGAATCCAGGCTGGCTGACGGACTGGCCGGCCTGCCGGCGGGTCCCCATCGTCGTGACAGGCAGAGGACGGGTACCGCCCGTCCTTTGTAATTGAAGGAAGGTCCGCACCATGCGTGTCCGTTTCGTCTCCAGCCGGGATAATCCGGTCTTTCGCGAGATCGGGTCCGTCATCCGGTCCGGGGAAGGGAAGACCGGCCAGGTCTTCCTGGAGGGATTCCGGCTGGTCGGAGATGCGGTCCGGAGCGGCATCGAGCCTCTCCGGGCCCTGGTGGCCCGCCGGGTGTTCGAGCGGATGGAGGCCGGAAGCCAGGACCTTCCGGCGGGGTTCCCGGGGGATGCGTCCGGCGGTCTTCTCGTTTTCGAGGATGCCCTTTTCGACAGTCTCTGCGGAACCGAAACGCCCCAGGGCATTGCCATGCTTGCTCGCAGTCCCGCCGGAAAGCGGCTGGCCGACTTGGACCCGGTATCCGTCAGTAGTGCCGGAATCCGATGCCTGGTGCTGGAGTCGATCCAGGACCCGGGCAACCTGGGGACCCTGATCCGCCTTGCGGATGCATTCGGGTTCAATCCGGTCATTCTGCTGACAGGATGTGCGGATCCGTATTCCCAAAAAGTCTTGAGAAGCGCCATGGGATCCGTATTTCACCTCACACTCTTTCGTTCCCAGTCCTGGCCGGATGTCCTGGAATGGTTGTCTGTCCACCGGCTCCCCCTGGTAGCGGGGGATCTTGCGGGCATTCCGCTGCCGGAGGCATCCCTGCCGGTCTCGGGCGCCCTGGTCATCGGAAACGAAGGCCGGGGCTTGTCCGAGGAAGCCAGGAAGGCCAGTGACCTTCGGGTTGCCATTCCCATGCCGGGTCATGCAGAATCCCTCAACGCCGCCATGGCTGCCGCAATCCTGGCCTACACCATGTCGGCTGCGTCGAAGGATCCCCCCCATTTCGGGAACGGCGCCCCACGCGCCGAAAAGGAGACGAAGCCATGATGGTGCTCGTAATTGGATCCGGCAAGGTCGGATCCTCCCTGGCCAGGGAGCTGGACGCCCAGGGACATGAAGTGGTCCTGATCGAGAACGACCCGAAACTGATGGCGAATGCCGACGATATCGACTGCCTGAAAATCATCGGGGTCCCCATCGACAAGGACGTCCTGAAGGGCGCGGGCATCGAACAGGCGGACGCCCTGTGTGCCGTAACCCAGGACGACAACATGAACATCATGACCGCCCAGGTCGCCCGGGAGATCTTCCGTGTCCCGAAGGTCATCGCCAGGATCTTCAATCCCAGGAGCCGGGAGATCTTCGAGGCCTTCGGACTGGATACCATCTGTTCCACCAGCCTGACGGTGGACGCCGTCCATCGGGCCCTCAGCGACGAGGAACAGGACCAGTTCCACACGATCGCCGGCCAGCGGCTTGTCTTTTCGATTTTCAAGGTCGAAGGGGATGGGGACGGTGTCAGCCTGGAGGATTTTTGCGACGATCGCGAGAAACACGTCCTCGGCGTCCGGCACGAGGGGCGGTTCCTGCTGGCCGATCCCAGGTACAGGCTCCGCCAGGGCGACGAGATCGTGATCGTGGCCAAGGAATAAGCCTCTCCATCCAAGCGAAAGGTGAAGGGAACCCCATGAATATCCTCATCATCGGCGGCGGCCGGCTGGCCTACTACCTGATCAAGACCCTGAACCCGATGAAGC
>JAKPNJ010000064.1 GCA_029548445.1 Bacillota bacterium | reverse complement strand
TGGCGGAGGACAGGCCCAGCCGGTCGGCCAGCTGCTGCTGGTTCGCGGGGCCGGACGACAGGTGCGAGAGGATGGACAGGCGGACCGCGCTGGCCAGCGCCTTGTAGACGGGAGCGTGGGCCGGGTCCAGGTTCAGGTCTCGCATGGCACCCTCTTCATGATTTTATGAATTTGTCCGACCCCTGACCGGGACGGTACAGGCCGGCGGTTTTCCACCCTCACGATATTGATTTTCATGTGGTTCGATTGTATCATCCAATCATCGATCCCGGCAATCCATCCGCAGACTATTTTATATAATTATTTAGGAGGTAGCAAGATCATGGTCGACGGCATCCTGACCCCGGTTTCCGGCGGAACCATCTCCCGCCACATCTACGGGCACTTCTCCGAGCACCTGGGACGCTGCATCTACGAAGGCATCTGGGTGGGGGAGGATGCCTCGATCCCCCATGTGGAGGGATACCGGACCGATGTCCTGGACGCGCTACGGAATCTGAAGATCCCGGTCCTGCGCTGGCCCGGGGGATGCTTCGCCGACGAGTACCACTGGATGGACGGCATCGGGCCCCGGGAGTCCAGGCCAACCATGATCAACACCCATTGGGGCGGCGTAACGGAAAACAATCATTTCGGAACCCACGAGTTCTTCCGGCTGTGCGAGCTGATTGATGCCGAGCCCTATATTTGCGGGAACCTTGGCAGCGGCACGGTCCGGGAGATGTCCGAATGGATCGAATACATGACGTTTCCGGGAAAGTCCCCCATGGCGGACCTGCGCCGGAAGAACGGCCGGGAAGAGCCCTTCCGCCTCAAGTACTTCGGGGTCGGCAACGAGAGCTGGGGCTGCGGCGGGTCCATGACCGTTGAGCACTACGCGGACGAGTACAAGCGGTACCAGGTCTACTGCCGGAATTTCGGTCCGGAGCCGCTGTTCAAGATCGCCTGCGGGTCCCATGATACCAACTGGCACTGGACCGAGGTGATGATGCGGGAGGTCATGAAGATCAATCCGTACGGGGACCTTCGGCGCATGCAGGGCCTCAGCTTCCATTACTACACGGTCATCCGGCATCCCGATCTCCGGATGAAGGCGGCCACCGGCTTCGGTCCCGAGGAATATTACGCCATCCTTGCGGAGACCCTGAAGATGGAGGAGTATCTGCGCATCCACGGGGCGATCATGGACAAATACGATCCCGACCGGCGGGTGGCCCTGGTGGTCGACGAGTGGGGCACCTGGTACGCCGTGGAGCCCGGTACGAATCCCGGTTTCCTCTACCAGCAGAACACCATGCGGGACGCCCTGGTGGCCGCCATCAACCTGAATCTCTTCAACCGGAACTGCCACCGGGTGCGGATGGCCAACATCGCCCAGCTGGTCAATGTTCTCCAGGCCGTCGTCCTGACCGAGGGGGACCGGATCCTGATGACCCCCACCTACCACGTTTTCGAGATGTACAAGGGCCACCAGGACGCCGAATTGGTCGACCTGAAGCTGGCCGACCGGCGCCTGGAAGTGGACGGCAAGGTCCTGCCCGCCGTTTCCGGGTCCGCCTCCCGGGCCGCGGACGGCTCGATCCTCGTGACCCTGGCCAACCTGTCCCATGACACCGGGGAGACGGTGCATCTCTATGCCCCGGAATGCGGGGACGTGCTGGAAGCCCGGGAACTGTATTCGGCCGGGGCGATGGACGCCTGCAACACCTTCGACAATCCGGGGGAAATCGCGCCCACGCCCATGGCGGGGGTCCTCCGGGAAGACGGGTGGCTCTCGATCCCCCTGCGTCCCATGAGCGTGGCGGCCGTCCGGCTGGCGCCGTTCCCGACCCGGGCCTGACGCGGCGGGGACCGCCGCCATGACCGCCCCCTCCCCTTCCCCCTGCCGCACCTGTCGTTCCCCGGAAGAGAAGGCCCTGGAGACCGAGCAATCGATCTCCAGGGCCCTGTCGGACCTGGCGGCGTCCCCGGGAACCCGGAAGGTCCCCGAGGCGGAGTACAGCCGGCGCCTCTCGGCCTGTTCCGCCTGTCCGCACCTCGCGCCGGACGGCACCTGCCTCCGGTGCGGCTGTTATGTCCGAATCCGGGCCTTCCTGCAGGAAGGGCGGTGTCCGGACTGGCCCCGGGACCGGTGGCGAACGGCCCCCTGATCGTCAGGCGCCGGGCCGGATTCGGAGCGTCCGGATCTCGAAGGCCCCCAATTCGAGGGGAAGGGTTCCATCCGGCCGCACCCCGGCGTCTCCCGATTGGCTGCCTGGCCGGTCGATGGGCCGCTCCACCAGGTTGGTCCAGACGGCGGCTCCCACGGGGAAATTCAGTTTCAGGCATCCCCGGGACCGGGTTCCCCGGGCTTCGTGCATCCGGACGACCAGGTCGCCGGATCCGTCGTCGGCCAGCTTGACGGCGTCCACCAGGAGGCCGCAGTCCCGCCCCGCCCCATCGGAAGGATCCGGGCGCATCTCCAGGAGGCTCCAGGCTGGCGCCGACCGGTCCGGGACCCGGTCCAGGGGAACGGCGAACGCCAGGGCCATCCTGGACAGGGCCGCCCCGTCCAGGGGGCCTTCCCAGAACGCCAGGGCATACCGGAACCGGTGGGTGCCCCGGTCCGCGTCCATGTCCGGCGCCATGGCGCCCTTCTGGAGCGTCAGGCGCAGCACATTGTCATGGAACGAGAGGCCCTGGCGACAGTCGTTCAGGACCGCCATGCCCCGGCCGCCGTCGCAGAGGGCGCTCCACCGCTGCTGGCAGACCTCGAACCGGTCCTTTCCGTATTGGGTGGACCGGTCGTTGGGCCGCCGGATCCAGCCGTACTGGATTTCCGAGATGCCTTCCATGGCCCGGAGATCGGGGGCGAATTCCACTTTCAGGAGCCGATGGCGCTCCTGCCAGTCCAGGCGACAGTCGAACTCCACGTGGTGCTCCCCGGCACGGAGGCGCACCACCTGGGTCAGGCGGGACGAACCGAAGCGACGGGTAAAGGCGACTTCGCCCACCGGCCCGCCGGACAGCACCACGGCGGGGTCGATATCCTCCCCGAGGGACTCTTCCTCGTCTTCATACTGGCTGTCGATGTCCCAGGCGTCGAAGAGGGACGGGGTATCCCGGTAGAGGCGAAGGCGGTTGCAGGGGCCCGCGTTCCAGCGCCGGCCGGTGGCCCGGTCAACAATGTCCAGGAGTTCGCCCTGGAGGGACAGGCGGATGGACAGGCATTCATTCTCGAGCCGGTCCGGGGCGGCCAGGACCGTCGGGACGACAGGGTCGGCCTCCGGCCCGATGCCGATAGCCCGGTATCCCGCCGACGGCACGGTCACCCGACGGTACTGCCGGGAGCCTTCCGGCC
>JAKPNJ010000063.1 GCA_029548445.1 Bacillota bacterium | reverse complement strand
CCGGCTGGTTCCGGAGACGGTGGGAGTCCAGCCGGCCGCGCCCCAGGCGCCGGGACCGTCGGCGGCCGCCGCAGCCGTGGCGTCCCCGGTCGTCTCCACCGTCGCTGCCTCCGGCGGGCCGCCTTCCCTGCCCGCCGGGGTTCGCCAGCTTTTCCTGCCGATCCGGGGCGCCCTGGGCGATCCGGCCGCCCTGGTCTATCGGCCGGCGATCCTGGGCATCGGCCAGGTCGGATACAGAGACACGAAAACCGGCCTCCAGGCCGAACAAGCCGTGGTGGCCGTGACGGCCGTGACCGGCGAGGTTGTGCCCGTTGATTGGGACAAGGCCACGGAGATCGCCATGGACCCGGGCGACCTGGATACGCGGCCGGTGGATGGCGCCCGCTTCGCCCCGATTCCCCAGGGGATCTCCCTCCCCCGGGACCTGGAGGACTTCGGCCGCGACTATGCCAACTGGATGTATCGGACGCGGACATTGACGCTGCTGAAAAGCGAGCCGCTGAAGCTGGCCGCTGCGCCCGGCGAAAGTGAGGCGGATTTCCGGATTCGTCTCCAGCAGAGGACCCGGGAGGTTCGGGACCAGGAAATCGAGGGCCTCCGGGCGAAATATGCCGTCCGGATGAAGTCCCTGGAGGAGCGGATCCGCAAGAGCGAACAGGCCCTGGAAAGGGAGAAGCAGCAGGCGGCCCAGTCGAACGTGCAGACCGCCATTTCCATCGGGGCGACCATCCTGAGCTCCCTGCTCGGGAAGAAGGCCCTGAACGCCACCGCCGTCGGCAAGGCGACGACCGCCATGCGGGGCGCCAGCCGGTCCATGAAGGAAAAGGGCGATGTATCCCGGAGCCAGGAGACGGTGGAGACTTACAGGACCCAGCTCCAGGAGCTGGAGACCGCCTTCCGGGAGGAAACCGACGCCCTGGCCCTTCGCCTGGATCCCGCCAATCCGCCCGTGACCGAGACGATCCTCCGGCCGGTCAAGAAGGACATCCTGGTCAAGGGAACGGCCCTGGCCTGGCTGCCCTGGCGGACAGCCCCCGACGGGGCCGAAACCGCCGCGTGGGAGGCATAGGGACCATGGACATCCTGCCCCTGGACCCCACAAACTGGTCCCATGTCGCCGGGGCCGCCGCCCTGCTGGTGGAGGCCTTTCCCCACAGCTGGCCGACTCCCGGGGACGGCCTGGAGGAGATCGAGTGCTGCCTGGAGCCCTCCCGAATCGCCCTGGTCGCGTGGGAGGAGGGGCGGGTCGTCGGGTTTGTCGGCGCCATCCCCCAGTATGGCGTGACGGGCTGGGAGCTGCACCCGCTGGTGGTGGCGGAAGGCGTCCGGGGCCGCGGGGTCGGAACCCGGCTGGTCCGGGAGCTGGAACGACGGGTGGCGGAAGCAGGGGGCCTGACCCTGTATGCCGGGTCCGATGACGAATTCGGCCGGACGAGCCTGTCGGGCTGCGACCTGTTTGATCGTACCTGGGAGCGGATTCGGGATATCCAAAATCCCGGCGGACACCCGTATGAATTTTACCTGAAACTGGGATATGCCATCGTCGGCGTCATTCCCGACGCCAACGGATGGGGAAAGCCGGATATCTGGCTGGCTCGGCGCATTGCAGGGAGTCCACCCGAAGGGGCTCCGGCCTGAGGAGGCGGCATGCGGGTCGTCGATCTCCCCGTCCTGCCCACTGTCCTGCTGGATGTCGCCGCCTGGTTCGTCGTCCACATGGGCACTTCCCTGCTGGCGCTGTGGATGCCCGACCGCTGGTTCGCCCGGGACTCGCGCCTGTACCGGTCCCGGCCCTGGGAGCAGGACGGCCGGTTCTACGAACGCTGGTTCCGGATCCGGCGCTGGAAGGACCGTCTGCCGGACGGCGGCCGCTTCTTTCGGGCCGGATTTTCCAAGCGGAACCTGGCGGGGCGGCATCCGGGGTACCTGTCCATCTTCCTCCTGGAGTCCAGGCGCGGCGAACTGACCCACTGGATCGCGGTCCTGCCGGCCCCCCTGTTCTTCCTCTGGAATCCGCCCGGCGTGGGTTGGTTCATGCTGGGCTACGCCCTGTTCATGAACCTGCCCTGTATCCTGGTCCAGCGATACAACCGGCCCCGGTTTCGCCGCCTCCTGGAGCGGTCGGAAAACGGAACCGCCGCCATCCCGAAGGACGACGGCGGTCGTGACACCGATGTCGGTTGATCCGGTCCGGCGCTAGTTCCGGCCCTTCCGCTTCCCGTTGCCGGTTCCGCTGCCCTTGCCGTCGCCGTTCCCGGCCGCGGCAGTCGCCGTGGCCGGCTGGGGGGCGGCTTCCAGGCCGGTCCGGTGGGCCCGGGTCTTCCACATGACCCACAGGGGACCGGCGATGAAGATCGTGGAATAGGAGCCGGAGATGATGCCGACCATCATGGGGAGGGCGAATTCCCGGATGCTCTCGATGTGGTTGATGGTGGCGAAGATGTAGGCGACGGTAATGGCCGCCAGGGTGGCCAGGCTCGTATTGATGGACCGGGTGATGGATTGGTTGATGGACAGGTCCACCAACTCCGGCAGGGTCATCTTGCCCCGCTGCAGGTCCATGTTCTCCCGGATGCGGTCGTAGATGACGATGGTGTCGTTGATGGAGAAGCCCAGGATCGTCAGGACCACCGCCACCAGGGATTCATTCAGGGGGATCCCCGCGATGACGAAGGTCACAAACACCATGATCACGTCATGGAACAGGGCCACCAGGGCCATGACCCCGGCCGACAGCCCCGAGATCCGCCGGAACCGGACCCACACGTACAGGACGATGAGGACGGCCGACAGCCCCATGGCCATGAGCCCCTTCAGCAGGAACTCCCGGCCGATGAAGGGGTCCACCGAGAACGACTCGGCAATCTTGAACCCATTGTCCGGGAACTGCTCGTTGAAGGCCTCGCCCAGGGCATTCTGGCGATCGATGGAGATCGCCCGGTCCCCGGTGACATTGAGGTTCACCATGATGACCTCGCCGGTGTCGAAGTCGGTGATCTCCTGGATGGAGACCGGGTTGTCGAGGACGGTTTCCGCCGCCGCTGCCAGGGCTTCCAGATCCACCGGTCCGGTGCAGCTGTACTTGAGGATCGTGCCGCCCTTGAACTGGATGTCCAGCTTCACCCCGAACAGGAGGGCCGTGACCAGGCCCACCAGGATGATGCCGAGGGACAGGGCGAAGAAAATCTTCCGTTTCGCATAGAAGCCGAACATCAGCCGTTCCTCCTTCCGCCATAGAGCCAGGCTTTCTGGAGCGGTTTCCACTGGCTCAGGGAGCCGATCATGAGGCGGGAGGCCAGCACGCCGGTCAGGGTGTTCAGGATGACGCCGACCAGGAGCGCGTAGCCGAAGGACAGCATGGTGGAGGAGCCGAAGATGATCAGGATGATGGCGGCGATGGCCACGGTCACGTTGCCGTCCGCCACCGCCGAGAAGGCCCGGGTGAACCCGTTGGCGATGGAGAGGCGCAGGGAGTTGCCCATGGCCAGTTCTTCCCTGATCTGCTCGGAGATGATGACGTTGGCGTCCACGCCCATGCCCACCGACAGGATGATACCGGCGATGCCGGGGAGGGTCAGGGTGAACTGGGGGGCCGAGATGGCCAGGAGCTGCCCCATGGTCTGGGCCAGCAGGGCGATGCAGGCCACGGCGCCGGGGAGGCGGTAATACAGGATCATGAAGAGGCAGACGGCGGCGAAGGCGATGAGGCCGGCCACCACCATGACCTGCAGGGCCCCCTGGCCCAGGGTCGGGCTGATGATGTTGCTGCCGATGGCCTCAAGGGCGAAGGGCAGGGCGCCGCCGTTGATCTTGTCGGCCAGGGCCTTGGCCTCGGCGACGCTCTCCATGGGGGAGATCTCGGCGGTGTCGGTGGTGATCTTGTCCTTGACCTGGGGGCTGGAGATCAGTTCATCGTCCATATAGATGGAGATGTAGTCGCCGATCCACTTGCCCGTGGCCTCGGCGAAGAGGGTCGTTCCTTCGGGCTTCAGTTCCAGGACCACCACGGGTTCGTTGGTCTGCTGGTTCACGGCGGGATAGCTGGACTTGACGTGCTTGCCTTCCAGCACCACGTTGCCATCGGGGTCCCGGAAGGTCAGCCGGGCGGTCTCGCCCAGCTCGGCGATGGCCTTGCCGGGGTCGAATTCTTTCTCGTCCGCCTTCCACGGGACCCGGATGATGATCCGGTCCCGGATCTTGTCGACGGTAATCTCCCGGTCGACGATGCCCCGTTTGTCCATCCGGAGTTCCATGACGCTGCGGGCGGCGTCCAGTTCGGCGTCGGAGACATTGCCGGCACCGGCGGCCGGGGCGAAAATCGCCTCGAACCCGCCGTTGATGTCGATGCCCTTGCGGATGTCCTGGACGCCGTAGACGGTCTGGACCCCGAACCCGGGGACCGGCAGGCGCATGCCGAGAAGGGTGATCAGCGTCATCACGAGGACGATGCCGGTCACGATGAAGAAGGTGCCGCGGCGCGATCGGGCACCGATGCGGCCGAATGAGCTTTTGGCCATGGATTGGGCCCTTCCTTTCCTTCGGTCCGCTCCCTCTCGGGGCGGACCGGCGCGAGGCTCGCGGAAGCGGGCCTCCATCGTCGGTTCACGGGTGGGCGGGGGGTCAGCCGGCGGTCAGGCGGGCCACCTGGAGGGCCAGGGACAGCAGGCCGGCCTCGGGATGGCGCCGCACCGAGGCGGCGGCTCCTTCCGGGCGGCCGGCAAGACCGGAGAGAGCACGGCCCGGCAGGCCGGGACCGGCATCCAATCGCTGGAAACGGGAGGGCGGCGGGACCGGCTCCGGCCGGAGTTCCACGAAGAAGGGGGCCAGGCGGCCCATGAGGGACGAACCGCCGGGGCCGGCGGCAGGGGACTGGGACGAGGCCGGCGTGCCGTCGGCGGGATCGGCATCGGGTTCGGACGCCGACGCGGACGCAGCGCCGAGGCCTGCCGATGCGCTGGGAAAGGCGGGCAGGGCGCTGACGGAACCGAGCCCCAGGATGGCCAGCAGGGCGGCGGCCAGGACCACGGCGGCGGTCCCGGCCAGGCGGCGGACGGACGGACGGCTCGGGGTCACGGCCGGGACAGCTCCCGATGGGTTTCCTTGAGCTGCTTCCGGATCGGGATCTTCTGGGGGCACTTGGTTTCGCACACGCCGCACTCGGTACACGCGGAAGCCGGCAGGCCCTTCATCCAGGGATTTGTCCCGATGGCGGCATACTGGCCCTGGGCGTGTTCGGTCAGGCCGTAGACCCGGTGGAGGTTCATCAGGCTGAAATT
Organism: Bacillota bacterium; assembly: GCA_029548445.1. Taxonomy (GTDB): domain Bacteria; phylum Bacillota; class Clostridia; order Saccharofermentanales; family UBA5734; genus JAKPNJ01. The sequence goes on along the minus strand of JAKPNJ010000063.1, from coordinate 501 downwards.
CAGGGGGATGTTCACCTCGAAGGGACAGGGCATGCAGTAATTGCAGCCGGTGCAGTACAGCTCCGCCAGTCGGCGGTTCTCGTCCAGGGACCGGTGGATCCGGTCCTGCTCCGCCTCGCTGAGGGGGCTTGCGTTGGACGCCACCGCCGCGTTCTCCTCCACCATCTCCAGGGTCCCCATGCCGGACAGGGCGCAGTGGACGTTCGGATTCGACATGACGAAGCGGAGGGCGACCTCGGCCGAGGACTGGCGGCCCGGCATGAGCTTCTGCAGTTCCTCCGACGGGGCTCCCAACCGGCCGCCGCCTACGGGCCCCATGATCACGACACCCAGGCCCCGGGCGGCTGCGTGGGCGATGCCCGCCTCGTTGGACCGGTCCAGCAGGTTGTACTGGCAGAGCACCGTTTCGAAAATCCCCTCGTCCACCAGGCGGACCAGGTTCTCGGGCGCATCATGGAAGGAGAAGGAGATGTGGCGGATCAGGCCTTCGTCCCGGGCCTT
>JAKPNJ010000043.1 GCA_029548445.1 Bacillota bacterium | reverse complement strand
ACTATAGAGACCCCCCAGGGATGTCACCAGCAGCGGGATCGAGAAGGCGATGGCAAAGGGAAAGAGCTGGGTGATCGCTTCCCACATGTCAGTCCGCACCTCCTTTCGCCGTGCCGGCCGGTGTCTTTCGGCCCTTCCGGTCCTTCCACCACTTGGCGGCGACCTTGCCGTACCGCTCGATGAGGATGCTGGTGGCGGCGAAGTACACGATGGTGGCGATGATGGTGTCGGCGATCTCCGGCGGCGTGTCGGTCATGGCGTTCATGAAGCCCTTGCCCGTATGGAGGATGCCGAAGAACAGGGCCGTCAGGAAGACGCCGGTGGGGGTGTTGGCGCCGATCAGGGAAATGGCGATGCCGTCGAAGCCCTGGGCGGGGAGGGTGCCCACCACGAGCTTGTTGGCGTAGCCGGCGTAGTAGGTGGCGCCGGCCAGCCCCGCCAGGAGGCCGGAGACGGCCATGGACAGGACCATGCTCCGGTTGACCCGGATGCCCGCGTATTCGGCGGCATGGCGGTTGAATCCAACGGCTTTCAGCTCGTACCCCAGGGTGGTGCGGTTCAGGATGAAGCCCACCACGACCATCATGAGCAGGGAGATGAAGAACCCGTAATTAATGTACTCGTTGTCGCCGAAGATGGAGGCCATCCAGCCGGTTCGCAGCAGGTGTTCCTTCGGGATCAGGGGGGTCTCCGACGGCAGGTTGGACGCGAAATAGGCCGGGATCAGCCAGGACACAAGGTTATAGGCGATCCAGTTCATCATGATGCAGGTCACGACCTCATGGACGTTGAACTTCGCCTTGAGGAGCCCGGGCACCACCCCCCACAGGGCCCCGGCCAGTCCCGCCGCCAGGACCATGAGCAGCAGCACAAAGGGGCGCGGCAGGGCGCCCACCGGGATCGACAGGCCGATGGCGGTGACGGTCATGGCCCCGGCCAGCATCTGCCCCGCCGCCCCGATGTTGAACAGGCCGGTGCGGAAGGCGAAGGCCACGGACAGGCCGGTCAGGACCAGGTTGGTGGCGGAGGCCAGGGCGGTCCCGATCCGGGACAGGTCCATGAGCCCGCCCCGGAACATGTGCCAGTAGCTGACGAAGGGATTGCCCCCGATTGTCAGGATCAGCACGGCCCCGGCCAGCAGGCCCAGCAGGATGGCGAAGAGGGACAGCCGGACCGACCGGCCGTCCCGGATCCGGATCAGCGGCTTTTTCATCAGGCGGCACCTCCCTTCCCCTGGACCCCGGCCATGAGCAGGCCGATCTCGTTCTCATCGGTGGCGGACGCCTCGAGGAGGCCCATGCGCTCCCCCCGGAACAGGACGGCGATCCGGTCGGATAGATTCTGGATCTCGTCCAGCTCCAGGGACACCAGCAGGACCGCCTTGCCCCCGTCCCGCTGCTCCACCAGGCGGCGGTGGATGTATTCGATGGCGCCCACATCCAGCCCCCGGGTCGGCTGGACGGCGATCAGGACCTCCGGGTCCAGCTCGATCTCCCGGCCCACGATGGCCTTCTGCTGGTTGCCCCCCGACAGGTCCCGGGCGTTGGAGTCCACGCCCTTGCCCGACCGGACGTCGAAGTCCGAGAGGATCTTCTCGGCATAGGGCCGGATCGCCTCCCGGTCCAGCAGGCCCCGCCTGGCGAAGGGCGGCTGGTCGTACAGCTCCAGGATCATGTTGTCTTCCAGGGAGTAATCCAGGACCAGGCCGTGCTTGTGCCGGTCCTCGGGGATGTGGGCGATGCCTTTCCGGATCCGCTGCCGGACGGAATCGGCTGTAATGTCCGTGCCGTTCAGCAGGACCTGGCCGGACTCGGCCCGCCGCATGCCGGTCAGGGCCTCGACCAATTCCGCCTGGCCGTTCCCGTCGACGCCGGCAACGCCCACGATCTCGCCCTTCCGGACCTCCAGGGAGAAGTCCCGGAGGCCCAGGACCTTGCGATTGCCCATGACCGACAGGTTCCGGATCTCCAGGGTCACGGCGCCCGGCTTGGCCGGGGCCTTGTCGACGGCGAAGCTGACCTTGCGGCCCACCATCATCTCGGCCATCCGGGCCTCGGTGGTGTCCGCCACCGTCACGGTGCCCACCACCCGGCCCCGCCGGAGAACGGTGCAGCGGTCGGCCACTTCCTTGATTTCCTTCAGCTTGTGGGTAATCAGGAGGATGGACCGGCCCTCCCGGACCAGGCCCTTCAGGATGCCCATGAGCTCGTGGATCTCCTGGGGCGTCAGGACCGAGGTGGGCTCGTCGAAGATCAGGATCTCGGCGTTCCGGTAGAGCATCTTCAGGATCTCGACCCGCTGCTGCATCCCGACCGTAATCTCCTCGATCCGGGCGTCCGGGTCCACGTTGAGGCCGTACCGGGTGGACATCTCCCGGATCCGGGCCGCGGCTTTCTTTGTGTCCAGGGCGCCCAGCCCCACCATGGGTTCCAGCCCCAGGATAATGTTCTCGGTTACCGTAAAGTTGTGCACCAGCTTGAAGTGCTGGTGGACCATGCCGATCTTCAGGTCGTTGGCCACGTTGGGATTCTGGATGCGGACTTCCCGGCCCCGGACCAGGATCCGGCCCGCCTCGGGCTGGTAGAGCCCGAAGAGGATGCTCATGAGGGTGGACTTGCCGGCCCCGTTTTCTCCCAGGACGGCGTGGATCTCTCCCTTCAGGAGCTGGAGATTCACGTCGTCGTTGGCCACGATGCCGGGGAATTCCTTGCGGATGCCGATCATTTCCACGATAGGTTCCATTTCCGTCACCTCGCGGGTCCCCGTATGGCAGGAGGACGGCGAACCGTCCTCCTGCAGGGGGGTCTCATGTCCGATTCGGCTGCGATCCGCCGCTCCCCGTCACGGAATCAGGTCGCCCTGGGTATTGGCGACGACGATGGTGCCGTCCTTGATCTTTTCCGTGATCTCGGCGACCTTGTCCGTAATCTCCTTTTCCAGGTTCGGGTTCACGTCGGGCAGCTGGATGCCGCCGTTCGTGGCGTCATACTTCAGGAGCTGGCCGCCGGGGAACTTGTCCTCGAGCTGGGCCTTGATCATCTCGTAGGCAGTCTTCTTGATGGCTTTCATGGCGGAGGTCAGGATAACGGATTTCTCTCCCTCGTAAATGCCATCCGCGTACTGGTCCACGTCCACGCCCACGATCCAGACCATGTCGCCGGTCTTGGCCCGGGCCATGGCTTCCTGGATGGCGCCGACGCCCACGCCGCCGGCCGCGGCGAAGATCACCTTGACGCCCTTGTTGAACATGGCGGCGGCCAGCTGCTGGCCCTTGTTCACATCCGAGAACGAGTCGGCGTAGATCACGTTGTCGGCCACCAGTTCAAGGGAGGTATCCAGGTTCGCGTTGGCATAGGCCACGCCCTGCTGGAAGCCCCAGTTGAAGCGCTGGACCGCAGGCACCGGCATGCCGCCGATGAAGCCCGCGCTGCCCGTCTTGACCTTCATGGCCGCGGCCACGCCGGCCAGGAAGCCGGCCTGCTCCTCGGCGTACACGATGCCGACGGTATTCGTCTTGAAGTCCGCGACATAGTCGCCGTTGTGGGGCCAGCCGTCGATCAGGACGAACTTGGCATCGGGGTACTTGGTCTGGACCTTCCAGATGGCGGTCTCGAACTTGAAGCCGGGGCAGACCATCATGCGATATCCCGCGGCGTACAGGTTGTCGATCTCCTTGATGTAGTCGGCTTCGGCCGGATTCTCGGCGCCGGGCTTCAGGTACTTCGTATCGAGCCCGAACTCTTCCTTGGCCATCTGGACGCCTTCCCAGGTGCCCTGGTTGAAGGATTTGTCGTCGATGGTCCCGGCATCGGTCACCATGCCGACCTTGATCTTGCCGCCGCCGCCCTCGCCGCAGGCGACTCCGAACACCGCCAGCAGGGCCACGGCCAGGACCAGCCCAATCACCCGTTTCATGGACATCGTCGTTTCCTCCTCTATTTCGTTTGTTGGATGTACCCGGTCTACTCCGAACCGGTGCTTTCTCCATTGTATTCATTCGACAATATGAAGGGAAGGGGGAGCGGGCGGGATCGGAAGAAAAATTCACGGATCCGCACGTTCCAACCAGGTGCCGGGCGGCGGCGGGGAGGCGGGGCTACACGAGCTCCAGCCGGACGCCCGGCGCCCGCAGCGCCTCCGCCAGGGCGTCCGCCGGCAGGCCGGCAGGCCTGTCCATGACCAGGACATCCAGCCGGGAGGCGGGGCAGACGAAGCTGAAGGAAACGGTTCCCAGCTTGGACGAATCGCAGAGATAGACCGCCTCCCGGGCCTGGTCCAGCATTGCCCGCCGGAGTTCCGCCTCCTCCTCGCTGACGTCGGTCACGCCCTTCTCCAGGGAGAAGGCCCGGGTGGAGAAGAAGACCCGGTCGGCGTGGAAGGAGCGCAGGAAGTCCAGGGCCCGGGGGCCCACGAAGGAGAGGGAGTTGTCCCGGAGGATCCCGCCGGTTCCGTAGACGCGGAACCGGCGGAGCTCGGCCAGGGCCAGGGCGGCCTTGGCGCCGTTCGTGAGGATGGTCAGGTCCTGGCGGGCGGCCAGGTGGGGCACCATCCGAAGGGCGGTGCTGCTGGAGTCCAGCACCAGGACATCGCCGTCCCGGACCCGGGCGGCGGCGGCGGCGGCGATGGCCTCCTTGGCCCGGCGGTTCTCGGCCTCCCGGACGGACATGGGGATTTCCGATTCCAGCCCTTCCAGGGCCAGGGCCCCGCCGTGGGTCCGCCGCAGCAGGCGCCGGCCCGCCAGGTCGGCCAGGTCCCGCCGCACCGTGGCCTCGCTGGCGAAGAAACGGCGGGCCAGGGCTTCCACGGTCGCGGCCCGGTGGGTCCGGATGTATTCGAGCAGGGCTTGCCTGCGTTCTTCCGGCAGCATGGCGCACCTCCCGTTCCGATGGCGGCATCCCGATGATCGTAGATGAGCGAATATGATCATGATAGCGCACTTTGTTGCGAAGTGCACGGGTTTTCCGCAGGCGCTTCTCCCGGGAGGACGCGGAGAATACAATCAGGTTGCGGGAAGATGCCGGCCTCCCCCGGCAGGAGAAAAACGCGCAGAAACGAGCAGAAGCCGGACGGGCCCGACCTGGAAGGTCCGGCACGCCGCCCTCCCCACAGAAGGAGAACCCCATGGACCTGACCCTGGCTGTCAACTGCGGATTCGCCGTCAATCGGTATATGGAGCCCGAGAGCTGGGGCCGGATCGTGGGCGAGGAGCTGGGACTCCGCCACGTCCAGTTCGTGGCGGACCTGCTGAACCCCTTCCTTCCCGACGACTACATCGAGTCCCAGGTCCGCCGGATCCGGGCCGCCGCCGACCGGTACGGCTTCCAGGTCGACTCGGTCTTCACCAGCGCCTACACCCGGGTCAACCACCTGATGCACCCCGACCCGGAGGCCCGCCGGATCTGGATCGACTGGTTCAAGCGCCTGTTCTCCGTGGCCGCCCGCCTGGGCGCCCGGAACGGCGGCAGCCATTTCGGCATCCTGACCTTCGATACGTACAACGATCCCGACCGCCGGGCGCGCATGGTGGAGGAAGGGATCCGGGGCTGGCAGGAGTTGTCGTTCTTCGCGAAGGAGATCGGATTCGACTGCCTGATCTTCGAGCCCATGTCGGTGCCCCGGGAAATGGGCAATACGGTGGAGGAGACCCAGGACCTCATGGACCGGGTCAACGCCCACTGCGGCGTCCCCCTCCGGTGCTGCCTGGACGTGGGTCATGCGCCCCACCCGGACCAGCGGGATCCCTATCCCTGGATCCGGCGGCTGGGGGCCGTATCCCCCGTGATCCACCTCCAGCAAACCGTGCTCCACCGGAGCAGCCACTGGCCCTTCACCCCGGAGTACAACGCCCAGGGCATCATCTCCGCGCCGGCGGTCCTGGCCGCCCTGGAGGAGTCGGGCTGCACGTCCTCCATGCTGACCTTCGAGCTGTCCCACCGGGAACACTGGGACACCGACTGGAACGTCGTGGCGGACCACCGGGCCTCCGTCGAATACTGGAAGGCCCACCTGCCGAAGAAGGAGGGAGCCGCATGAAAGCCCTGGTCCTGCACGCCCCCGGGGATCTCCGACTGGAGGAGCGCCCCGACCCGGTCCCCGGACCGGGAGAGGCCCTCCTGCGCATCCGGGCGTCGGGGATCTGCGGATCCGACATCGCCCGGGTCATGACCAAGGGGACCTACTCGTTCCCCATGATTCCCGGCCACGAGTTCGCCGGGGAGGTCGTCTCCCTGGGGCCCGGGACCGACCCGTCGCTGCTGGGCCGGACCTGCGCTGCCTTCCCCCTGCTGCCCTGCCGGGCCTGCGACAGCTGCGCCATCGGGGAGTACGCCGCCTGCCGCTCGTACGACTACTTCGGCTCCCGCCGCGACGGCGGGTTCGCCGAACTCCTGGCCGTCCCCGCCTGGAACCTGGTCCCCGCCCCGGACGGCCTGTCGTTCGAGGAAGCCGCCATGGCCGAACCCGCCGCCGTGGCCCTCCACGCCCTGCGCCGGGGCGGCCTGTCCGCGGGTGACGACACGGGCGTGGCGGGCGCCGGGCCCGTCGGCCTCCTGCTGGCGGCCTGGGCCCGGGTCGGCGGGAGCCGCCGGGTGTTCCTCTGGGACATCGATCCCCGCCGGGTGGCCTTTGCCCGTTCCCTGGGCCACGACCGGGCCTTCGACAGCCGGGAGACCGATCCCGTGGAGGCCATCCGGGAGGCCACCGGCGGCCGGATGCTGGACCTGGCCGTGGAGGGTGCGGGGGTGTCCGCCACCCTGGAGCAGTGCCTCCGGGCGGCCCGCCCCGGCGGCGTCGTGGTGGCCATGGGCAATCCCGCCGGGGCCATGACCCTGAGCCGGGAGGGGTACTGGGAGATCCTGCGGAAACAGCTGGACCTCCGGGGTACCTGGAACTCCTCGTATACAGACCTGCCGAAGAATGAGTGGAAGCTCGTCCTGGAGACCATGGCCGACGGCCGCCTGGACACGAAGCCGTTCATTACCCACCGCCTCCGGCTGGAGGACGGCCCGGAGGCCTTCCGGACGCTGTTGGCGCGGTCGGAATTTTCGAACAAGGTCATGTTCCTGCCCTGAGGGCCGTTTTCTGCCCGACACCGGCCTGAACCGCCGGGCAGCCCGTCGCCCCGGACCGCCGGACAACCCGACATCGCCCCGGACAGGGGAACCGAACAGACCGAAAGGAGCCTGCCATGAAAGCCGCCATTTATGAAGGACTCGACCGGATGACCGTCCGGGAGGTGCCCACCCCGTCCCCCGGCGAGAACGAGGTCCTGGTCCGGGTCCGGTCCTGCGCCGTCTGCGGGTCCGACATCCGGATCTTCCACCACGGCAACAGCCGGGTGCACCCGCCCGCCATCCTGGGCCACGAGATCGCCGGCGAGGTCGTGGAGGCCGGGCGGAACGTCACGAAATTCCGTCCCGGGGACCGGGTCGCCCTGGGGGCCGACGTGCCCTGCGGGGAATGCGTCTTTTGCGAGGCGGGGATCGGCAACAACTGCCAGGTCAACTACGCCATGGGCTACCAGTTCCCCGGCGGGTTCGCCGAGTATGTCCTGCTGAACCGGATCGTCGTGGATTACGGGCCCGTCCACCGGATCCCGGACGGGATTTCCTTCGACGAGGCCGCCCTGGCCGAGCCCCTGGGCTGCGTGCTGAACGCCCTGGAGCTGTCCCGGGTCGGGCTGGGGGACACAGTGGCCGTTTTGGGCGCCGGGCCCCTGGGCTGCATGGTCATGGAAGCCGTCCGGCTCATGGGGGCCTCCCGGGTGATCCTGGTCCAGCGGAGCCGGCCCCGGCTGGAGCTCGCACGGCAATTCGGGCCGGACGTGGCGATCTGCTCTTCGGAGGAGGACCCGGTGGCCCGGGTCCTGGAAGAGACCGGGGGCCTGGGGGCCGACGTGGTGGTGACCGCCAATCCCTCCCCCGAATCCCAGCAGGACGCCATCGCCATGGCGAAGAACCGGGCCCGGGTCAACCTGTTCGGCGGGCTGCCGAAGGGCCGTTCCATGGTGACCCTGGACACGAACGTGATACACTACAAGGAACTCTTCGTCCACGGCGCCCATGGCGCCATGCCCGTCCACCACCGGAAGGCCCTGGACCTGATCGCCGCCGGCCGGCTGGACATGACCCGCTACATCAGCCACCGGTTCCCCCTGGACCGGGTCGCGGAGGCCTTTGCCGCTGCGGAGGGTCACCTGGGCATGCGGGTCGTCGTGAACCCGTAGGAGGCACACCATGGCCGACCCGACACAACCCCGGGGTCCCGGGAAGCTCGCGCCCTCCCTCATGTGCGCCGATTTCCGCTGCCTGGAGGCGGATATCCGGGCCCTGGAGGCCGCCGGCTGCGAATACATGCATTTTGACATCATGGACGGGTCCTTTGTGCCGAATTTCACCCTGGGTCCCGACATCTGCCGGGCCGTCCGGCGCATGACCGAAACCCCCTTCGACATCCACCTGATGGTGGTCCGGCCGGAGGAACACATCGCCCGCTTCGAGCCCCGGCCCGGCGATTGCGTGGCCATACATGCAGAGGCCTGTGTCCACCTGCAGCGGACCCTGCGCCTCATCCGGGACGGCTTCGGCGCCCGGCCCATGGTGGCCCTCAATCCCGCGACACCCCTCGATGTGCTGGATTATGTCCTGGACGACCTGGACGGGGTGCTGGTCATGGCCGTGAACCCCGGGTTCGCCGGCCAGCGCCTGATTCCCGGGGCCATCCGGAAGATCGCTGCCCTGCGGGACCGGCTGGACCGGAGCGGGTATGCCCACGTGGAAATCGAGGTGGACGGCAACGTGAGCCCCGAAAACGCCCGGCTCATGCGGGACGCCGGCGCCGACCTCTTCGTGGCCGGCTCCTCCGGGCTGTTCCTTCCCGGGGTGCCCATCCCCGAAGCCGCCGCCCGGCTCCGGGCGGCCATCGCCTAGGGAAGCCGCCGGCGGCACCCATGGCGAAGGGGACCGGAACCGTCGACCTGGAGGCCGGCCGCCCGACAGCGGAGCAGGCCCTGGTCCGGCTGCGGGGCGCCCTGGCCACCTTCCGCCGGCAGGGCATCCGGCGGGTGCGGATCATCCACGGCTACGGCTCCACGGGCACCGGCGGCGCCATCCGCCAGGCGGTCCGGGCCGCCCTGCCCGCCCTGGTCCGGGAGGGACGGGTTCGGGCTTACTGCGCCGGGGAGGCCTTCGGCCCCTTCGACGAGGCCGGCCGGTCCCTGCTGGCCCTGGAGCCCGCATTCCGGACCGAACCGGACTGGGGCCGTGGCAACGAGGGCGTCACCCTGGTCCTGCTCTGATCCGCAGCCTGTGCCGCCTGGCGCTTGCCGCCTGCCGTCCGTGCCTCCTGCGTCGGCCCGTCCGGGACCGGCGCCATCCGCCCTTTCCCATCCTTTACATCGACCTTACCTCCCATTGACACGGCGAAGACGGCCGACCGGTATGCTGAAACCGGGACGCCCGGGTCGCCGGGTCCCATCTGTCATGCTACAATGGAAAAAAGCCGGTCCGCCGGTCCCGGCGGCCGGACGGCCGAGGGGAGAGAGTGCCCATGGTACGCCAAGCTTTCGAAAAGGAATTGCAGGCCCTCCACGCCGAGATCATCCGGATGGGCAGCCTGGTGGAGGCCGCCATTTCCGGGGCGGTGACCGCCCTGGAAAACATGGACCTGCCCCTGGCCCGGGCGATCATGGCCGGCGACGACGCCATCGACGGGATGGAACGGCAGATCGAGCGCCACTGCCTGGAGATCATCCTCCGCCAGCAGCCGGTGGCCCGGGACCTCCGGGACGTGACCTCGGCCCTGAAGTTGATTACGGACCTGGAACGCATCGCCGACCACGCCGTGGACATCTCGGAGAAAATCCTGCTGATCGCGGCGTCCGGCAAGGTCATGATCCCCCACCACCTGGTCTCCATGGCCTCCATCTCCCGGGGGATGATCCGGGGCGCC
>JAKPNJ010000010.1 GCA_029548445.1 Bacillota bacterium | reverse complement strand
CCCTGACCCTGGTCAACACCCAGGACATCGACATTCTCGGATGCCGCATCGCCCAGGTCGGCTTCAACGGCATCGCCATGCGCCACGGTGCCCGGAACAACCGGATCGTCGACTGCCTCATCGAGCACACCGGGCTTGCCGGCATTTCCATTACCACCGCCTATGACGCCATCCTGGGCGCCGGCTTCCAGACCTGGGAGGAGGGCTGGATCAGCCGGGACAACCAGGTGGAAAACAACCTGGTCCAGTACGGCGGCGAACTGGGCGGAGGGGAAGGCCAAGGCATCGTGATGCATGCGACCGGCGGGAACCGGATCGTCGGCAACACCATCCGCCACATGACCCGGGGCGGTGTCCTTCTGGGCGATACGAGCTACGGGTTCTTCAAGCGGCTGGGATCGCTCTTCGGCACCCCCATCACCCTGGAGAACCACATGGACCTGAACTACAGCCGGAACAACCTCATTCAGGGCAACGACATCAGCCACGTCCTGACGGATTCCTCCGACTGCGGGGCCTTCTATTCCTTCGGCGGCGGCAGCGGCAACCGGATTGAGGGCAATTATATCCACGACTATGCCGGCCTGCCGGAGGGCATTGTCACAGGGATCTACCTGGACGACTCGGCCGACGGGTTCACGGTCCGGGGCAACCTGGTGGCCCGGGTCGGCGGTGCGGCGCCCCACGCCCATCCGCTGGTGATCAAGGGCCGAGGCAACGTCATCGAGCAGAATGTCTTCCTGGACAACATCAGTTCGGACCTGTTCCTGACCATGGAGTCGAACCTGGACGCCTACGCCGGCGGAAACGCGCCGGAGCAGCGGGAGCCCACCGACGGGATCGTCTTCCGCCGCAATGTCTTCCTGGAGACCTTCGAGGCCGGCCGGGGTCCCCGGGTCGCCCTCATGTACAACTACAAGCCGGATACCTTTGCCGTGTTCGACGACAATCTCTTCTTCATCCGGGAGATGCCGGAGACGATGTACTCCTTCTACGGCAACGGACTCGGAATACCCGAATGGGGCAGCTACCGCCCGTTCTCCTACGCCGAATGGCACGAGACGATCGGGACCGGTTTCAATACAAGATCCCTTCTGGAAGATCCCCGGATCCTCGCCGATGACCTGCCCTCCGTCCGGTATGCGGCGGATTCGCCTGCGGCGTCGCTGGGCATTGAACCCCTGGACCTGTCGACTGCCGGGATCACGGACCGGAATCCCTATTATGAAAGGTTCCTGTTGCCCTAAAACTTCCAACAGAATGGAGATGCCGCCATGAAACCCATCCGCTACCGCCAGATCCACCTGGACTTCCACACCTCCCCCCACATTCCCGGAATCGGGAGCCGGTTCGATGCCGACGAGTTCGGGGACACCCTCCTGGCCGCCGGCGTCGATTCCATCAACCTGTTCGCCAAGTGCCACCACGGGATGTTCTACTACCCGACGGCCATCGGGACCATGCATCCCGGCCTGGCCTTCGACCTCTTCGGCGCCCAGGTCGATACCTGCCGGAAACGGGGCATCCGAACCATCGCCTATACCTGCGCGGGCTGGAACGAGGATTGGGCCGACCGGCATCCGGAGTGGCTCCAGGTGAGTCCGGAGGGCGTTGTGGGGCTGAAGCGCCCCTTCGACTCCCACTATTACGGGTGGCGGACCCTGTGCATCGGCCGGCCGGAATACCGGGCGCAGCTGAAGGCCGAGCTGTCGGAAATCGCGGAACGGTACGGGCCCAGGGGCGTCGAGGGCTTCTGGATCGACATCGTCCTGTCCAGGCGGTGCGTCTGCGACCACTGTCGGAAGGATATGGCGAACCGGGGCCTGGATCCGTCCCGGCCCGAGGACCTGGCCCGACATGACCGGGAGAACGAAATCGGGTTCATGGAAGAACTGACCGCCCACATCCGGTCCCTGGACCCCGGCCTCATCGTCTACTACAATGGCCATCCCTATGATCCCGACCTGCGGGACGATCCCGTCCACACCACCGAGCGGAAGCGGAAGGCCATGGATTTCGTGGACATCGAGTCCCTGCCCTCCGATGCCTGGGGGTACACCCACTTCCCGGTCAACGTGAATTACCTGAACAAGTACAGCCAGTCCCTGACCATGATGAACGGCAAGTTCCACCTGGCCTGGGGGGACTTCGGGTCCCTCCGGAACGAGGAGGCGCTGGAGTACGAGTGCTTCCGGGGGCTGGCCCACGGGGCGAAGGTCTGCGTCGGGGACCAGCTCCATCCGACGGGACGGCTGGAACCGGCCGCCTATGACCGGGTGGGCCGGGTCCTCCGGACGGTGGCCGAGCTGGAGCCGTACTGCGTCGACACCGGCAAGGTCCGGGAGGTGGGCGTCTTCCTGGCCCACCGGGTGCTGGGAAGCCAGTTCTCCACCGCCGTGAACCAGGTCCACGAGGGGGTGTACCGGCTCCTGACCGAGTTGCGGATTCCCTTTGACTTCATCGATTTCGAGGATGACCTCGCCCCCTACCGGCTGGTGATCGTACCCGAGGGACTGACCCTGCCGGAGACGGTCCTGGACCGGATCGACCGGTTCATCGCATCCGGCGGCCGGCTGCTCGGCATCGCCGACGGCGGCCGGTCGGAGTCGGGGGACCGCCTGCCGGCGGCGTACTGCGCCGAGCCCACGGGCCAGGCTCCCTTCTGTCCCCGCTACTTCCGGGTGCCGGCGGACTTCGACCCGGACATCCCCGCCATGGACACGGTCGTATACGGCCAATGCACCACGGCCCGGGCCCGGGCGGGGGGCGTCGCCCTCCTGGAGGTGGTGGATCCTTACTTCCAGCGGTCCCACGACCGGTTCTGCTCCCATCGGCAAACGCCGCCCAACGAAGCCACCGGGGAGCCGGCAGTCCTGCTAAACGAGCGGACCGCCTACATCTCCGTGCCGCTCTTCTCCGACTATGTCCACCATGGCCTGAAGTTCTACAAGCTGCTGCTCCGGCACGTGATCCGCCGCCTCCTGCCCGATCCCCTGGTGGAGGGCGAGCTGCCGTCCACGGCGGAAGTCACCCTGCGGCGCCAGGGCCGGGACCTCCTGGTCCATGTGCTGAACTATGTCATCCAGGGCAAGGCGAGTCTCCTCGACACCATCGAGGACCGCTTTCCCCTCCGGGACGTGGCCCTGTCGGTCCGGTGCCCGCAGGCCCCGGCCCGGGCGGAGCTCGTCCCCCAGCACGAGGCCATTCCCTGCCAGTACGCGGACGGACGGGTCCGCGTCACGATTCCCCTGGTGGACGGCCACCAGGTGGTCCGGATCGAGTCGGCCTTCCCGGCCGATGCATGACACAACACGACAGGAGGAGTATCGCCCATGTCCCTTGCACGTGCCCGGTCGGCCTTCCGGCTGGAGGCCCCGGACCGGATCCCGCAAACGGAAATGATCGACAACGACGAATTCCTGATCCGTCGTATTGGGCTGGACCCGTCCATACCCGGACAGGAATATCCCTACTCCTGGTGGAAGTATGCCCAGGACCTGGGGCTGGACTTCACCTGGAACATCTGCGAGATGCCCATGCAGGGCCGCTATACGAACATGGGCCACGCAGTGTGGAACGAGAACGCGGGATACGACGCAGGGTTGTTCTGCCCTTTTGAAGACGAAGAGGCGGTGCTGGCCTTCGACCCGGTGGAGGAATGCGGGATCCTGCCGGAGGGGGAGATCGCCCGACGGCAGCAGGAGAACCTGGACCGGGCCCGGACGGTATGCCCGGACGTGCTGGTGCCGGGGGGCCGCTACCACTCGCTGTTCTCGGCGTGTATCCGGACGTTCGGCTGGGAGATGTTCCTTACGACCATCCCGGGGAACGAAGAGCGGTTCGGGCGTGTGCTGGAGGGATTCCTGCAGCTGAGCCTGGCGGAGACCCGGGCGTTTTGCCGGACGGACGGGGAGGTGTACATCACCCATGACGACATCGCCTGGACCTCGGGGGCGGTCATGGATCCGGCGTGGTATCGGACGTACATATTCCCGCGGTACCGTCGGCTGTGGGCTCCGCTGAAGGAGGCCGGGAAGAAAGTGGTCTTCACCGCAGACGGGACCTATACGGAATTCATCGACGACCTGGTGGCGGCGGGGGCGGACGGATTCATCATGGAACCCACCACCTCGCTGGAACTGCTGGCGGAGCGGTACGGGAAAACCCACATCCTGATGGGGAACGCAGATTGTCGGGTTTTGCAGTTCGAAACCCGGGAAGACATATACAATGAAGTGAAACGGTGCGTCGACATCGGCCGGGACTGCCCGGGGTACTTCCTGCTGGCGGGGAACCACCTGCCCGTGGGCATCCCCTACGAACACATGCTGGCCTACTTCGACGCCTTCGAGACCCTCCGGCGGCGGTAGCCGCGGGAAACGGAAGCAGGAGGCGGGACCCATGGGGAACGTGACCATCCGGGATGTGGCCAGGCGGGCGGATGTGGCCATCAGCACCGTGTCCCGCTACCTGAACGGCGGCGCCCTGAAGGCCGACACCCGGGCTGCCATCGAGGAGGCCATCGCCGCCCTGGGATTCCGGCGGAACGAGGTCGCGAGCTCCATGCGCCGGGGGCAGACCCGCATGATCGGCATCCTGCTGTGCGACACCATCGAGTTTTTCCAGTACACCCTGTACCAGACCCTGGAAGCCGAGCTGTGGAAGCTGGGCTACCAGTGCATCCTGACGACCTACGGGAACCTCAATGTCTCGGACAAGATCCGGACCCTGCGCCAGCGGAACGTGGACGGACTGATCCTGTACTACTACCTGCCGGACCCGGCGGTCCACGACGCCATTACCGAGGCGCTGGAAGACGGGGTGCCGGTCATCCTGCTGGACAGCGACGCCCCCGACCTGGTGACGGACAAGGTGCTGGTGGACAACCTGAACGCCTCGTTCCGGGCCGTGGAGATCATGATCCAGAAGGGACACCGGGACATCGCCGTCGTAACGGGCACGGAGAAGCACCCGGTCAGCAGCGAGCGCCTGTCCGGCTACCTCGAGTGCATGAAGGCCTATGGCCTCCCCATCCAGGAAGGGTATGTCCTGTACGGCCACTTCAGCATCGCCGACAGCTACAATGCCGTGAGCCGTCTGATGAAACTCCCCCGACCGCCCACCGCCCTGTTCACCGGCTCCTACCACATGACCTTCGGCGCCATCATGGCCATCCGGGAGGCGGGGTTCCGGATTCCGGACGATATTTCCATCATCGGGTTCGACAATGTCGAGGTCAGCGAGGCGGTGCTCCACGACCTGACCATCGTCGAGCAGCCGGTGGACCGGATCGGGGCCACCGCCGCCGACCTGATGCACCGTCGGATCCTGGGAGAAAACGGGGAGAAGGCGAGGACCATCCGGGTTCCGGCCCGGCTGGTCATGAGGAATACTGTCGCCCGCCCGCCGAAGCATCGGGAGAACGGGCTGTTCTGATCCACCCATACACCCATGCGAGGAGAGACTGCCATGAGAAGAGATCGATCCCAACCTGCGGCCGCGAAGGCGGGCCGCCGTTCCCCGGTTGCGCTCCTGGCGGTCCTTGCGCTCCTGCTCGCCCTGCCGGCGACGGCCTGCGGCCCGGGAGCAACCCCGTCGGGGACGCCGACAACCACGCCCGGCCCCGGTTCCCCCACCCCCGGAACCGGGTCGCCGACCCCCACCGAGGAGGCGCCCGCCATGACCGCCGACCTGTATGTCTCTCCCGCCGGAAGCGACGACAATCCCGGGACCTGGGAGGCCCCCCTGGCCACCCTTAAGGCGGCGAAGGTCGTCCTGCGTGACTTGTTGCTGGCCGATCCCGACCGGGATTATACGGTTGCCCTGCGGGGCGGGCGGTACTATCTCCAGAAGCCGGAATACTTCAACGAGCGGGACAGCGGCCGGGGGGAGTACGGCGTCACCTACACGGCCTATCCCGGGGAGACCCCCATCCTGTATGGCGGGTTCCGGGCCACGGG
>JAKPNJ010000348.1 GCA_029548445.1 Bacillota bacterium | reverse complement strand
CGCCCTTCCTGGACCAGTTCTCCGGGAAGGACGCCGATGCGGGCTTCGCGGTGGGGGCCGACGGCGGCGGGACCCGGCAGGCCATCGACGCGGTGACCGGGGCCACCATTTCCTCCCGGGCCGTGACCGAGGCCGTCAACGCCGCCTGCCGGACGGCCCTGCATCTCGGAACGGAGGCATGACCATGGCGGAGAAACGCACCCTCCTCCCCGTCTTTACGAACGGCCTCCTCCGGGAGAATCCCGTCCTGCGGCTGGTGCTGGGTACCTGTCCGGCCCTGGCGGTGACGACGTCCGTGGAAAATGGCCTGGGCATGGGCCTCGCGGCCACCTTCGTGCTCCTTGGATCCAACATCGCCATCTCCCTGTTGCGGAAGGTCATTCCCGACCGGGTGCGGATCCCGGCCTTCATTACCATCATCGCCGGGTTCGTTTCCGTGGTCCAGATGCTGCTCAAGGCCTACCTGCCCGCCCTGGACAAGGCCCTGGGCATCTTCATCCCGCTGATCGTCGTCAACTGCATCATCCTGGCCCGGGCCGAGATGTTCGCCAGCAAGAACGCCCTGCTCCCGTCCATCCTGGATGCCCTGGGCATGGGCGCCGGCTTCACCGCCGCCCTCCTGTCCATGGGATTCCTGCGGGAGATCCTGGGCAACGGCACCCTGCTCGGCGCGCCGATCCCGGTCCTCCAGGCCGGCGGCACCGTGGAGCCCATCCTGATCTTCATCCTGCCGCCCGGGGGCTTCTTCGTGTTCGGTCTCCTGATCGCCCTGTCCCAGGCGCTGTCGAAGCGGCTGGACCGGCGGGCCGCCGCCAGGGCCGGCGCAGCGGGGGGAACGAAAGGGCCGGAGGATCCCTGCGCGGCCTGCGGCCTTTGCCAGGGAAAGGGAGGTGACCAGGGATGAGAACGATGCTGATCATCCTGTTTTCCGCCATCCTGGTCGATAATTTCGTCCTGTCCCGGTTCCTGGGGATCTGCCCCTTCCTGGGCGTATCGAAGAGCCTGAAGACCGCCATGGGCATGGGCTTTGCCGTCCTCTTCGTCCTGGTCCTGGCCGCGGCCATCACCTGGCCCATCAACCGCTACCTCCTGGAAGGCTTCGGAATCGAATTCCTCCGGACCCTGGTCTTCATCCTGGTCATCGCCGCCCTGGTCCAGCTGGTGGAAACCATCCTGAAAAAGATGCTCCCGCCCCTCTACAAGGCCCTGGGCATCTACCTGCCCCTGATCACCACCAACTGCGCCGTCCTGGGCCTGACCATCCTGAACATCGACAATGGCTACGACTTCGTCCAGTCCCTGGTCAACGGGGCCGGGGTCGGGCTCGGCTTCATGCTGGCCCTGTTCCTCTTTTCCGGCGTCCGGTCCCGGGTGGACAGGGCCGACGTCCCGGCATTCCTGAAAGGACTGCCCATTACCCTGGTGGCCGCCTCGCTGGTCTCCCTGTCCTTCTTCGGGTTCAAGGGGCTCATCGAGCGGCTTTTCGGCTGACAGGCCCGCGGGAGGCTTCGCCCATGCTGCATGCACTCATCCTGCCGCTGTTCCGGCTCCCCCTGGCGGGGCTCGCCGGCATCACCCTCGAATCCATCGCAGTCCCGGTGGGCGCCACGGCGGTTTTGGCCCTGGTGTTCGGTACGGGCCTTGCCCTGGCGGCCAAATTCTTCCAGGTCCCCGGGAACGAGAAGCAGGCCGCCGTACGGGACCTCCTGCCGGGCGCCAACTGCGGGGCCTGCGGGTATGCCGGCTGCGACAGTTACGCCGAGGCCGTGGCCAATGGTGAGGCCATCCCGTCGCTATGTACCGTCGGCGGCCAGGCCACCACATCCGCGCTTTCCGCCCTCATGGGCGTGGAGGCCGTGGCCGCCGTGCCCCGAACCGCCTGGGTCATGTGCAACGGCAAGCGAACCGGCCCCAACGCCCATACATCTCCCCGGGCCCGGTACGTTGGCCTGGAGACCTGCGCCGCCGCCTCCCTGGTGTTCTCCGGCGACGGAAGCTGCACCTTCGGCTGCGTGGGCCTGGGGGACTGTATCCGGGCCTGTCCGTATGACGCCATCGACCTGGTGGACGGCATCGCCGTCATCCGGCCGGAGAAATGCCGCGAGTGTGAACTGTGCGTCGCCGCCTGCCCCAAGAAGATCATCTACATGATCCCCCGGGATGGGGCCATCCATCGGGTCCAGTGCCGGAATCCCTCGGCCGCCCTGGACACCCGGAAAGTCTGCTCCGTAGGGTGCATCGGCTGCGGACGCTGCACAAAGGTCTGCCCATCCGGCGCCATCCGGGTCGAGGGCGCCCTGGCTTCCATCAACCAGTCCGTGTGCACCCATTGCGGCGCCTGCTTCGATGTCTGCCCCACCCGGGCCATCACCCGGGCAGCGGAACCCCCGGTGATTCCACCGGCCATGCCATCCTGAACCCATTGCATTGACTTGAAGTCCGTGATAGAATTCCAAGGCGTGTCTCGATCGATTCATAGAGAGGTGGAACCCATGGCCAAGTGCGACGTGTGCCAGAAGGATATGTTCTTCGGGAGAAAGATCAGCATTACCCGTTCCCAGGTCTCCCGCCGGGCCAAGACAACGCAGAAGCCCAATGTACGGAACGTCAAGGTTCTCGTGGAAGGGACGCCGACAACCCTCCATGTCTGCTCCCGCTGCCTCCGGTCCGACGCCGTCAAGAGGGCCTGATCGCCCCACGGCCCGCCGGGTCCGGCGGGGAGGCGGCGAACACTTCCCTTCCGTCGGCCCTTCGGGCTTGTCGGTATTCCCGATGATACAAGGGACGCTCCCCGGGGAGCGTCCCT
The DNA here is from genome assembly GCA_029548445.1 of Bacillota bacterium. Taxonomy (GTDB): domain Bacteria; phylum Bacillota; class Clostridia; order Saccharofermentanales; family UBA5734; genus JAKPNJ01. Next base: position 2,287 of record JAKPNJ010000348.1, on the reverse strand, counting down.
TTTCATGCGACAGGCCCGATCTCCGGGAGGCGGTCAGCCCGTCCCGTCCGACGGTACCGGCGTTCCGGCCGAAGTCCCCTGAACCGGCCTTCGGGCCTCAACCAGCCGAGACGCAAGCAACGGGTCTTCCGCCAGGTTCACCAGCCGCACCGAGGAACGCTGGGGACGGGCCATGAGACATTGCCCGTAGGCCGTTACAATGCCGATTTCGGATACCTTTTCGTTATCCAATGGATCCCGGAAAAACAGCAAGTCCCCCTCCAGGAACCGGTCGTACCTGACCCGGTCCGTGTCGGGATCCCGCTCAACGACCAGCGCCGTTCCATGGAACTTCTGGGCTTCCAGCGTCCGGGGCAACGCAAGGCCGTTGGCCCGTCCGGCCGCCCAGGCGATTCCGGAACCATCGATCCCCCGTTGTGTCAAGCCTCCTTCCAGAAACGTGACATTATGAAAATTCATGGCCGATATGGCAAAATCCCGTCCGGTACCCGGGGCCATGACCTGGCCGAGGGGAATCTCCACGGTTCCATTTTGTCCAACCCATCCGGTTCGGCCATCGGGGAGGGATACCCGGTAGACGCCGTCTCCCCGGACATCCCCGTAGAGCTCCGTCCCCATCATGGCCTCCATCAGCAGCGTGCCGCTGCTGGCATGGCTCATGATCCGCTTCATCCGGTCGACAATGACGATGCGGAACCGATGGAGTGCCGGTTCGGCGCTTCGGCAGTCCTCGGCCAGGGTGGAGGTCCGTACATACCCGACGGTTCCATCCGCAGCCCGGACCCGCAGATAGGCGTCATCGCCCGAGGGCGGATCCAGGACCCGGACCACTTCGTTCAGGACCAGCTGGGAAATCCGTCCCGCTTTCAGGTCGGGTGCGTCGAAAAGATCCGTCGCCGTGGTCGCCACAACCCGGTGCCGATCGCCGTAAAGGAGGGAAATCTCCGTACCGCCATCGCCGTCCGGATCGCCGAAGAGCCGGCCCAGCCGGGCCGCAACCGTCGGAGCCAGCCAGAAGACCAGCACCACGAGAAAAATCGTGGCCGCCATGGGCAGGATCCAGGGCGGAACCCTTTTCCGCTCCACCCGGAGATACACATCCGCATCGATCAGCGGGAGGTCGTCGCCGTTCTTCAGCCGCCCGGACAGGAACCGCTCCCGGAACCGCTGGGACTTCCGGCGCCTGGCGGCATCCCGCCGCTCCCCCATTCGCTGGAGACGTCGGCGACGCCGCTCGATCCGGAGGGAGGCCAGCCGTCGGCTGTCCTTGCGGAAAGGATCGGATTTCATGCACCGGACTCCGACTGGCCGTCTCCTTCGCACAGGAGGGTGCAACAGGCCAGGGCCAGGTCTCCCTCGTGGGACAGGCTCACGGAGAGGGAGCACACGCCCAGCTCCCGCAGGACCCGGGCGGCAGGACCGGTCAGGACCGCCTCAGGGGCGCCCCATCCGTTGGTCAGGATTCCGATGTCCGCCGGCGCGACGCCCCGATGGCCGAACCCGGTGCCCAGGGCCTTGGCGACGGCCTCCTTCGCGGCAAACCGGACGGCCAGGGATTCCATCCTCCGTCGTTCCCCCAAAAGGGAAACCTGCTGGCGTTCCGCCTCGCTGTATACTTTCCGCAGGAAGGCGTCACCGCCCCGGGTCACTGCCTGCCGAATCCTGGAAACCCGCGTCAGGTCCGTTCCGCATCGGACATGCATGGAGGCTCCATCATCCTTTCTGTTCCGCCCTTTCCCCGGGCGGAAATCGACCTTATTCTATCATACCCCGCATCCGTCCCGGACCGGGGCATCCGGCCCGGCCGGGCTTCGGGCGCAAGGGGGCGAATGGACCCGATATCCGTTATAATCAGGCCAAACCCATAGGACGGGGAGGGTTCCATGGTCTATCCGCTGTTTTTCCATGAAGTCTACAAGTCATATCTCTGGGGTGGACGCCGCCTGGCGGAATTGGGCAAGGTCCTGCCGCCGGACGGGGTGGTAGCGGAAAGCTGGGAGATCTCCGGGCATCCCAACGGGCCCTCGATTGTCCGGAACGGTCCCCTTTCCGGGATGCCGCTGCCGGATGTCCTGGCCCTGTGGGGAGCCCGGCTGGTGGGGACCTTTGCATCTCCTTCGGATCTTCGGCGATTCCCCCTGCTGGTGAAGCTGATTGACGCCCGGGACCGATTGTCGGTCCAGGTCCACCCCGATGATGACTACGCCCGGATCCATGCCGGGGAAACGGGAAAAAGCGAGATGTGGTACGTGGTGGCGGCGGATCCGGGGGCTTCCCTTGTCCTGGG
>JAKPNJ010000326.1 GCA_029548445.1 Bacillota bacterium | reverse complement strand
TTATTCATATTACAAGCTTCTATATATATACCGTGTCACTATTATTGCGGAAACTTACGGACAAAAAAAGCCCCTGTAATCCTATTGATTACAGGGGCTTCCGGGATTTTGCTATCCCTTCAAACTGTCAAACTCGAGTAGAAGTACCCATATCCATCGATCCGGAACTCCTATGAGAAGGCGTCCGCCTTGCCAGCGGACGCCTTCGTACAAAATCCGGAATGGTCAGAATTCTACAACAGATCAGTCGATCAGCGTTTCTTCCGCATTGTGACCAGGAGTGCGGCAGATGCAAGTGGCAGCCCAAGGACCAGGAGTTGTCCGGGATCTCCGGTGGTAGGGTTCTCGCCGTCGGTTGGGGCTGTTGTGGCTGTCGCTTCAGGTGGCTGAGTCGGCTGATCTGTCGGCTGTTCCGTTGGGGCAGTCGTCGGTTCGACTTCCTCCGTCCAGACACCAGTCGCAGGATCCATGACCATCGTGATGGTTCTGCCGAGCGTTCCTGCACCCACAGGCATATTCGCGGCGAATACGACGATGTTCTCTGCATCAGGATTCAGGTCCCCGGTCCCTCCACCGCAATAGAAGATTCTGAAGCTTTTGCTGTCCAGGACGTTCAGCGCGACGGACCTGTCATACAACCCGGACATGTCGCCGAGACCCAGGGATGCATCCTTGCTGGCCCGAAAACTCAGCAGAACGCCATTAATGGTGATGTAATCATTCAGGACGCCGATATCCGCACCATAGGCCAGGTCAGTCAGGACATTGTTGCAAAAAATATCGATCGCCTTGTAGGAGCCCCAATCCGTGACACCTTTTCCATCAAAATCAAATGCAGGCGGAATGATGGTCAGCTCATTTTCACCGGCTGCGAAGCTTGCGCCCGACATCAGGGACATGATGACCACGAGAGCAATACACCAGACAATCACCCGATACTTCCTTTTCATGTACAACTCCTCTCCCTTTCTCCTCGAATGCGTACAGGCACGACAACCCCCGGAACCAATGGACGTGACCTCGAAAGGCCTGCCTCATGGTCAAATTGTAGAATCCGCCACGTACAAAGTCCATGTACTCGCCTAACCAGTTCCTTGCATAATCCTAACCTTGTCTATCTGTGATGTTGACCGGAATGACCAGCTGCCCTGGCGAGTTCAGTTTGTCCGATTTCGTCGCAACAGGTACATGGCTGCAAGGACAGTGCCCATGACCGAGACTGCGATCAGCATCACAAGCAGGCCCTGGTTACGCGCAGGGCGGACCGGTTCCGTGGGATTCCCGCTTATGGATTCTGTCGGCGTTGCCATGGCGCCCGTCGTTGCGGATGGCTCGCCGATCGAGGTAGGAGAAACCGCCGCTTCGGTCAGCGTAACGGCCTGGCTCGGATCCGGAGTTGCGGTCGGCAGTGGATTGGAAATGGTTGGCGTGGGAGGCGATTGACTCGAAGAGGGTGGTACGGGTGATACTGTTCCAATTAGATTCCCATAGGCAGAAAGCGGCCGGTACATGTATCGAAGGGTATCCCAGCGCCAATCATAAACGCTGCTCTCCCTTCGTCCGCGCTGGGTAGCATAGAAGAGCAGGATCCGCTGGCCATCATGGTCAATGAAGACCTGGGGCACCTGGTTCGCCGGGTACCCTTCGTCCGGCCTGAAATATCCGGTTACAGACCATTCGATTCCATCATAGGACTGGACCTCGACGATCTGGCGCATCGACCATTCGGGACTCTCGCGCTTGATTTCGGGATCGGCAATCCGATGGGCGCCAAGAAACGGATCTCCATAGCCATAATAGACGCGTCCGATCCTGACCACATCGAGATCGACGAACTGCCGGAGCAACGGCGTGGTGTCGCCCGTTTTTCGATCCCATGCGGTACTATCGAGAAAATCACCGTCGTTCTCTGCGTACCCGACGGAAGTGCCGTTGCCGGAACGATAGCCTGCCCAGTAATCGAACCACATCTTCCATTTGCCATCCTCATACATTAAAGAGGGGCGTTGGTACATTCCATAGTACGTATCGTTATCAGCGCTTCGCTGGATATTCTCATCGGCTCCGTACTCTCCTTCCCAGATCAGGAGAGGCTCCTGGCTGCGGACCCAATTGATCCCGTCGCTTGATACAGCCCCCATAATGCAGTATGCGGCATCCTGCCATGCATATGCGTACTCATCATCCGGTTTGTCGGTTCCCATGGCGGAGTAGGCCATGAAGTATGTCCCGTTCTGATAGACAATGGATGGATCTCCGACATGGAAATCGTCATACCATACGTCCTGGCATGTCAGGACCGGCACCCAGTCTCGAACGGTTTCTGCACGATCCCAGTATATGGCACCTGATCCGTTGTTGCTTCGGCTATACACTTGCCATTCATCAAGGTCCTTGGACCGGGCGAGAAAGATCGCATCCCCACCAGGATATCCTTCATATACAGTCCCATCCCCAAGGATTTCCAGATCGTTGTTCGTATTGTAAGCCCACCCCATGAACCACATCCGATATGGGTACTCGGTATCGTTGACCCTGATTACCTCTGGCTGGTACATGCTGTAAAAGCCGGACACGCAATTTCTCTCGTTTCGCACCCAGCCATCCTGCTCTGACAGCAAAGGCGGACGCACCTGGTTTGGAATCTCGTAGGCAGAGTCATCGACATCAATATGCCCCTGCGCGCAGTCCGAATCAGGAGATACGATTGCGGAAACCATTGGCTCTCCTGTTGCATTGTGGGGAGTGGCGCTGCAACAGGCTGTTGGACTTGCGAGAACTGGTTCAGTGACAGACTGCTGACAACCGGCCAGGGTTGCCGTGTTGGAGACCGTGATCAGGAAAATGACGCAGGAGAGGATGATTCGCATGCGTTGGAGCTGAATTCCGGAAAAGACCTTCATGAACTGACCTCCTACATATTCAGGATTGCCCGAAGCTCCGATGTATCGATATCCCGAAGACGCATCCCTCCCTGGCATGCCAACGCGGCGGCAATGCCGGCAGCCTCGCCCATGGCCATGCAATTGGCCGTGACCCTGTAGGAGGAGTGGGCTTCATGGGTTCCGGAAATGCAGCGTCCTGCCGTCAGGAGCCCGTCCAGAGAGACGGGCACCAGGCACCGGTACGGGATTTGGTACGGTTTCACGTCCAGGTTATCCTGGTCGATCCCATCCGGTTGGTGGATATCCAGGTTGAACTCGACATTGACGATGCCATCATCGAACTGGGCGCCATGAACACAGTCTTCCTGTGTCAGAGTATATAGCCCCTGGATTCTCCGGGTTTCCCGAACGCCGATCTGGGGTGCGATCGCCAACAATTCGACATCCCTGAAGAGTGGAAGTCGTCTTTTCATGAAATCTATGATTCGGAAAACGTGGGCCCTTCCCTCGATTTCAGCCGATGTGAGCTGATCGGCGTTCGTTCCCAACTTGTTTCGGACATGCACCCACTCCACCACAACCCGTCCCGGATTTGGCAGCTGGATGATATAGGGGCGGGTATATGTCGGATCGAACTCTTCGGGACATTCCAGCAAGGCATCCCTGACCATTTTGGCGACATCATGCGAGTCGCCTTGCCGATACTCGATATTCCCCAGTATAAAAATTGTGGACATGGGTTGGCATAGTCCGTCTTTCGGTCGCCCCAGAAAATGGGGCGCCCCGGCATGGAAGGCGACATCTCCATCGCCAGTACAGTCAATCACGATCCGTGCCGAGATGGCGGTTCGTCCGCTCTTGTTCTCGACGATGATTCCACGGATGGCATCTCCCTGAATCCAGGCATCCGCGATCCATGTGTGCAACAGAAGAGAGACCCCGCTGTCATGGATCATCTGGTCAAGGACCCGCTTCATCCATTCGAAATCGAAACACATTCCATAAAATCCACCCCATGCGTTCCGATCCTTCAAGTTCCCGATCAGTTCCCGGACGACACCATCCTTGTTCCAGGAGTCATGGATCGGATTGACAAAACCGGCCGTCCACATGCCTCCCAAAAACCCGTAGCGCTCGACAAGCAGCGTCCTCATTCCCAATCGCGCCGACCGGATTGAAGCCCCGATTCCGGCTGGTCCTCCTCCGGCAACGACAACATCGAAATGGTCCAGGACCGGAACGGACAGGGTCTGTTCGATTCTCTTCATTCAGGATTCTCCTAGCATTGCAATGGCAAAGGTCCCAGGATGGAACGGTCCAGGACAGCAGGCAATCTTACCGAACGATATAGCAGGAGAGATCGCGTGTCATATATCGAAACCCGCTCCATCGCCAGTCATACGATCCGTCCGGCCGGATCCCGCGCTGTGTCGCATAGAATAGGCAGACCCGCTGTCGATCATGGTCCAGAAAGACCTGCGGGATCTGGTTCGCAGGGCAATCACGGTCAGGCCGGAAATACCCAGTTGTCACCCAATGTATCCCGTCATACGATTGTGCTTCGACAATCTGGCGCCTGGACCAGTTCGCATCATAGTCGACCAGTTGAGGATCATGGATTCCACAGGTCGCCAGGAAGGGATCTCCATATGCATAATAGATCGATCCGATCCGAACGACATCAAAATCAACCCAATGGGAGATCAGGGGTGTATCATCACCGGTCTTCCTGTGCCAGTCATCCGGCGACAAGAAATCGCCCTGGTTTTCTGCATACCCGATGGACACGCGATTCGTCGGTCCTGCCTCAAAGTCATACCATATCTTCCAACGGTTGTCCTCATACATGAGAGACGGCCGCTGATATCCTCCCCGATATTGATCCCGGTATCTGGTTTCGTCGAAACCGTATTCGTTCTCCCAGATCAGCAAGGGTTCCTTGCTTCGTTTCCAGTGGATTCCATCCGTTGAGATCGCACCCATGATGCAGGCTGCATTATCGCTCCAGGGAAATTCCTCTTCGGGATTGGGCTTGTCGGTTCCCATCGCCGAGTATGCCATGTAGAACAGACCGCCGTCATATACAATGGAAGGATCACCGACATGGAAATCGTCATACCAGGTGTTCTGGCAAGTCAGTACCGGAACCCAGTCTGTGGTTTTCTGCCTTGTATCCCAGTATGGATCGCCTGTTCCGTTCGAATATTTCGCATAGACCTCCCAGTCGTCAAGGTTCCTGGAGCGGGCTGTAAAAATTGCATCACCACCGGGCCACCCCGGATAATCACTGCCATCCGGTAGAACTGCAGGCTCGTTGAGCTGATTGTAAGCCCACCCCATGAACCACATGCGGTATGGATATTCCGAGTCCTCCACGGCAATGACTTCCGGTTGATACATACTGTAAAAACCGGTCAGGACATCCCTTTCGTTCCGGATCCAGCCAGTCTGCTCGTCCAGAAGCCGGGGTGCCTGGTGATCCGGAATCCTGTGTCGCGAATTATCGACCCAGATGTGATTGGCCCGGTCGTTGACCATACTGCAGAACCTACACTTTCACCCGACATGTGGCCGAAACGGAACGCAATCCATTCCTATCCTGTCAGCAATACGATGTCATGCTGGCCGGATGGAATGCTGAAAATCAATTTTTCCCCTGACTCATTCATCCGGCACGTGATCCCGTCTGGCGCATTGGCGTCGGAACCTTCGAAGACGATCTCCCTCCCATCCATCTCGATCCGGAAGGGATTCGCCGGCAGTTTCAGGACAAAAACGGCAGGCAAGTTCCAGGGTATTTCCATGGAGTGGTGGATCGAGCCTTCCTGCTTTCGCCATGCCATGCGAATCGGGCCCTTGACAGACTCATATTCGACAGCGACAAAGTCAAGGCCAATTTCCGTTTGGGGCTCCAGGCGCAATCCCTGGAGAATGCCCCCCGAACGATCCAGCCGGATCCCGCCAAGAGTCTTGTAGAACCAAGACGAGAAGGCCCCATGCATGGGATGGTTGTGGGAGTTCATACCCCCTCCCTCGAGTCTCTCCCAGCGTTCCCAAATCGTGGTCGCACCATTCGCAAGCATATACCCGAAACCAGGATAATCATTATTCTCCAGAAGGGCGAGTGCGACATCGTTCCTTTCGCCCTGGTCCAGAACCTCAAACAGGTATTTGGTCATCTGGTTGCCAGTAGTCAAATGATACTGTCGATGGTTGACAAGGTCTTGCAGCAGATTCCGGAAGACTCGTTCATGCTGGCCATCCGGAACAATGCCGAGATAGAGGGGAAAAATGTTGGATCCCTGGGATCCCGGAAAGTAGCATCCGTCCACAAGGTTAAAGTAGCGGAGGTTGATGGCGGCTTTCGCCTTTTTCGCGATTTCCGAATATTCATTGACATCCTGCGGGTAGTCCAGATGGGAGGCAACCAGCTCCATTGTTCGTGCAACATAGTAGAGGTACCCTGTTGTCACCAGACCGGATGGGATGTCCTTTGGCAAGGCGCTCCAGGCAATCTCCTCATGACACACACCAATCGGAGCAGCCCATTCACCATAGTACTTGTCCTTCAGGATGCCATCCTCCGCTGTTTGGGAATCAAGAAACAGCAGGTAGCGTCGCATGTTCCCATAGAATTTCCTCATGGTCGTCTCATCGCCGTAGTTCAGGTACATCAGCCACGGGACCAGCACCATGCAAGACGAGATGTGCTGGGCAGGATTGCCTCCATATATGTACGGGGCTGTGTCCGGAACATATCCGGAAGAAGACTGTTCGTCCGCCAGGTCGTCCATCCACTTTCGATAGAAATGGACCAGGTCGAAATGAATGCTTGCCGCTTCGCAGCGGACAGTCATGTCGTTCAGCCAGGCCATCCGCTCGTCCCTCTGAGGGCAATCCGTCGGGACACTGTGCATGTTGCTTCTTTCGGTCCAGATCACGGCGTTATACAATTGATTCAATTCTTCATGGCTCGATGTGAAGAAGCCGGTTCGTCTGACATCCGTATGCAGAACTTTGGCCCTTATTTCGTGAATCTGCACTTCCTGGGGTGCTTCGACCTCTACGTACCGAAATCCGTGGTAAGTGAAGCGAGGCTCGTGGGTTTCCTCTCCGATGCCTTCCAGAAAAAAAATATCCGTTGCCTGTGCACCCCTCAGGTTCTCCTGATTGATCCGCCCTTCCGGAGCAAGTGTCTCGGCATGTCGCAACACGATCCGGTCTCCTCTTTTCCCGGATACCCTGACCTCCACAACGCCGGCCATATTCTGGCCGAAATCATAAACCGTCCTGCATGGTCCGGAACGAGACGAACCAATCGCCGGAAGGATATCCGTCGTCCGAATGGGCGGCATCATCTGTGCTTTTCGAATGCCGCCAGGAGGATCCGACAGGATCACCGGCTTCCAGCGACTCCAGTCCATGCGATGGGATCTTTCATTCCAGCCATCGATCCTTCGAGTTGCATCATAGGTCTCGCCGTCATAGATACTGTTCCGCACTGTGGGTCCTTCAGTCGATACGGTTTCTCCATCGGCCCTGCTTGGCACCACGATGCAGCTGCCATCCTGAAAAGCCAGGCTTATTTCAAAAAGGAGCTTCGGATGGGAATGCCAGCTGGGCTGATGACCAATGTACCGGGTGAAACTGGGATGCTGGTGTCCATACCAGCCATCGCCGATTTCGACACCAAGGACGTTTTCACCCGACTCAACCAGCTCCGTAATGTCATGGACGCAATACAGGACGGTTTTCTGGTAATTGGTCCAGCCGGGTTCAAGCCAGCCATCCCCGACGCGTCGACCATTCAGCCATACATAGTGATATCCCAAGCCGCTTATGTATAGGCGAGCCCTGTCCAGGGGGCCGTCGACTTGGAAGCTTCTTCGTATGAGCGAGGTCGTACCTGGCGACAGGGTGGCGGGCTCGATCCAGAGAGCCTTCCATTCAGCATCGTGCAGAATGGCAGTTTCAAAATGGTTCCAGGGTCCCCTGCAGGGTTCGGAATCCCCGTCACACCAGACAGACACCTGCCAGTCATAACGGTGACAACTCTGCAGGGGGCGGCCGCCATAGGGGATTCCGATCGATCGATGGTCCTGGACAATGCCACTGTCCCAACAGTTGCCGGATCGCGTCCTGCCGCAATCCTTCGAGTCACGTACCAGGATTTGATATTGATATTGCTGGCCAGCCGAGCCTGTCAGGCGCCAGGAAAAACTGGGGGTGGGATTGTTGACGCCGAGCGGATTATGCAAATAATCACATAGCGCAACAATACCTTGCGAACAATCGTCCATCTTCATGACAACTCCCGCGGGATGTCCCGATACCATTTGTGTCTGCAGGCTTCTCCGATTCCCGGATCAGGCCGTGGTCACCCGATTTTCCATATCGCATCGAGTTCCGCTTCGTATTGCGCCTTATTCTCGGCAATCGCTTCAGCCGGGGTCTTCTCGCCGCGGCGTATCAAGCCCAGCTGTCCCTGCCACAAACGGCACACAGGATTGCTCATGAAGGTTGGCAAAATGACGGTACGGTCCTGGATGAGGTCGAAGACGGCAAGGGATCCTTCATCCTTGACATAGGATTCGAAAATGACTTGTGGGTCGGCAGCACCTTCCATCGGATCCGTCAGGTAGTTGATGACCAATGCAATGTCCCGGGGCTCGCTCGCTCCCGTCGGAATGGCCCAGAAACCGAACCAGTCGCGGAACGAAACATAATCCTCGGCATCCTTGTGCTTCGGGAACATGAGAAGGCCGTAGCCATCCTTGATTGTACTGATCTTGAGTGTTTTGTTGTTGACCTTATCCAGGTAGTCCGGCATGAATCCGATGGTTCCTGATGTGAACAGGCGTTGGTTATTGTACTCGTCCGTATCCGGTATGATCCCCTTCCTGAACAAATTGAGGTAGAAGTCAAGAGCCTCCATCGCCTTGGGATCATCTGCCGTGAACTCGGGAATTCCATCCGCGTTGTTCGTGATCCACTTGGCTCCCATGGAAGCGACCAATCCGGAATACAAACGAAGATCGTTGCTGATGGAACCGAAAATCTCCGTTTCTGCAGTTGAGAGCTTGGAAATTTTTTCGGCAACCTCCTCGAATTTCTCCCAGGTCCAGGTACCTTCTGCCTGCCAGGTATAGAGATCATCGGGATTGTATCCTGCACTCTGGACGAGGCCCCGATTGAAAAACATGACATTGTTCAGCATGTATCGCTGGGTCAGATCTCCGCGGGTCGTGCACCCATATTGCTTCCCCTTGAATTCCAGCAGTTCCATGATATTGGGATCCCACTTCTCATCGGACCAATCGAAGACCCCAAATGTGTTGAGGTCCATATATAAAGCATTGGAGACCGGTTGTGCGATCAGATGGGGACCGGCACCGTCAATGATGTCCGCACTGGGATTTCCTGAAATGATTGTCGCCCAGATGGCTTCATTGGTTGTGTCCTTGGGTCCTGACAGGATTGTCAGCTTGCAGTTGAATTTCGTCTCGATCTCGGAGAACCGATTCAGTGTTCGCTTTCCGTTGAAATCATTTTCCATCCAGGCCCTGTCAAAACCATAAATGAACAGCCGGATCTCACGGCCCTGAAGATCCTTGACTTCGCGCCCGGGTTCGGTTGGAACCGGAGTTGCTGCATCGGTTGGAGCACTGGTAGGTATCGGGGTAGGCGTCACCGACGGGGCGGCCTCGCAGGCCACAAGACTGATCAGCAGCAACAGTAGTAGCCAAATAACGAATCCGCTTCTTGTTCCATTTCCGTTCTGTCCACGAGTACGAGCCTTCATGGTATTCCCTCCCCATCTTCATTCGCAGGCCTTGTTCCGGAACACATGCGACTGCAATATTAATCCTTTCCCATGCTTAAATTATATTTCACGGGAACTGCAAGTCCATGTACGGCGCTAACCGCATCAATGCACTATATTAACTTGATATCTCCATGCCGTCGGAGATTCGGACATCATCCCACAATGCCGCTCCGTTCGATACTCTGGACAAAGAACCGCTGTGTGAATGAATACAGAATGATGAGCGGCAGGATAAAGAGGATGAGTGCGGCACTGTCATACAGCATCTCCTGCATGTTTCCGAACCAGATCCCCTGTGTCACGGCAATGGATTCTCCAATGTTGACAATAACGGTGGAGAATACATTCAACCCTGGAGTCAGGACTGTCGTGAAGAAGTAGTCATTCCACTGGAAGACGAATGCAAACAGCAGAACCGTCATCATCATGGTGGCGGCGCCAGGGGTGATGATTCTCACGTAGGTCTTGAAAAAACCGCATCCATCAATGCTTGCGACTTCTTCCAGTTCTTTCGGCAGGTTCCTGTAGTACTGTCGCAGCATGAAGATGAACAGGCCGTTCTTGAAAGCTACCCCGGTGGCCGACAGGATGATCAGAGGAATGGGGGTTCCGATCAGGTTCACGCCTTTCAGAACGTTCCCCAAAGTGAACATGGTGATCGGAGAGAAGTAATGGAACTGGAGAAATTGGGGCAAAAGGACTGTTTGGATGGGAACCACGATGGTCGCGATCGCCATGCCAAGGATCATTTTTTTTGCCCGAAAATTGAATCGCGCGATGCCATAGGCGACGAGAGAACAACTGACGACCTGAAGGGTTGCACACAGGAGACAATATGCGACCGTATAGGCCAGGCGGGATGGATATTCCAGGTATTTCCAAACATCCACGTAGTTCTTCCAGGTCGGATTCTTCGGAAAAAGAAATACGGATCCGTCGTACAGATCACTCAACCCCTTGAAAGAAGACGAGATCTCGATCAGGATCGGCTGCACGATAATGAATGCAAGCCCGGCGATCAGCAGAAATCGAAACAGTGTCCAGGAATGCCTCCTGAGCCTGTCTGCCGACCATTGCCTGTCAATTCGGTTCCGCCATGCAGTTTTCATGTGTTGGGTCCTGCTTTCAGTTTTCATAGTAGACCTTCCTGGACGTCAGGTAGAGGAAGATCGACAGGACGATGAAAATGATCAGGAAATACGTCCAACTCATTGCAGAGGCATACCCATAATTGCCGATAATGAAGGAGGTCGTGTGGATCCTCATGATCGTCTGGTTCAGCAGCCCACCCATTGAGTCGATGATCGTGAACACCGAATTCACGAGAATCAGGGGACTGATCATGGGAAATGTAATCTTCCAGAAGTTTTCCCACCCTGTCGCTCCTTCGAGGCTCGACGCTTCGAACAATGCCGGATGGATTCCCTGGAGTCCTGCCAGAAAAATGAGGATCTGGATTCCGGAAGCCACGGTGATGCCATATGCCCGGTCTACAGCCATCTGGACATAGTCAAGGATCACGGGATCAATCCTGACCGTACGGATCAGGCCAAGGGCAAAATCAGCAAGCTGCACCACTCCGGTGTTCTGAGCCTCGGCTGTGATGGAGGTCGCGGAAACGGCCTGCAATTGACTGCTCTGGATCAGCTGGATGACCCCGGAGGAGATCACCACTGGCAGGAAGAAGATTACGCGGGATAGGGTCCTCCCCCGGAATTTCTGGTTCAGGAGGCTCGCAATGAAGAAACTGAACAGAATGATGGCCGGGAAATCAATGGCCAGGTCTGTCAGGCTGGAGACCAGGACCGGGATGAAATCGGGATCCACAAGGAGAAGCTGCTTGAAATTTTCAAGTCCGATGAAGGTCAGCTTGATCCCGGTCGGTGAGGCTTTGACAGTTTGGAAACCCATGACCAGGGACTGGAGGACCGGAATCAGGAAAAACAGGAAAAACCCGACCAGGAAGGGTATGGAGAACAACCACCCGGCCAGGGCACGCTTCTGTCGATAGGTGATTCCTCTTCGTCTCCCCATGCACATCCTCCCCTCAGTCTCCAGCCGGCTGTGTCACGACCAGATAGCCCATCGACTCAATTGCATGACCATCCGCTTCAACGCTCTTGCTGTCGTAGTTGACGTAAATGCAGACTCCATTGCTGTATTCGGTTCGGGCAAGCGTTTCGGAAACCCGCTCGTGACCAATGATCCGAGATCCCTGTACCGACAGCAGGGCATTCGCGACATCCCGATGGATCCTGATCGCGCTGTCAATCCATTCCCTGTACGAGACGGCATATCGATCGACCTTCAATTCCTTCAGCTCCTCATTCATGTGGGCCATCCAGGTGAAGCGCGGGGCTGTTCCGGTCTCGATAAGGCGAAGCGTTTCCCGCTCGAGATCTCCTGCCAGGTTCAGGGGCTGGCTGGCGTAGGGAAGGATGCCATGAAGAAGGATCTGGTAAAATGGCACATCCTCATCAGCAAGATAGAACCCGTTGGATGTGGCCGGAAGGCCGATGACAGCGGCTGCGCCCTTAAGGGCATATGCATGTGCCCCTTCAATGACAAATTCCATCCCGGCTGCGCGGAATGCCTCGATGCCCTGCCGAGCCAAGCGGATGGATTGCTGGCGATCGATATATCGCCCGGAGTTGAAGTCGGAGTATAGAAGTTCGCCCAGGGTCGATAGGGATATGCGGTTGATGCCTTCCCTTTTCAGGCTTCCGACGGCACTCTCCGCAACCCCCGGAAAGCGGGAGGGAGACAAAAGGCTGACGTGTTCAACTGTTTCACCGGTCGCAGTATCCAGGATCTGTTCCCGAACCGGTTTGCCCAGGATGTCCCGGGGACTGTCGAATAGGGGGCTGTATCGACTGAAGAGTGACCGAAAATGGACGCGCTGGATATCAATGTCCATGAAAAGCGTGTATCCAAAATCCCGGAAGCAGGCCATAAGGTCGGCAAGATCCTCTTTCGAGCCGAGTTGGCGTTGGATCCCGATTGAATCCATAAGGCTGTGTTCGATACCGCCATTGGCCCAGCCGATGTATCTTGCGGTAAGATCCGGAACACCTCCTGCCTGCAACTGTTCTGCGATGCTCCGAGCCTGCTCGAATGTCGTAAGGGATGTCGTCCTTGTATATGGGAATCCCAGGATTTCATCCTCTTTTCGGATCGCCCCCAGAAAATCAATATAAAGGGACATGTCTTCCGGATCATGGACAGCAAGCTCGCCGGTATCCAGCAAATACTCCCGGTAGGCTGTCGCCATGCCGATATATGTGGCCTGTTTTCCTCCCAGGAAAGAAAACAGGACGCGAAGTTCGCCGTCAAAACGGGACCGCTGATAGATGTCCATGTCACTCTCGTCACGGTACGGCACTTTCATCACAAGACTCTGGTCCATGCTGAAAGAAGGATAGATTGTATTGTAGGAACTGGATATTTCACTGATGGATGCATTGATGGTGGCGAGTGCGTCCCCGGATTCGAGGATTGCCAGGAAAGCCGCGTCTCCCTTCTTCATGCCATAGACCGGCAAATGAGCCTTCAGCCAAGGAGTCAGCCGTTCCCTGATTTGAAGTGCAGGATCCTGCCCGTATAGGGGGATCCGACACGGTCCCATCCGCGCCCGACCATTGTTGAAATGAATCAGGGCTCCGCTTCCATCGGGAATGAACAGGTACCCTTCATCATCAGGGCTGGCGGCTCCGAAATGGCTCAGAAGGCGGATCTCCCGCAGCTTGATGCCCTCGGGATACCTGATTTCCTTCGTGGTGATCCAGGTCTCGAGCCTGTCGTTCCGGATGCAATAGTTCACGGGAATCCTGAAGGAGACCGCCTGTTCCGCCTGCCCAACCCCATTCATCCGATCGTCTTCCTGCAGATCCTCCAGGCGATATCCAGCCTTTTCGGTGATTTTCTGCAGCCGTTCCATGACGAATTCCGCAAGGTTGTCGATCAGGACATAAATGTTCTCCGTCTCGAGAAGGGGATACTTCCGGATGAGTTCGGATTCCAGTTCCTTGTTCGCGATCGCCCCCTTCGAGAAGAACTGATAGTAGCGGAGAATGGATTCCTGTTCCGATTCGTCCAGTTTCGACAGAATGACTGTCCTGAATCGTTCTTCGGAGATGACCCTGGGGACGAGAAAGATCTTCTCCTGTTTTCCAATATCATACAGGACACGGATTCCACCCTCGATTTTTTCGAACACGTATTGATCCAGTGAAACGGAATCGTCGTAGGAGTTCATTTCATTGACATGATTACCGGCATCCGCATATGTAATCTCGATCTGCGAGAGTGCCCGCCCAAGTCCGGGATCCAATGATGCTCCCGCCTCCAGAAGATTGCGCGGATTCGAGTACCAAATGCTGCCTGACGAAAGATCCCGTACAGAGATCTCGGCCGTCTTTCCATTGACAGACAGGATGAGGTTCCCGTTCTCTTCCACAGGCAGGAATCCGTTCGCCTGCTTAACCGCCAGGCTGAATTCGGAGTCCTCGAGCCTGTCCGTCCGCTGATTGGGAATTTTCCCATCACTGGGGAGACATCCAACCAGGATCATGGTTGCCATTGCCAGGCCCAGTATTTGGACAGTACGGCGCATCTCCGGCATCCTTTCGTGCTACAGCAGGCGCTGTGTCATTTCTATATAGGCGATATAGAAGAAATTGAGGACCTGCTGAATCAATGCGAAGAACAAGAGAAAAAGGAATAATATGGCGGCCATGGCGACGATCGCGATGAGGATCGTGAAGAGAGTCCGTCGTACAGTATATTGATGGATCGTAATGAGTCCCGCGAACATCAGGTAACAGGACCAGGCAGCCGAGACCAGTGTCAAGGCAGAATATAGCCGACTCTCTTCCAGGACGATGATATTGCTGACAAGAATCATGGGCAGTCCGATCAGGAGAATCGGAACCAGGGCATATGCCGACGCGACATAGATATCCCGGAAGGTGCCTTCTCCGTCGAGCAGCGTCGTCACACTCCAGTTCGCGATGCACCATAGCAGGAACGGGATATAGATACCGATCGCCTCCCGGAAGACATTGACGTTTGCGTCAGCATGTGCGTTGAATGGGAAACCTGTCCACTGGCGAGAAACAATGCTATAAAGAATCAGCAGATAGACGATCAGCGTTGCGGTTCGGAAATTGCCCCGTCGCTCGAACTTGACCGCCCAAAATCCTTCGAATGGATGGAACAGGATATAGAAGGAGAACCGAAGGGCTTCAATCGTTTCCATCCGTCTTCCCTCCCCTTCTGTCGAGGCGCCTCCGAATGACAAGGTACAAAACCCCGACCAGGACAAGCACAAGAGCAGACATGCCCACATCGAACACCGCACCCATGCTTTCCCTCCGGAATTTTTTGAAGGCTTTCGAATATTGGATCCGGTCGTTGCCCAGCCTGAAGTAGCGCATGGCAGAAGCATATGCACCCTTCCGATAATAAGCCTTCCCAATCTCGATGTAAGCCATTTCGGATTTTGACGTATATCGGAGGACTTCCATCCATTGGCGTTCCGCCTCTGCATACTCTCTCCGGTACTGGGCCCTGATGGCCTCGTGTATCAATGATGCATATGAAGTGGGACGGAATCGGACAACCTGCTGCAAAATGCCGTCTGCAACGAGATACTCCCCGTCCGCAGTCCTGTCAATCGCGTTGGGCTGGAGAAAGCTCCCGACACGATTTCCCAGGGAGCCAAAGACATACATGAGGCTTCCGTCTTCGCTGTACGTAAATATCCGTCCGCGTGTCGCATCGAGAACACTATATACACCGTAATCTCCGAGACAGATGTCGGTCAGCGACGACCGGACCGGCCACCCTTTGTCATCATAGGATATGGACAGGTCTCCCTGTGGAGGGTTCAGTGAAAGCCGACGAAGGACATCGACCCCCATTGGATTCAGCTTTCGGATCGGTTGGGGTGCATTGGGTGTTCCGATGGTCCCGTACACGAACCCTTCGGGATCCACGGCATTTCCCGAATACTCGGTCGGTACGCTCTGCACCATTCTGTCGCGCTGTTCCTGGGTTGCGATCCGTCGCCACAGCCGATTGACAAGATTCGCCGAAACGGTGATTGCACCAAAGAAACTGTCGAACTGCCCAGTCGCATCCAACTCAATCATCCCCATGTTGAAATGACGGGAAATGATGAACATGCGACCTGCCTGGTCGACGACGATGCGGATCGGGCGGTAGATGAGAGGCATATCGACTTTAAAATCCGGCTCCGGGATGATCCGGTCCAAGGCATAGTCGGAGCCCAGGATGACGATTCTTCGATTTTCGGTATCGGCGATGTAGATTGTACCCTCTTCGGTGACAAATACGCCTTCCGGTTTGTTGAATGTCTCAATTATGTTTTCGTTGTTGAAGGAATCGATCGTCCGTTCGAGTGCGAAGGACGAAGTCAGGATGACAATCCGGTTGTTTCCGGTATCGGCTATGAATATTCTTCTGTCGGACGCGACGAAAATATCCGACGGACTCAAGAAGGCTCCGATTCCAAGATCCTCTCCACGGATGACGCCGCCTGGAATATATGCCTGCGGTTCACCCCATGTTTCACCCTGATAATCATACGTATAGTTCCGATACGGTTCGAAGGCCAGGACCTCCATTGAAGCGGCCACAAGAACCAGGACCGAAATCAGCCAGGACCATGAAGATTTGCGCATGAGTTCCTCCTTCCTACTCCTTGATCCCGGAACTGGCCATCGTAACCACCACATTGCTCTGCGCGAAAATGAATACGGAGATTGGGACGATCATGACCAGGACTGTGGCGGCTGCTCCAACTCCGGCCCTGGCAAATCCAGCCGTCACGATCTGTCCCAGGGCATATGGCAACGTCTTCAGTTCTTCCCGATATATATAGTTGCTGGATGCCATGTTCCACAGGCCCTGCATCGAGAATATGATCACCGTCAGCCAAGCCGGCTTGACCTGCGGCATCAGGAGGATCCAAAAAAGCTTCCATTCACCCGCTCCATCAATCCGCCCGGATTCCAGGATCGAGTCCGGAATGGACAGCATGAACTGACGCATGAGATACAATCCAAGGGGCATGGCAAATGCGGGAACGAGTAATGCAAAATAGGTATCAATCCATCCTAGTCCGGACATAATTTGGTAGGCAGGCAAGGATGTGACGGTCTGGGTGAACATAAGAGAAAAAACGATGATGCGGAAATAAATCCTTGATCCGGGGAAGCGCTTCTTGGCCAATGGATATGCACACATCGAAGAGAAAATGACATTCCCGGCGGTACCTGCCACAGTAATGAAGATCGAGTTGAAGACATAGCGTGTGAATGGAACCCAGGATTCCGACATCAGCAGGAACAGGTCGGCATAATTGCGCAGGGACGGCTGCCGGACGAAGAGCAGGTTCGGCGGATAGAGCCATAGTTCATTCAGGGGCTTCAATGCGGTGATCAGGGCGAACCACATGGGCAGTGCAGTGAAGGTTCCGCAGAACAGAAGGAATAAGATGACTAGCATATTGCCAGCCCTGGAACGGTTGATTCTCCGCCTGGCCGGGAACTGAAGTCCCGGAAGCTGTGAAAAGCCGATTCCTTTCCGACTCATTTTCCGATTCTCCTCAGGAACATCTGGACCACCTCATTGACCGAAACCATGAGGAGGAACAGGATTGTCGCGATGGCGCACGCATAGCCCATATCGAACCGGATATAACCGTAGTCCTGGAGGTGATGCATAATTGTATGCACTGCATAGCTGGGACTCGGGAATCCCACCAGGCGTGTGATCGTGTCTCCGACTGCAAAGGAAGCGGTAATGCTCATAATGGCGCTGAACATCAGCTGGGGACGAAGGGTGGGCAGCGTGATGAACCACAGTTCCTGCCAGCGGTTCCGCACGCCGTCCACCGCACCGGCTTCAAACAATGCCGGATCGATGGTTTGCAGACCCGCGATAAATGCCAGGAAGCTGGTGCTGAGACTGGCCCACAGCAGGACGATGATGACCACCGGCATTAATGTTCGAGCGTCATGGAGCCATCGGATCGGTTCAAAGATTGCCCCCAGGCTGATCAGGTAGGAGTTGATGATCCCATATGCATCGCTGCTGAAAAAAAGCTGCCAGATGATATAGATATTGGCCAGGGAAGGGGCATAGAACAGAAGAGTCAGGAATGCCCGAATCTTCGGTGGAAGCTCATTGATGAACCATGCGAACATGAAGCTGAGCAAGTACCCTGCAGGGCCCAGTACAACAGCGATCAAGGCTGTATTGGTCAAGGCAAGGATGAAGACATCGTCTTCCAGCAACAACCGCCTGTAATTGGTCCATCCGATGAATCGGGGCGCCTCCAGAAGGTTGAAGTAGGAGAAGCTGTAGAAGATCGCCATCAGGACGGGCAAGACGGTAAATATGATGAAAACCACCGAGAATGGTGCCATAAAAAGATACGATGACCGATTGGCCCTGATGGTGTCCGCAAGCCGCCGAAGTCTGGTTTGTCGGCCGGCTTGGCGATTGGGGCCCGAAAGATATCGCGGATCATTCAACCTCGGCACGCTGTCCCTCCGTCCTACTCCTGCCCATGCCCGAACTCAGCGTACTTGTTGCGGATCTCGTTATTGATGGCATCTGTGGCTTCCTTCAGGGACTCATCCGGATCCAATCCGCGATTCAGCACGTCCCGCAGCGCGAAATCGACAAGCCGAGGAGTCATGTAGCTGCCGGGCACTTCCGGCACCCCAAAGACCTGTGCAAGCTGTTCTTCGATCAGAGCGAGTTCACTGCGCGTCCATGGGATGTTTCGAAGAGCCTCGACATTTGCAGGTGAGTATCGGCCAGACGGTCCCAATATGATCTCCAGCTCGATTCCGAACCTGGACTGAACATCGGTGCTGGTCCACCACTTCAGGAATTCCCATGAATCCTCCAGGTCCGGCGTGGACCTGACGATGACCGCCCCGGTTGTATTGCCGGGAACCGAGCGGTTGAGGGAACCGTCCGCTTCCAGGATCCCAGGTACAGGCGACATTCCCCATAGGCCCTGGATATCCGGGGCAAAAACCTTCAGGTAATTGAAAAGGCTATAATCTGCAATTCCCACTGGTATTTCGCCCGATCGAAAGCGGTTGAGGAAATCATATTGGATCGGGAGATGATAATCCGTATAAAATCGTGTCCACTGTGTGAAGGCCCTGATGGCACTCAATGAATCCAGGTTGGAGCGGGCATTCCCGACCTGATAGAGTTCGCCGTCATTCTGGTACAGGAACATGGCGAACGTATAATACCCGATGCCGACATAGGGTCCCATGGCTTGTGGCAATCCGAAGGTCAGGTTCCTTTTCTGAAGGACCGGGATCAGGGAGACAACGTCATCCCATGTCTGGGGAACCTCCTGGCCAAGCTCGTCCAGGATATCGTTCCGATGGAAGAGCATGAAAAATGTCTGCGCCTCAGGCAATGCATACACTCCGCCATCGAATGCGAACGGCGCCAGGGCACTGGGCATGAACCGCCGGCTGACTGATTCGAAATCCTCGAATCCCGCCAGGTTGACGACCCCGTTCCGGATGGCGTAATTGACCGGCTCCGATGCACTGAGCGTCAGGATGACGTCAGGTCCCTGCTTGGCCATCAGTGCGGGCAGCAGGGACTGGATGGGTGTCAATCGCAAATCGACGCTGATGTTCCGTTGTTTGTAAAATGTATCATTGGCCATGCGCAGAAGGACCTGGGCCTGGTCACGGCCATTGGTCAATCCATTCAGCCACACTTCGATCCTGGAAACGCCTTCCGTGGGATCACCGATCCTGGAGTAATCCGTAAGAAAGGAAGAAATGAATTGTCGTACGAGAAAGATGAACTGCGGCAGCAAGCCAGGCCTGGCATCCGGCATCGCCTGATCCGGAGACGCAATGACCAGGTAGTCTATCTCAAGGGGCTGGTATCTTGACACCAACAGCCAGGTACCCAACTCCGAGATCTGGTTTCGAAAATTGTTGAAACTTTCCGGAATTGTATTCGGATTTTCCGCCATGCGGGTGACCTGTTCATAAATCCGCTCGAGTGTCTGGGCCTGCTGACCTTTCTGGCCTGTTATGGTGATATAGGTGTCACGGATTCTGCCGATTCTTTCAGCCTCGGATCCCAATTTCGTGATGACCTCCGGAATCTGCCTGTGCAGCTGGTAATCCCGAAGGGGATCGGGAATGGGTCCCGTGATCATCAGGATCTTGCGAAATGCTTCATTCAGAGCTCCAATGGAGCGCTGGACCTCTTCCAGCAAGTCGGCGAGACTGCCCAATGTCACTTCCATGCGGATCTCGTTCTTTCCCTTCTCCAGGGGAAATCGCATTCGTTGTCCGTTGTCCTGCAATACATACAGATCCCAATCGGAATTGTATGAGAAACGAATGTTCTCCGCTTCCTGAAAGGGAACCTGTCCGTTGATGGATAGCCGTCGCATGGAAAATGCGCCGTTAATGGCATTCTGTCGTGCCCGTATCCCGATTGTGTATAGGCCCTTTTCGGGGACATCAACCTCCCAACTGATCCATTGCCCGGCTACCTGCCACTTCTCGCCACCCATCGTGTTCAGGCGAATGGCGGACGGATCATTGGGATCTGTCGCGGCGGAGATTCGATCGGAAAGCGGATAAATCGACGGATCGGAACGGTTCTTTGATTTCTCACCCTGAATCCTGCAAATGAATCCGGACGTATCTTCCAGTCCGGATGCCCGGAAGCGGGAGAATGCTTCCTCATAGGAAACGATCACGGGACACCGTCGAAACCTCAGAGTGCTGATGGCCAATGGCTCGCTGATCGAGTCAAGCCGGATCGAATGGTGACCCTCTGACAAAAAAAACTTCAGTGGCTCCTTGAAATATCCCATCTCGTCACGAATCGTCCTGGTGGTCCATTCGGGTGCCTCGACCAGGTCGGGCCGCAGGTCGTTGCCCCAGCGATCCCGGGAAATGGGAGTCTTGTCTGCCCAAATCCTGGAAAATCGAATTTCCCTTACTTCGTCATAAGGGATTTCACCGTCGATTTTGAGTGACCGAACCATTGGCATGCCGCGGCCCGGAACTGGATGGTACTCGATTTCCAGGTTGAAGAATCCGGCTTCCCGGACGATGAACTCGTATTCGACAAATCCGGTCTGCCCGGTTACAAGACAGGGTCGTCCGGAATACTCCGATGTTCGCGTCACATCACTCGAGTGATTTCCGAGATCGTCAGCATCCAGAAGAATGTCCTGTTCCGAGAAATCCTCGTCACCATATAACGCCAGATACTCCCCGTAGGAGACTGCTTCCAGAAGATTGGGACTGCATCCGATCAAGATTCCGATCAGCAGCAAACTGGCGATACATCGTGAGGCCCGCAGATCCATATCTCCACCCGATTCCCCATTCAAACGAACGGCTGCAATCCCGTCGTGCCATTGACCGGAAAACACCGATCCCCCATCATTCGGCAACAAGGCAGACATCCCGCTCCCAATCCGATGCTGCCAGGGACCATCTACAATTGGATTCTACATCCTGGTCCTGCCTCGTGCCATATACGACACTAACTCCATTCCTGCACAATCCTAACAGTTCCGTCGGCTTGCTTCTCCGCGAGGCCATTCGAATATGGACAGGAAAGGTGAGTATCCTGCAAATCAAGGTTAGGAAATTACATGGATGCCGGGTCGTGCCAGCTGATACCATTAATTCATGTTCTCAGTCGTATCGGATGATTCAGGCCTGTATGCCTGATGCTCCAGGAGGTGTGATTATGGTTTCCATAAGTACGGAGAAAATTCACAGGGATTTTGAGTCAGCGAGAGAGACGTACTTGTCCTATGGCGTCGACGTCGACAAGGTTCTCGTGGAGTTCCGCAATATTCCAATCTCATTGCACTGTTGGCAGGGAGATGACGTCAGGGGTTTCGAAAATGTAGGGGATGTGGCGAACCAGAACCTGGTGACAGGCAACTACCCCGGAGCGGCCAGGAACGGGGATGAGCTTCGCAGCGACATCGACATGGCGTTCGGACTGTCCCCATGCAGGCACCGGGTCAATTTGCACAGCATCTATGCTGAACCACGGCGTCCCACCCCCCGAAATGAGCTTGTCACGGAAGATTTCCGCAAATGGATCGACTGGGCTCGGATGAAGGGTCTTGGGCTGGATTTCAATGCATCCTTCTTTACCCATCCGATGATGGTGGATGGGTTCTCGCTGTCCTCCCGCCGGAAGGATGTACGGGATTACTGGGTGAAGGCCGGGATCGGGGCCCGGGAAATATCTCGTGACATTGGCAGGGAGCTCGGCAACAGATGCGTCAACAATATCTGGATTCCGGACGGGATGAAGGACATGCCGGCCAATCGCCGTCTGTACCGGGAGCACCTGATCGATTCGCTGGACCGGATTCTGGAATCGTCCCATGATCGAACCTATATGGTCGATGTCCTTGAAGGCAAGCTCTTTGGGATTGGTCTGGAGAGTTTTACGGTTGGATCCCACGAGTTCTACCTGGCCTATGCATCATCCAGGAAAGGTGTGGGGATCTGCATGGATACCGGCCATTACCATCCGACGGAAAGCGTTGTCGACAAGATCTCGTCCGTTGCCCTATTGGTCGAGGACATTCTCCTGCACATCAGCCGAGGGATCAGGTGGGACAGCGATCATGTCCTGATCCAGGGAGATGACCTGTCGAATCTCATGCTGGAACTCAAGAGAGGCCGGTTCTTTGACCAGGTGGCCATGGGTCTGGACTATTTCGACGCCAGTATCAACCGAGTGGCGGCATGGGCCATCGGACTCAGGGCAGCCGGGAGAGCCCTTTTAAGGGCGCTGCTGGAGCCCTCCGACCTTCTTGAGAAGGCAGAATCGCAAGGGGATTATACGGGAAGGCTTGCCCTGATGGAGGAATTTGCGAACCTGCCTGTTCAGGCTGTCTGGGATTCACTGTGTTTGGATACCGGCGTCCCGGTTGGAATCGGGATGCTTGATGCGATCCGCCTGTATGAACAGGAGGTCCTGTTGAATCGGCGATAACGGATGCGGGATTGAACAGCGATCCCTGTCATTCCTTACATTTTTGTGCAGGCATTTACTGTTTGTCCTTCTCGTCTGCGGGTCTGTCCTGTGCAGGGGAATGACTGACGTGCGAAGTGATCGCATGACATGACATTCCCGGACAAGGCCCCTGTTCATTCCTTGCCTCCGAAGTGGTATGATTTCATGGAATGCAGCCAAGCCGGCTGTCCCCTTGATCCCTTCCCAATCGGACCGCCTCCGGAGGTTTTCCTCGTGAACAAGAAGCCCGATCCGACGATCGCCCTCGTCCCGGCCCTCGTCCTGTGCACGGCCATGGCCCTGGCCATTATCCTGTCCGGGTGCAGCCCGGCTGCGACCCCCACAGCCTCCCCCACCGGCGCCGGGCCGACCCTGACAACGGCGGCGGACCCCTCTGCCACCGCGGCCCCCACCAATCCGGCCGACCCGTCCGCCACGCCCGCCGAATCCACCCCGACCCCCGGCGGTTCCCTGACCGAGGCGGACCTGGCCTTCGTCCTGGATGACCGGTCCTTCGCCCTCCTGTCGGACGCAGCGCCGCTTCTCCAGGCCCTGGGCGACGGCTATGAGATGAGCGAGGCCCCCAGCTGTGTCTACGAAGGCTTCGACCGAACCTTCGATTACGGGCACCTGCAGGTCTACACCATCCCCCAGGGCGACACCGACCTCCTGGACGGCGTCTACCTGACCGACAGTCGATACGCCACCGCCCGGGGCCTCCGGGTGGGCGATTCCCGGGAGGCCGTGATGGCGGCCTACGGCGACAGCACCTCGGAGTATGACCTCCTCTACAACCTGAGCGGCGATCCGGAAAACCTGGCCGAGCCCAGCCTGACCTTCGTCCTGGAGGACGACATGGTGGTCGCCATCAGCTGGTACAGCGGCAGCAACGCCCAGGGCGCCGGCTCCGGCGGCTGACGGCGCAGCGCAGCGGCAGCCGGGGGGTCGTCCATGGTCTTCAGTTCGCCCACCTTCCTCTTCCTTTTCCTTCCCGTCGTCTATCTCCTGAACCTGGTGGCGCCCAAGCGCCTCCGGAATCCCCTGCTGATGGTCGCAAGCCTCCTGTTCTACGGATGGGGCGAGCCGGTTTTCGTGCTGGTCATGATCGCCTCGGCCCTGGCGAACTACGCCTTTGCGCGATGGATCGACCGGGTCCGGGATCCGGTTCCGGCCGCACCTGTCGGCGAGGCAGGCGGCATGGCCGGCGAGGCGGGCGGCATGGCCGGCGAGGCCACCGGCGGCCGGCGCAACCGGCAGCACTGGCCCATGATCCTGATAGTTGTGGCCAATATCGGCCTGCTGGTGGTCTACAAGTATACGGACTTCCTGCTGGGCAGCCTGAACGGGCTGTTCGGCCTGTCCATTCCCCTGCCCGGCATCCCGCTTCCCATCGGCATCTCCTTCTTTACCTTCCAGGCCATGTCCTACGTCATCGACGTCTACCGCCGGGAGACGCTGGTCCAGAAGCGGTTCTCCCACCTGCTGCTCTACATTTCCTTCTTCCCGCAGCTCATCGCCGGGCCCATCGTCAAGTACCACGACGTAGCGGACCAGATCGAGAACCGGAAGATGACCCTGCCGGAAACCGCCGCGGGGATCCAACGCTTCATCCTGGGGCTGTCGAAGAAGCTGCTGGTGGCCAATACCATGGGGCTGGTGGCCGACCGGGCCTTCGCCCTGGATCCCGGAAACCTGGACATCTCCATCGCCTGGATCGGGGCCCTGGCCTACGCGATCCAGATCTACTTCGACTTCTCCGGCTACTCTGACATGGCCATCGGCCTGGGCCACATGTTCGGCTTTACGTTCAAGGAGAACTTCCTCCATCCCTATACGGCCACGAGCCTCCAGGACTTCTGGCGTCGCTGGCACGTCTCCCTGTCCACCTGGTTCAAGGAGTACCTGTACATTCCCCTGGGCGGCAACCGCAAGGGCCTGCTCCGGACCGGCCTCAACCGGGTCCTGGTCTTCCTGCTGACCGGCCTGTGGCACGGCGCCAGCTGGACCTTCGTGGTTTGGGGCCTCTACCACGGG
Source organism: Bacillota bacterium (assembly GCA_029548445.1). Taxonomy (GTDB): domain Bacteria; phylum Bacillota; class Clostridia; order Saccharofermentanales; family UBA5734; genus JAKPNJ01. Next base: position 24,840 of record JAKPNJ010000326.1, on the reverse strand, counting down.
GCCTTCCTGATGCTGGAAACCTACCGGATCATCCGGACCGACCGCTTCCCCCTGCGAATCCTGCGCCATCTCTATACGCTGCTGGTGGTGGTCTGCGGCTTCGTCCTGTTCCGGGCCGAAACCCTGGGCCAGGGGTGGGGCATGATCCGCAGCCTGTTCGCGGGCTTCGCCTCGAACCCTGCCGCACAGGCCCTGCGGACGGAACTCCTGACTCCCGGCGTCGTCCTCGTGTTCTTCGTCGCCCTGGTGGCCGCCACCCCCGTGACCCGGGTCCTGCAGGCGCGACTCCGGCGCGTCCCCCGACTGTCGGCGGCAGCCGGGCCCCTGGCCTACGGCCTCGCCTTCGTGCTGCTGGCCCTCTGCGTCCTGGCCATGTCCGCCTCCACCTACAACCCCTTCATCTACTACCGGTTCTAGGAAGGGGGCGGCGCGAGTGGAACGGAAGACAATTCGATCCCCCATGCGGCCCTGGCGGCGCCACGCCGGCTCCCTGCTGGTCGTCGTCGCCTTTTTCCTCGCGGCGAGCCTGCCCCTGGCCGGACTCCTGCTGGGCTTCGAGAATCCCTCCCTGGAGAAGCGGAGCCTCTCCCCCCTGCCCGAACTGCTGACCGATGGCAAGCCCAACCTGCGGCTGACCCGGGAGTTCGAGGATTACTACGCCGACCACTTCGCCTTCCGCTCCTACCTCGTGACGGCCTATCACCGTCTGAACCAGGCCCTCCTGGGCCAGAGCGGGTCCGGGAAGGTCCTCTCCGGCCGGGACGGCTGGCTGTTCTTCGGCGAAACCCTCCCCGACTTCCTGGCCGAGCCGGTGCTGACCGATGCGGGCCTCCGCCGCCTGGCCCTCGTCCTGTCCCTCCAGAAGGAGTATCTCGACTCCCTGGGGATCGAATTCCTCTTCGCCGTGGCCCCCAACAAGAACAGCCTTTACGGCGACCGGATGCCGGACCGGTACCGGCCCGTCCGTCCCATGAACAGCCTGGCTCTTTGGCTCGCAAGCCCCCTGTCGGCGGCCGCGGGCGATGTGGACCTGCTAACCCCCCTCCGGGAGGCCGTGGCGGGAAGCGACACCCCCCTGTACCACCGGACCGATTCCCACTGGAACAACCTGGGGGCCCGGGTGGCCTACCAGGTCCTGATGGCCGCCGCTGCCGAGACCGCGCCGGAGGATTTCGCCTACGACGACTACAGCGGCGTCGCGTACGAGACCCGGACCGACTGGGAAGGCGACCTGGCCGTCATGCTGTCCCCTTCCGGCGTGGAACCGGAAGACCAGCAGTACTTCGACATCCCCCAGGCGTACCGGACCCTGCGGCCCATGCGGTCCCTGGAGGACCTGCGGATCGACACCCGCCGCCTTCGTCCCCTGGGCGATGGCAAGGGGCTGGACCTGCTGATGTTCCGGGATTCCTTCGCCAACGCCCTGATCCCCCTGCTGGCAAACCAGTTCGACACGGCGACCTTCTCCCGGGAAGTCCCCTACGACTACCGGGACATCGACCCGGACACCCTGGATCTCGTCCTGGTGGAGATCGTGGAGCGCAACCTATCCGACCTGCTGGACCGGGCCCCTGTTCTCCCCGCTCCCTGGCGGACCCTGCCGGAGGGCGCCGACGGAGCCGCCGCCAGGGACCTGCGCCTGGAGGCCCTGTCCGTGACGGTGTCGGATGGCTGGCGGAAGGTCACGGGCCGGATCGGCGGCGATCCGGAGACCCTGGATACAGTGGGTCGGATCCTCATCGGCCTGTCGGATGCGGCGGGGGTTATCCGGTATGTGGAGGCCTTCCCCATCGACGAAACCGGCGATGCGGCCGGACCGGCCGGACCGGCGGGCAAGACCCCCGGGGAAGCCGCAGGCCTCACGGCCTGGCTCCCGGCGGAGGACGCCGCGAACCTGCGGATTGTACGAATCCTGTACGAGATGGGAGACGCCTGGGGATCGCTGGAGGCGGACCTGGTTCTTCCGTAGCCGGCTCGTCAGGGCGTGGGGGTCGGCGCCGCGGGGGGCGGCGACGGCGCCAGGGTCGGCTCGGGGGTGGGCCCGGCTGTCGGGTCCGGTGTCGGACCGGCGGACGGATTCGGCGTCGGTTCTCCCGACGGGCCGGCGGTGGGCGAAGGGGATGGCGACAGGAAGGGATCCGGGGTCGGGGACACGCTGATGAACCCGGTCTCCAGGGGATCCCGCACCGGCGGGGGGGTCACGGTGGGCAGCTCGGTGGCCGGTACCATCGTCACATCCGCGAACCGCAGGTCCATATAGGGATACGTGAAACTCGCACTGTCGGTGTAATGCCACCACTCGTGGGCATAGGGAATGAACCCGCACAGGGTCATGATCCCCTGGACATAATCCAGGTTCCGCCGGGCCGTCTCGGTCATCAGGGGATTCTCCCGGCTGGCCTGGGCATTCAGCACATGGACCAGGGACGGCATCTCCAGCTCCACCCCGTTGGCGTCGACGACGGTCATGTCCACGGCAGCCCCCTTGTTGTGGGTCGAGCCCTTGGCCGGGTCCGCCAGGTAGCGGGGCCCGAAGGGGTGCTGGAACAGCCGGACCGTGGCCGAATAGGGGCGATAGGCGTCGTAGATCTTGATCGTGAAGCCGTCCAGGCTGAAGAGGGCCTGGGCCATGAGCAGCTTGTCCAGGGTTCCCCGCTGCAGCAGGCAGAGATCCCGGTCGTAAATGGCCACGCCGGTAAAATTCCGGTCGGAGGCGAAGATCAGGTCGATGCAGAGGCCCGGGGCCTCCTTGCGGACATCCACCAGGCGGCTCAGCTTGGCGGGGCTGAGGTCCTCCGGTACGGCGGAGAACAGGGTCATCTCCGGGATCTCGGCGTATAGGACGGCATCGGGCTCGGCCACCTGCTCCTGCCGGACGAAGCCGCGGGCGCCGGAGGGCGACTCGATCCGGACATAGCCGTATCGGTCGGGACCCGACAGGAAACCCACCGGATCCAACCATCCCACGTAGCCCACCACGGCGGCCTTGGGGCTGGGGAGCTCGTGGAGGGGCACGCTGCCGGCGATCACCTTGAGCAGGCGGCTGGGGGCCGGCGTGGGTGTGGGGACCCGGGTCGGCGTCGGCGACACGGTGGGGAGCGTCTCCGTGGGACTCGGCGGTACCGGGGTGGGCGATGGCGGCGGCGGGGTCGGCGAGGGCGGTGGAGGAGTCAGGGTCGGCGTTGGGCTGGGCATGGGGGTGGCCGTCGGCGGGTTGGTGGGCGTAGGCGGACTGGCCCAGCCGCATCCGGCGGGCACGATGGCCAGGGAACAGGTCAGGAGCAGGGCGGCCAGGATGGGGAGGAGTCGATGGGTCATGTCACCAGAACTTCCAATCTGTTTCCCGTCCCCAGGTCCGGAGGGTCCTCCGGCGTGGGATCGGGCGAGAGCGCGGCCGTCGGGTCCGGGGTGGCATCCGGCGTGGTCTCCGTCGTCGGGTCCGGCGACGGGTCCGGAGTCGGTTCGGGCGTCGCGGTGGGCTGGGGGATCAGGGGATCGGTCGGATCCTCGTCGGGATCGAGCAGCGGCGGCAGGGGCGGGGGCTCCAGGTCCCGGGGCGAGCCCCGGACGATCTCCAGGACCGTCCCGGCGGGGCAGTTCATATAGATCCAGTAGGCGTCCCCGGTGGTCATGCGCAGGCAGCCCGAGGTGGCCTGGGTGCCGATGGCATTGTAGCTGGAGGTGATCATGTCATGGATGTCGTTCGTGTGATACAGGGGGCCGTGGATGTAGAGGCCCGAATCGTGGAATTTCGTGGAGTACTGGGCGAAGTGGTCGTCCAGGACGAAGTATTTCCAGCGGTCTTTCTGCCCGAGGGTGTACTTCCCGGGGCGGGTCATGGTCCCCCGGCCGATGGCGACCCGGATCCGGCGGAGGGGAACCGTGTAATCCCCCCGGCTGTCGCGGCCGTAGACCATCATCGTGTACGACCCCAGCTCCACGTACAGGTAATACAGGTTGGACGGTTTCGGCGTGGGCTTGGCGGTGGGCTTCGCCGTAGGCTTGGCCGTGGGCTTGGCGGTAGGCTCTCCGCTGGGAACCGCCGTTGGTGTCATGGTCAGGACCGGCCGGGGCGTCGGGGAGGGGCGGGGTGTGGCGGTTCCGTCCGGCCCAGGGGTCCCGCTGGCGGCGGGTTCCGGGGAGGCGGAGGGCTCGGGTCCGTTGGAGGGATCGGCGGTGGGCGTGCCGGAGGGCGAGGCGGAAGAAGGCAGCATGAACCCCATGCAGCCGGACAGGAGCTGGGCCAGGAGGGCGACCAGGCAAACCGCGGCCAGGATCCGGACGCGACGGCCTGGGGAAGGGGGCTGTGTTGGGAGCGGACGCATGAACCCCTGCGATTTCCTTTCGATTCGTCTGGGTGTCGGTTCCGACACCCCCGTATTATACCAGATGACGGCCAATGACTGCGCCTGTCTGGCCGCGGGTTCCGGTATACTGGAATCGCAGCGTCGCATCCCGCCTTGCGCCACAGCCTTTCATGACGCGCCGCACGGGAAGCGATCCTCCAGGAGGTCTTGTCCATGGGCCGTCCGTCCGCAATCCGGCCGATCCTGCTCCGGGAAGCCCGGCGCCGTCCGCGGTTGGAGGTCCGGGACCTGGCCAAGCTGGTCTTGCAGAACGAATTTGGCGGCGGCCACCTGGTGATCGACGAAGCCGGGAGCCGGGAGCGCCTCCTGGCGGAGATCCGGGACAGCGCGTCCGCAGGCTCCGTGCCTGGCCCCCGGCCGCCGCGGTTCGAGTCCATCGGGAACGGATACTGCCGGCTGCACCTGGCCGGGATCGATGGGACGGGCCTCTCCCCCGAGACGGTCCACCGGATGTTCCTGGTTTCGTCGGAGCCGGCCCCGGACCGCGCCCCCGGCTCCCGGGCGGGATTCGACGCGAAAATCCGGGTCCTGCGCCGCTGCCTGGAAGAGGGGGTTCTCCCCTTCCCGCCGGCCGAACTCGATCGGGTCCTCTCGGACCTGGAGGCGGCCGGATGGCCCTTCCTGGGCCACAGCGCCGCCTATCGGGAGGCGTATGCCCCCGCCTACCGGGTGGTCCGCTCCTGTTTCCGGGATCTCTTGCCCGTTTTCCGGCGAATCGACACCGCCCTGGCCGGGGGAGGCACCCTCCGGGTCGCCATCGACGGCCCCTGCGGTTCCGGCAAAAGCACCCTGGCGGCGATCCTTCGGCGGGTGTACGGGTGCAGCGTCCTGCCCATGGACCATTTCTTCCTGCCGCCTGCCCTGCGAACCCCGGGGCGCCTGGCCGAACCCGGGGGCAACCTCGATACCGACCGGCTGCTGGCGGAGGTGGCGCCGGGCCTCCTGGAGGGGCATCCCGTCACCTACCGGCCCTTCGACTGCCGGATCATGGCCCCCGGCCGGCCCGTGACCCTCCGCCCCCACCGGCTCCTCGTCCTGGAGGGATCCTACTCGCTCCACCCGAAGCTCCGGGACCTCCACGACCTCTCGATTTTCCTGCGGATCTCCCCGGACGAGCAGGTCCGCCGGATCCGGGCCCGGAACGGTCCCGACGGGCTGGCGGCGTTCATGGCGAAATGGATCCCCATGGAGAACCGCTACTTCGCCTTCTTCGACATCGCCGGGCACAGCGACCTGGTCCTCCGGACCGACCGGACGGACATGGGCTGGGCGGACCCGGAGAAAGCGCGCTGAGGGCAGGGGCTGGCTATGGGGAGCTGGCGTCCGATTCAGGCTCCAGGAGAAAGTCGAGCAGGTTCTTCAACCGGATGCCCCGGTCCTGGGCGGCATGCGGAAAGGTATCCAGGCAGAGGATTGTCTTGTCGTAATTGTCCCGAAGATCGAGGAGCGGACGGATTTCCCGCTCCATGGCCTGGTCGTCCGCCAGCGAGGCGGTCACCTGGAAATAGGCGGTTCTGTCCATCCGGCTCGCGATGAAGTCGACTTCCAGGTTGTCGACTTTCCCGACGGTTACCCGATACCCCCGCCGGAGCAGTTCGAAATAGACCAGGTTCTCGTACACCCGCCCGAAATCGGAACGGCCGAATCCCAGCAGCTCGTTCCGGATGCCCGTATCGACGATATAGTACTTGGCCTGGGTCTTGAGAAGGCTTTTTCCCCGGGTGTCGTAGCGGTCGGCCCGATAGAGGATATACGCCTTCTCCAGCAGGCCCAGGTACTGGTCGATCGTGTCGACGGTCGTCCTGTGGCCGAAGCTGCAGAGGGTATCGCTGATTTTCTTGACGGAAACGGGATTGCCGATGGTCTCGGCCATGTAGACCATGAGGCGCTCCAGCAGGGCGCCGTCCCGAACCTGGTTCCGCTGGATGACATCCTTGACGATGACTGTATGGTAGATCCCGGCCAAATAGGACCGGACGATCTCCGGTTCGTCCGGGAGCGAAGGCACCAGGGGAAGGCCGCCATACTGCAGGTAACGGCCGAAAGCGGCCATTCTGCCCGCAGGCCCGGGATCGCCGACGAAATCCAGGTACTCCCGGAATGAGAGGGGAAACATCCGGATCTCCACATACCGTCCGGACAGGAGAGTCGACAGCTCGGAGGACAGAAGGGCGGCGTTGGAGCCCGTCAGGGTCAGGTCCACGTCGAAATCGACCCGGAACGAGTTCACGGCCCGCTCCCATCCGGAAACCTGCTGGATTTCGTCCAACAGGAGATAATGCCGGCCCGGCGTCTGCATCCAGTTCCGGACCCGTTCGTACAGCTCCAGGTAGGTCATCCCATCCGCAAACGCCATCGATTCGAAGTTCACCAGGTGGATCCGGTCGGACGGGATCCCCTGGGCCAGGAGATGGTCCCGATAGAGCGCCAGCAGGACCGACTTGCCGGTCCGACGCATACCCGTGACAACCTTGATCACCGGCTTGTCCTGGAAGGCGACCAGGTGCTTCATATACGCCTCTCGTTGTATCATGGTCTTTATCCTCCCTGTTTCGATTATACTCGTAATTTCATGCATATTCACACATCTTTCGTCTATAGTCGAAACATTTCAGATTCTGTCTCTTTTTTCGACCATAGTCGAAACACTCACCTTCCGCCTGTGTTTTCGCCACTCCCTCCGAAATCACGACGCGCCCTCGTATACTGATAGTGACGGGACTTTTCCCGAATCGACCAGGAGGCCAAGGGGACGGAAATGGACCAGCGGACGGACGAAGCACAGGTCATGCACCGGAACGCCACGGCGGTTCCGGCTGGCCACACAGTCCAGGAGGTCCGGGCGATCCAGGGCGGGGACGAAGCCCTTCGGAATCGCTTCATCGAAGACCACATCCCGATGATCCGTCGGGAAGTGCGTCGTGTCACCCGGTCGTACTTCGTCGAGCAGGAAGAGGAATTCGCCATCGCACTGGAGGCGTTCAACGGGGCCATCGATCGGTACCGGTCCGATCGGGGCGTTCCCTTCGAACCCTTCGCCCGCCTGCTGATCCGGAACCGCCTGCTGGACCGGATCCGCCGCCGCAAATTCGACGTTCCGACCCGAAGCCTTTCGGAACAGGATTCCGAGGACGGCCTGACCCTGGGGGAACGCCTGGCGGACCCCCGGAGCGACACGATCCAGGAAGACCTGGAGTTCGAGGAATCCATGATCGGGCTGGAGTACCAGCTGCATCGCTTCGGAGCCACCCTGCCCGACCTCGTGGCCCGGTTCCCGAAGCATCGGGACAGCCGCCTGCTCTGCATCCGGCTGGCCAGGGAGATCGCCGGCGACGATGTCCTGTACGGGAAACTGCTGTCGGACCTCCGGGTGCCCGGAGCCGAGCTGTCCCGCCGCCTGGACATCCCGCTGAAGACCATCGAGCGCAACCGCGGGAGCCTGATCCTGCTGTCCCTTCTGCTCCGGAGCGATCTCCGGCTGATCCACTCCTACGTGACCGTGTTTGAAAGGGAGGAATTCGCATGAATACCGGGATCGTGCTGAACATGGACCGGAAATGGGCCTATGTGATGACCAGCGACTGCCGCATGGTCCGAGTCCATGCCAAGCCGCACATGACAATCGGAAGGGAGATCCGGATGGAAACCGAAATCGCACGGGACGTCCGTCCCGCCCCGACCCGCAGGATGAAGCTGGCCTGGGCCATGGCCCCGCTGGCCGTGATCCTGGTGCTGGGGCTGGTCTTCGGGCAGGGAATCCTGTTCAACCCCGTCTACGCCAGGCTGTCCATCGACATCAACCCCAGCCTGGAAATGGCCCTGAACCGCAACCTCGAGGTCGTGTCCGTCCAGGCCATGAACCAGGAGGCGAAGCAGGTCCTCGAAGGCCTGGCCTTCAAGTTCAGGGGACTCCAGTGGGAAGATGCCATGGGCAAGTGGGTCGAGGCCGTTCGGGCCAAGCTCCAGATCCAGGTACAGACGGTCCTCGTGTCGGCGGTCATGCCGGAGGACGCGGTGCAGCTCCGGACGCGCCTCCAGGAAATCGAGGGAACCCAGAACGAAGGCGCCCTCAAGGGCATCCAGGTCCGGGCCATCTACTCCTACAACGGCGAGGTGGCCAACGAAGCCAACCGGAATGGGCTGTCTGTCGGGCGGCAGATGCTGCTGGACCAGGCCCGCCGGCAGAACCGGAACTATGACGAGGCCGAGATCGCCGAGGCCCCCGTCGGCGACCTGATCCAGGCCCTGCTGCAGAACCAGGAGCAGAACCAGACTGGCGGCGGCGGCCAGAACCAGGAGCAGAATGGCGGTAACGGTGGCAGCGGCGGCAACGGCGGCGGCGGATCCGGCAGCGGATCGGGCGACCCCAGCGCCACCCCCCAGGGCGACCAGAACCAGGAGCAGAACCAGGAGCAGAACGGCCCCACCAGCGGCGGCCAGAACCAGGAACAGAACGGCGCGACCAACGGCGCCGGCCCTGGCCCCAACGACCCGTCCTGCACCCCCCAGGGCGACCAGAACCAGGAACAGAACGGCCCCACCAGCGGCGGCCAGAACCAGGAGCAGAACGGCGTGACCGATGGCGCCGGGCCGGGCCCCAATGACCCGTCCTGCACCCCCCAGTGCACTCCGGCCTGCACGCCCCAGGGAGAGCCCCATTGCACCCCGGCCTGCACCCCCCAGGGCGAGCCCAACAATCCCGACGTAACCCCCGGGGCCGGCGGGAAAGGCTGAGCAGATCGGCCGAACCCGGCCCGCCATCGAGTGGCAGACAGACCCCTGCGGCCGCGAACAGGCCGCAGGGGTCCTTCTTTTGCGATCATGACCAGACCATATCCCCTTTTGAATTCCATGTGTTTTTCGCGTACGCAATGGATGTACCCTATGGTACGCCAGCAGCGTACGTCGAAATCGCATAGGTTGAAAAAAGACATGTATGCGCCGTGGCAACGTGCACCATTGAACCGCCCCGGGCAGACCGCTACAATGGCCTTGACCGGACCGCAGGAAGGTGGGATGACCCATGGATCGAATCGATCGCCACAGCCTGGCCGCCCAGCTCTATACCCTCCGGGAATGTCTCGGAACCCCGCCGGAGATCGCTGCCGCCCTGGAGCGGGTTCGGGCCATGGGGTACCCGGCGGTCCAGATTTCGGGGATGGCGCCGGTGGACCCGGTGTTCGTCCGGGAGGCCCTCCAGCGAACGGGCCTCGTGGTGTGCGCCACCCATCTCCCCTACGAGCAGCTGCGGGACGACCCGGATGGGGTCGTGGCCCTGCATCGGCTGTGGGACTGCAGCATTGTCGGGATCGGCGCGATGCCCCGGGAGTTTCCGCGGACCGAGGCGGGGTACCTGGAATTCGCCCGGGAGGCCGCCGCCATCGGGCGCCGCCTGGCGGACCGGGGGCTGCGCCTCGTCTACCACAACCATCGGTTCGAGTTCGCGCCCATCGGCGGCCGCACCGCGCTGGAATTCCTGATGGATGCAGCCGATCCCGATTGTCTCGGGCTGGAGCTGGACACCTACTGGGTCCAGGCCGGCGGCGGCTGTCCCGCGTCCTGGATCCGGCAATACGCCGGACGAATCGACGTGATCCACCTGAAGGACATGACCGTGGTCGAGGACGAGGCGGTCATGGCGGAAGTGGGGTCCGGCAACCTGGACTGGCCTGCCATCCTCGGGGCCTGTCGGGAGACAGGGGTCCGGTGGCTCGCGGTAGAGCAGGATGTGTGCCGGCGGGATCCCTTCGAGAGCCTGGCCATGAGCCTCGGCTTCCTGGGGCGCTTCGCGTGAGAGCCCGTCACACCAGGTCGCAGGCGTCCGGGGGCATCCAGTGGGCGTCCTGGCCGTCCCACTTGACGTTGCAGCCGATGGGATTCGTCTGTGGAACCGAGATGGGCTTCCCTTCCGTAAACTCCTCCAGGGCCCGCCGCAGGTCGTGGACCCGGACCTTGGCCGGGTCCAGGGGCTGGTCCACCCCGCGGCCGGTGTAGACCAGCTTCCGGTCCTGGTCGAAGAGGTAGAAATGGGGCGTCCGCAGGGCGCCGTAGGCCAGGGCGACCTCCTGGCTCTCGTCCCGCAGGTAGACCCAGGGGAAGCGGTGCTCCTCCATGCGCCGGACCATGTGCTCGAAGGAATCGGTGGCATAGGTGCGGACGCTGTTGGCGTTGATGCCCACAAAGGCGATGCCCTTGGGCCCGAAGGCCTCGGCGACGGCCCGGGTTCCCTCGTCGGACCCGAGGACGAAGGGGCAGTGGTTGCAGGTAAAGAACACCACGAGGCCCCGGGACGAGGCGAAGTCCGACAGCGAATAGGTCTTGCCGTCGGTGGCGGGCAGCCGGAAGTCCGGCGCGCGGGCTCCAATCTCCAGTGTAAAGGCCATGGGGGTTCCTCCTTTTTTCATGGGCGTCGCCGCGACGCCCTCCATCCGAACTCCGCCATCCGCAGCCGCAGCGGAGGCCCTACTCGTAGTGGATCGCGGCCAGCACCGGGGTCCGGGCGGCCTTCAGGGCCGGGATCAGCGCAGCCAGCTGGGATGTGGCCAGGGCCACGACAAGGCTCATCCACATGGCCCGGACCGGCAGGATAAAGTCCAGGTCGTACCCGGACATGGCGCCCATGGAGGCGAGGAAGATCCGGGTCAGCACCAGGCCGAACCCCAGCCCCAGGAGTCCCCCGATGATCCCCAGGAGCCCGGCCTCGGCCAGCACCATCTGGACCACCTGGAACCGGGTCATGCCCATGCTCCGCAGCATCCCGATCTCCCGGGTCCGCTCGACCACGCTCATGGACAGGGTGTTCAGGACCCCAAGGGCCGCCACCAGGACTGCCAGGATCCCCAGGACATCGAACAGGCTGAAGGCCTGGTTCATCAGCCCCTCGGCCCGCTGCCGGAGGGCGTCGTTGGATTCCACCACCAGCTGGTACTCATCCTTGAACCCGTTCTCGATCCGGCCAATGGCGGCGGCCACGTCGGCCCCCGCCTCCACGGAGACGAGGAAGGTGCCCGCGTCCTTCACGTCGAAGAATGCCTCCAGGTCGGACCAGCTGCCGGTGACGACCAGCCCCTGGTTGAAGAAGTCCAGGACCACGGCGGCGATGGCGAAGGCCTGGTCGCCCTTCTTGGTTTTCAGCGTCATCGTGTCCCCCGGTCCCAGGCCGGTCCGCTCGGACAGGACACTGGAAATGAAGAGGGTTTCGCCCGATTCGAGGTCCGCCAGGACCTCGTCGTCCCGGCCCTCCGGTTCCACGAAGACGAAGCGGGCCACCGTCGGGTAGGTCACGGGGTCGACGGCCATGAAGCTGATGCGCTCCGCCGTCGGCTCCGCTTCGGGGTCCGACGGGTCCGTCGCCGGGAGCCAGTCGACATCCACATAGCGGATCGGGGTGACGGTTTCCACGCCCTCCAGGGACTCCAGCTTCGCCTCCAGGTCCCGGGCCAGGGGCACTGCGGCCCCCACGAAGATGTCCCCGCCGATGTAGGCGTCCATCCAGGCGTAGAGGTCGGCCGTAAAGGATCCCACCATGCCCTGGGTTACGACGATCATGGACACCCCGACCAGCAGGGCGGCGGCGGTCAGCATGGTGCGTTTCCGGGCCCGTTCCAGGTTCCGGGTCCCGATCTCCCCCAGGCTGCGGAAGAGCAGCCGGAAGGGCCAGCGGCAGAGGAACTGCCAGGCCCGGAGGGTCACGGGGATCACCAGCATGGCTCCGAGGAAAAGGGCGAAGACCGTGAGGCTCCCCAGGCGGAACTGGACATCATAGGGGAAGGGATTCCAGACCAGGATGCCGGCGGACAGGGCCAGCAGGGCCAGTCCGGCGATCCAGCCCCAGCGCATGAGAAAGCCGTCGCCGGTTCCCGCCCGGATCCGCAGGGCTTCCAGGGGAGAGATCCGGCCGGCCTGCCGGGCGGGCAGGGCCGAGGCCAGCAGGGTGGCGACCACCCCGACGGCCATGCTGGCGACCAGCACATCCAGGGGGATGGCGCCGGGATCCAGGGGTTGCCCCAGGACCTGGGACATGAGCGCCACCAGGCCCCGGGTCAGCAGGAGGCCGAAGCCGGCGCCCAGGCCCGCGCCCAGGAGCCCCAGGACCAGCCCCTCGGCCAGGACCTGGCCTGTCACCTGCCGGATGGTCATGCCCACGGACCGCAGCAGCCCAATCTCCCGGGTGCGCTCGATGACGGTCATGGAGAAGGCGTTGTAGATCAGGAAGGCCCCCACGAAGAGGGCGATGCCGGCCATGAAGTTGAGGCCGATCTGGTAGCCGCTCAGCATCTGGATCATCCGGTCGCCCTGGCTCGCCGGGTAGACGACGGCATAGGCCGATCCCAGGTCCTCCGACAGGGCATCCCGGATTTCGGCCAACCGGGCGGGGTCGCCGCCCTCGTTGTCGACGACCACGTCGACCTGGTCGATCTCCCCTTCCCGTTTGGCCAGCTCTTGTGCGACGGAGAGCTCCAGGACGCCGAACTTGCCGAGGTTCGCCAGGCCCGCGCCTTCCTTGGCGACCAGGCCCACCAGCTCCAGGTCCACCAGCCCGAAGGCGGTCAGCACCCGGACCTCCTGCCCCACCTCCAGCTCGTTCTCCCGGGCGAAGTCCTCCACCAGGACCACTTCGCGCCCCTCGGCCCCGGGGTCCAGGAACCGTCCCTCGGTGATGGTGTAGCTTCGGATCCCGGGGTCCGCCTCTGGATCGATGCCGTGGAGCAAAAGGCCTCCCGCCCCGGTTCCGAAAAAGTTCAGGTCCATCTGGGCGGGCATTTCGTCCGTCAGGGCAGCGGGCAGCCGGAGGACCGGGACGGCGGCGGTGACGCCTTCCGCCGCCAGCACCTCGTCCAGCAGGTCCCCGGAGATGCCGCCCACGTTGGCGGCGCTACGGACTTCCAGGCTGACCCGGCCGGAGGTGCCCTCGAACAGCTCGGTAATGGAGTTGAAGGCGTTCCGGTTGGTGGCGTTGATGGAGAGGATGCCCGCGACGCCGATGACGATGCCGAACAGGGTCAGCAGGCTGCGGAGCCGCCGGCTGGCCATGGACCGGAGGGTGACGAGCCGCGTGAGGCCCATGTCAGGATTCCAGCCTTTCCAGGGACCCGATGATCCGGTGGATCTTCGCAGCGTGGATCGTTTCCAGGTCGAAAACCAGTTCCTCGACGATGGAGCCGTCCCGCAGGAGGACGACCCGGTCCGCGAAGGCGGCGGCCCGGGGGTCGTGGGTGACCATGACGATGGTCTGCCGGAGCTCCCGGGCGGAATCCTGGAGGAGCCGCATGATGGCCGTGCCGGTCTGGGTGTCCAGGTTGCCGGTGGGTTCGTCGGCCAGGAGGATGGCGGGTTTCGTGATCAGGGCCCGGGCCAGGGCCACTCGCTGCTGCTCGCCGCCGGAGAGCTGGTCCGGCCGGTGGGTCCGGCGGTCCTGGAGGCCGACCCGGTCCAGGATCTCGTCCAGGCGGGCCCGGAAGGCCTTGGGCCGCTTGCCGTCGATGATGAGCGGCAGCAGGATGTTCTCCTCGGCGGACAGGGTCGGCAGCAAGTTGAAAAACTGGAAGACGAAGCCGATGTTGCGCCGGCGCACCAGGGTGGCCTGCTTGTCGGACAGCCGGGACACCTGCTTGCCCACCAGGGTGATCTCCCCGTCCGTGGGTTGGTCCAGGCCGCCCAGGAGGTGCAGCAGCGTGGACTTGCCGCTGCCCGAGGGGCCCATGATCGCGACGAACTCCCCCTCGTCGATGGTCAGCCGGATCTCCCGCAGCGCCTGCACCAGGTGCTGCCCCATCCGGTATTCCTTGCGAAGTCCCTCGGCGTTGAGGACCGTCATGCTCATGGGTCGCTTCCTTCCCGGGTTTCCGTCCCGTTCCCGGCCGGACTCTCCGTGCCGTCTGCCGCGGGGTCGGCCATGGCCTCCGCCCCCGGCTTCCCGATGGCGGCGGACCGCTTCATGGTGTTCATGATATGGCGGATATCGAGGGGGTGCCCCGCCCGTTTCATTCGGGCGATCTCGAAGGCCGCCGGCAACTGGGCTGCCACGTACAGGATCGTGATCACGACGGCGAAGAGGGCGTCGGGGCTCAGGGGTCCGTTCCGGACCATGAACCAGGGAATCAGCAGGGCGATGCCGCCGAGAAAGGCGACCATGGGGAAGAACCGTCCGACCAGCATCCCGATGGCGTGGGTCACCAGGACGCCCAGGGGGCTGATGGCCAGGACCATGCCGATGATCGAGGAATTGCCGCCGCCGCCGACGAACCGATGCCACACCGGCCAGAGATGCCCCACGAGGACAGCCACGCCCACCACCAGGTGGTAATGGTCCTCCGGAAACAGCAAGCGGAGGGCCAGGGTGGGCAGGAACCCCTTGAGGATGTCCAGGGCGGTCACGAACATCCCCCAGCGAGGGCCGAAGGCGATCATGACATTCGTCGCCCCGACGGCATGGGAGACGAGGGCGGCCTGGCCGTCCTTCGACGGGGTGCGGAGCGGGGGCGGCGCCTCCCCGGGCCGTCGAATGGCGAAGACCAGTCGGGCGAAGGAGAAGGACCCGAGCAGGTAGCCGAGGACCAGGGTGGGAAGCAGGATCTGCCAATTGTCCATCTTTGTCGTCCTCCTGTGGGCTTGTCCGGCGGGCAGGGTCCAACAGGGCGGCCTTTCCCCTGAAGATAGCACGGACGCGGCCTTCGGGCAACGAAGCCTGTCGGTTCTGCCTGTCTGGCCTGCCTATCGGGTCTGCCTGTCGGTTTTTCGCGGTTCATGGCGGTTCCCCGCGGTTTTCGGCTATCATGGAGGCAAGCCCCGGTCCTGGCTCCTTGCTCCCCGCCTCTCCCCTCCTCCCTCCCCTCGCCAACACCCACACCAGGAGGTTCCGCCATGCCCCACGATGCGCCGTCCGCCCCGATGTCCGCTCCACCGTCCCACGGACCCGACCTGAATCCCAACGACCTGCTCCGGACTACGGTGGACCCCGCGCCGCCCGCCGGCGTGACCATCCGCCAGGTCCGGGCGATCTGCACCGCCCCCGCCGGGATCAACCTGGTGGTGGTCCGGGTCGACACCAGCGAGCCCGGGCTATACGGCCTGGGATGCGCCACTTTCGCCTACCGGGCCCATGCCGTGAAGGATGTGGCGGAGCGATACCTGGACCCCCTGCTGCGGGGCCGGGACGTCCACCGGATCGAGGACCTGTTCCGGATCATGATGGCCAACGCCTACTGGCGCAACGGGCCCATCCAGAACAACGCCATTTCGGGCGTGGACATGGCCCTGTGGGACATCAAGGGGAAGATGGCCGGGATGCCGGTGTACCAGCTGTTGGGCGGGAAGTGCCGGGAGGCGGCGGCGGTCTATCGCCACGCCGACGGGGGCAGCCCCGGCGAAGTCCTGGACAACGTCCTGGGATACATGGCCCAGGGCATCCGCCATGTCCGCTGCCAGATGGGCGGCTATGGCGGCAAGTCGGCCCGGGACCTGGCGCCGGCCGGCGCCCAACCCGGGATCTATTTCGATCCGCAAGGATACGCCCGCGATGTCGTGGCCCTGTTCGACCATGTCCGGGAGAAGGCGGGGGATGGGGTCGAGCTGCTCCACGACATCCATGAGCGCCTGGCGCCCATGGAGGCGGTGCGGCTGGCCAAGGCCCTGGAGCCCCATCGGCTGTTCTTCCTGGAAGACCCCCTGCCGCCGGAGCAGCCGGAGTGGTTCCGGATCCTGCGAAACCAGGCCGCGGTGCCCCTGGCCATGGGCGAGCTCTTCAACAACCCGGTGGAATGGCGGGCGCTGGTGGCCGAGCGGCTCATCGACTACATCCGGGTCCATATCAGCCAGGTCGGCGGCATCACGCCAGCCCGGAAGCTCGCAGCCTTCTGCGAGCAGTTCGAGGTCCGGACCGCCTGGCACGGCCCGGGCGATGTGTCGCCGGTGGGTCATGCGGCGAATCTCCACCTGGACCTGGCCGCCCCGAACTTCGGCATCCAGGAATGGGCGGGATTTAACGAACAAACGCGGGAGGTCTTCCCGGGCTGCCCGGAGCTCCGGGGCGGATACGCCTATGTCCGCGAGGCGCCGGGCCTGGGGGTGGACCTGGACGAGGCCAAGGCGGCCCTGTATCCGCCGGACGAGGGGGTCACCGCCTGGACCCAGACCCGCCTGCCGGACGGGTCGCCGGCCTGGCCGTAGGGACGGTGGCCCCCGAGGGGGCCTGGCATCCGGTCGGCGGCAGCCACGTGACCCCTGGGAGGAACACATGGACAAGGTCCTGTTCTGGGATTTCCACAACACCCTGGCCGCCCGGCCGGGCATGTTCCGGTCGAGCCTCCGGATGGTGCTGGACGAGCGGGAGCCGGGCCACGGCCTGACCGATGACCACTTCTCCCCCTGGCTCCAGAGCGGCTTCCCCTGGGACGAACCCTGGCGGGACTACCGGCACCTCCGGGATCCGGAGGCCTGGTGGGAGAACCTCTATCCGCTGTTCCAGCAGGCCTACGAGCGGAACGGCTTCCCGCCGGAGACAGCGAGGGTCTACGCCCGGGCCGCCCGGGCGTACATGATGGAGCCCGGCCGCTACACCCTCTATCCCGAAACCCTGGACATCCTCCAGCGCTTCCGGGATCGGGGCTTTCGCCATGTTATCGTCTCCAACCACATTCCGGAGCTTCCGGCCATCGTCGAGGGGGTCGGACTTGCGCCCCTGGTCGACGGGATCCTGACCTCCGCCCGGGTGGGCTACGAGAAGCCCCATCCGGAGATCTTCCGCCAGGCCCTGGCCCTGGCGGGCCATCCCACGGTCGCCTTCATGGCCGGCGACAACCTGGAGGCGGATGTCCGGGGAGCCGAGGCGGTGGGCCTGCCGGCGATCCTGGTCCGGAAGCCCGCGATGGAGCCGGTCCGGTGGTTCGCCCGGGACCTGTCGGAGGTCCTTCGGATCGTGGAGGCGGAGACGGCGACGGGCGGGACAGCGGGCTAGACGGCGGCGGGCGCGACGCGACGCGGGGCGGCTGCAGGCGGGACGGCGGGCGGGACGGCCGCGTCTGCATCGCCGGTATCGCGAGGATCGCCAGCATCGCCGGACTGCAGCCGCTCCTTTTCCCGGTCCAGCCATTGCCGGGGGCTCAGGCCCACCTTCTTGCGAAAGACCCTGGAAAAGTAATACGGATCGGAATACCCGCACTGTCGGGAGACCGACTGGATGGTCAGCGCATGGTTGTCCAGGTCGGCCAGCATCAGGCTGCAGGCATGCCGGATGCGCAGGTCCGTCAGGTACTGCAGAGGGGATTGGCCTGTCTCCCGGGTGAACAGGATGCGGAGATGGTCCTCCGACATGGGCAGCGCCGACATGGCCACCTCGAGGCGAAATCCCTCGTTGCCGATATTGTCGACCAGGGTGTTGATGAATTGCCCGACCAGCGGCTGGCGGGCGGGTTGGTCCAGCAGGCCTGTCGCATAGTGCGCCAGGACGTCCAGGAGGGACGCAAGGGTTCGCTGCCACTTGCTGCTCCTCGTATGGAACAGGTACAGCATCTGGGAAAGGATTTGCTGCATGGGCCGGTCCGCCAGGTCGCGCACCGCGGTGGCCTGCCGAACTGGCAGGCCGAAGCGACCGACCACGAAGAAGTAGTTCGCATACCCCTCCTCGCAGTCTTCCGCATGGGGGATCCCCGGCGGCAGGAACACCAGGCTCCCCGGCTCGCACACAAGGATCCGGTCCCCGACGGTCAGCCGGACATGGCCCTGCACATAGTAGACAATCTCCCACAGACTGTGGTGGTGGGACGGGATGTGCGTGTTCCCCTGGAACCCGATGCTGATCAGCTGCTCCATCGACGACCTCGTTTTTGTCCATCAATCTTCATGTTTCTTTCCATTTCGGATCCAGCCTTCCGATTCCATAATGATATCGAAAAGGGTCGGTCCTGAACAGGCGTTCGATCGGTCGAAGGGGGTCAAAATGGCGTGGATCAAGCATAAGATCAGTTCCGAGCGCTACGAGGCCGCCGCGGTGTTCGATGTCAACGGCGACGGGATCCCGGATATCGTCAGCGGCGCCTACTGGTACGCCGGTCCGGATTTCGCGGAAAAGTACAAAATTTGCGACGTGCAGGCCGAGGGCGAGTATTTCGACGATTTCTCGGATGTCGGCCTGGATGTCAATGGCGACGGCCGGCTGGATATCGTGACGGGCGGCTGGTTCGGCCGGACGCTGCGCTGGCGGGAGAACCCGGGGACCACCGGCCCCTGGACGGTCCATGACATTGACGAGTGCGGCTGCATCGAGACCATCCGCCTGTTCGACATCGACGGCTGCGGGACCCCGGAGATCTTCCCCAATACGCCGGGCAATCCCCAGGCCTGCTACAAGCTGCTCCAGGATGGGAACGGCCGGGGCCGGGGCCTTTTCCGCAGGCATGTGCTGTACGACGCGCCATCGGGGCACGGCATGGGGTTTGCGGATGTGGACGGTGACGGCCGGGTGGACCTCCTGCTGGCCAACGGCTGGCTGCGGCAGCCGGATGCCGGTCCCTGGAGCGGCCCGTGGGATTTCCATCCCGAGTATGACTGCGGCTTTTCGGCCGCCAGCGTGCCGATCCTGGGGCATGACGTCAACGGCGACGGCCGGACCGACCTGATCGTCGGCCATGCCCACGGATACGGCCTCGCGTGGCTGGAACAGCAGGGAACCGAGTCCGGCGGCCGCCGCTTTGTGCGCCATGTCATCGACGGGGACCATGCCCAGTTCCATGACCTGCAGCTGGCGGACGTCGATGGGGACGGCATGCTGGAGCTCGTGACCGGCAAGCGCTGGCGGGCCCATTGCGGCGGCGACCCGGGCGACAACGACGACGTCTTCATCTACTGCTACCGGATCGACGGCGGCCGTTTCACGCGGGAGGTCATCGACGAGGGCCCCGCCGGGAGCGGCGAACACTCCGGCGTGGGCATCTGGTTCGCCCTGGCGGACCTGGCGGGCCGCGGTCGCCTGGACCTGGTGGCGCCTGGCAAGGAAGGCCTTTTCTGGTTCGAGAACGTACCGGACCCGATCTCGGTGGCGGGACACGGGACGGAGCCTCCGCTCCGTGAGCGGGAAGGGAGGATGGATCGATGCAACCTGTTCGACTGGCCATGATCGGAACCGGCCTCATGGGCCAGCGCGCCCACCTGGAGCAGTATGTTTCCTGGCCGGACTGCCAGGTCGTCGCCCTGGCCGAGCCGCGCCGGGACCTGGCCGCCAGGGTGGCGGCCCGCTACGGGATCCCGGAAATCTACCACGACCACCTGGACCTGCTGGATCACGCGGCGTTCGACGGGCTGGTCTGCATCCAGCCCTATGCCCACCACCGAGCCCTCCTGCCGGACCTGTACAAGGCTGGCAAGCCAATCCTGACGGAAAAGCCACTGGCCCTTTCGGTGGCGGCCGGCGCGTGGCTGGCCGATATGGCCCGATCCCACGGGGTCACGCACATGGTCGGATACCACAAGCGTTGTGACCCGGCCATGGAATATGCCAGGACGGTCATCCGGGACTGGCAATCCAGCGGCGTGAGCGGACGCATGACCTATCTCCGGGTCACGATGCCCCCGGGAGAATGGACCTGGAACGGCTTTGCCGCCACCCTGGGCAGCAGCGAAGCCTATCCGGAGATGGCCGTCGAGAGGGCGGACGAGATCGAGGGACTGACGCCGGACCAGGCCCGGGCCTACGACGGGTTCGTCAACTACTATATCCACCAGGTCAACGCCATCCGCTATCTCCTGGGCGAGGACTACGGGGTCGAGTACGCGGATGCGTCCGGCCGCCTGCTGGTGGGCCGGTCGGTCTCCGGCGTCATGGTCGTCCTGGAAATGGCGCCCTGGCAGAATACGATCGATTGGCAGGAGCGCTGCCTGGCCTGTTTTGAACGGGCCACCGTACAGGTCGACCTGCCGGCGCCCCTGGCCAGCCAACAGGCCGGGCGGGTCGAGCTCATGATCGACAACGGCCAGGGTCTCCCCCGCTTCGAGCGACCCATGCTGCCGACGATCTCCGCCATGCGCAACCAGGCCCGGCATTTCATCGACCTGGTCCGCGGGGAGGGGACGGCGCCCTGCCTGGCGGACGAGGCGGTTCGGGACCTGCAGGTGGCGTATGACTATATTCGGATGCGGGATGGAGGTTCCACACGATGATACACGCGCTGGGCAACCGGGAACGGATTCGTCGCTGTCTCATGGGCCAGGACCTGGACCGGGCTCCCTGGTTCCTGTATTTCGGCCCCTGGACGGAAACGGAAGCGCGCTGGCGCGGGGAAATCGGCGGGCCCGTCGAATATTCGGCCTTCGGGTTCGATGCCGGCATCGTGCCGTTGACCAGCTGGGTCAACTTCGGCTTCTGTCCCGCCTTCCCGTACGAGGTGCTCCAGGAAACCCCCGATCGCATCGTCTTCCAGGATTCCCTGGGGATTGTCCAGGAGAGCATCAAGGGGCGCAGCGGCATCCCGAGGATCCTGCGCAACCCGGTGGCCACAATCGACGACTGGCGAAAAATCCGGCGGGAGCGCCTGGACCCGGAGGATCCGCGGCGCTTCCCGGCCAACTGGGCGACGGTGGCCACATCGCTTCGCCAGGGAGACGCCGCCCTCCAGCTGGGCAACTATCCCTATGGGATGTTCGGCACCCTGCGGGACCTGATGGGGGTCGAACCGCTGCTGATCTCCTTCCTTGACGACCCGGAACTGGTCATGACGATCATGTCGGACCTGGCCGACTTCTGGCTTTCGATCTATGGGAAGATCTGCCGGGACATTCCCGAAATCAGCCTGGTCCATATGTGGGAGGACATGTCCGGCAAGCAGGGATCCCTGATCTCCCCCGAGATGGTCCGGACCTTCATGGTGCCCCAGTACCGCCGCCTGGCGGACTTCGCCCTGGCCCACGACATCCCCGGCTTCATCGTCGACACCGACGGCCGATGTGACGAGCTGATCCCGCCTTTCATGGAAGGCGGCGTCAACGCCCTGCTGCCATTCGAGGTCGCCGCCGGCAACGATGTCGTGGCCCTGCGCCGCCAGTTTCCGGACCTGGCCCTGTTCGGGGGCATCGACAAGCGGTTGATTTCCCAGGGGCGGGAGGTCCTGGAGCAGGAGCTGCAGCGCATCCGGCCGCTGCTGTCCGGCACCCGCTATATCCCGGCCCTGGACCACCTGGTGCCGCCGGAGGTGTCCTGGCAGGATTTCTGCGACTATTCCCACCGACTGCACGAGCTGGTCCTGGAAGCGGGCTCCTGACGCGCCGGAACCCGCCCCGAAAGGCCGGGACGGGTTCCGGACATGAGCCAATGGAAGGGCAGGCGCGTCGGCGGAGACGCCGGAACCCGCCCCGGTCAGCCGAACATTACAGCCTCTCCCCGTCCGTCACATCCAGGCCGCCGTGGAGCTGCGGGTAGTAGCTGAAGGTTTTGTACCGGGGCATCCCGTCGAACTCCATCTCCAGGACCGTCACCCCGGCGTGGGGATCGGGGGGTGTGGCCGGCAGGTTCTTCAGGATGATTCTGTGTCCCTTGTGCTCGAAGTCGACGGGGGTGCCGTCCCGCAGCAGCCGGACCGCCTTCGGCGCCTCCATGTAGCCGCCCAGGCCCATGGACCCGCCGGCGGGCCAGATCCAGTTCCACAGGAAGACCGACTTTCCGTCGCAGGTGGCCGACGTCACGCCGTTGCCGCCCACCCGTCCCTCGGTCCATCCGCTGGTCCGCTGCATCCCCCCGTACACCGCCCGGCCGTTCTCCGCGAGCCACCGGCCCACCGTCTCCAGGGGCTCCACCGCCTCCTCCGGCACCGACCCGTCCGGGGCCGGCCCGATGTTCAGCAGCAGGTTTCCGCCTCCAGCGGCACAGGTCACGAGCATCCGCAGGATCCGCTGGGCGTTGTAGCTGTAGGGCGCCGCCTGGCGGCTGTCCACATACCCCCAGCTCATGCCGTTGAAGGTCATGCAGGCCTCCCAGTCCCGGTCGGCGGCCGTGATGTGCTCCTCCGGCGTCCCGAAATCTTCAGGAAGCTTGCTCCGGTCGTTGATGATCAGGTCGGGCTGCAGGGACCGCATGTGCTGGTTCAGTTCAAGCGAATCCCAGCCCTCCCAGGACTCCATGGGCGCCGGCACGTCGTACCAGAGGATGTCGATCTTCCCGTAATTTGTCAGCAGCTCGGTGTTGAGGGCCCGGATGTAGGCCGTAAAGCGGCGGCGGGCCTCGGTGTCGAAGGCGCAGCGCCAGCCGTCGGGGTGGTGCCAGTCCATGAGGGACGAATAGAACCCGATCCCCAGGCCGAACTCCCGGCAGGCGTCCACGAACTCCCGGACGATGTCCCTCTTCGGGCCGAAGTTCACGGCGTTATACGGGTTCGCCCTCGAGTCCCACAGGCTGAAGCCCTCGTGGTGGCGGGTCGTCAGCACCATGTACTTCATCCCGGCCTTCTTCGCCAGGGCCGCCCACTCGCGAGGCGCTCCCGGCCGGGGCCGGAAGGTCTCCGCCAGCTTTTCGTACTCGGCAACGGGAAAGTTTTCCAGGGTCTGGGCCCACTCGTGCCGACCCAACTGCGAATACAGCCCGAAGTGAACGAACATCCCGAACCGGGCCTCCCGCCACCAGGCCATGCGCCGGTCCCGACTCTCCGCCACCTGCTTTTCGTAGGCCTGTTTGGACAGCAATGTCGACATCTCCGTCTCCTCCTCGTTTTCCTGCATTTTTTGGGGCTCGCGGCTGCGGTCGCGGTTCGGGTCATGGCCCCTGCCGGGGCGTATCCCCGAACACCGAATCCGCCGGCCGCCAGCCTTCGTCGTCTCCTTCATGGTAGCCCAGGAAGGTCGCCCCGCAATGGACAGGGCGACCGAAAACATGGACAAATCGCAGGAAATCGCAGCGGGTCCGCTCTCGGTCCGCTCTCGGTTCGCGTCCGGTTCGCGTCCGGTCCGCGCCGACCGCGTCCGGTCCGCTACATCGCCGCCGCCAGGCCCCAGTACCGCTCCAGGTTCTCCTTCCCCATGGGGATCGCGGTTTCGGGGGTCTCCAGCCCCTCGAACTCCAGGGACAGGACCCCGTCGTAGCCGGCTTTGCGCAGCAGCGCCAGGCACCGGGCTATCGGCACCTCCCCATGGCCCACGATGGCACCCCGCAGGTACTGCCCGCCCCGGCTCCGGAACCAACCCCGGCCCGGATCGGGCCCCTCCGCCGGCTTCACATGGAAGTCCTTGGCATGGACATGGGCGGCCAGGGACGCCACCCGCCCCACCGCCGCCTCCGGGGATTCGTCGGCGCACAGGAAGTTCCCGATGTCCACCAGCAGCCCGAAATTCGGGTGGTCCACCCGGTGGGCCAGCCGCTCCACCCGGTCGCTGTCCTGGCAGAAGAACCCGTGGTTCTCCACCAGGGTTCGGATCCCCAGGGCGGCCCCGGCTTCGGCCACCCGCCGGCACCCGGCGGCGAGGATCGGCAGGGCTGCGTCGAAATCGCCGGATCCCGCGGAACCGTCCGGGAATCCCTGGCTCGCATCATGGCGCATCCTGGGGCTGCCCAGGATCGCCGCGATCTCCAGTTCCCCCAGGAGCCGGTTCGCCTCGGCCCGCCAGTCGCCTCCGGAGCCCCGCAGGAAATCGGCCCCCACGGCGTAGTTCACCACCGGCAGCCCTGCGTGGTCGCAGGCGGCCCGGACCTCCCGGGCCACGGACGCAGGGGACCGCCCCGCCGGCACCGGCAGGCCGGCGAGCTCGATGGCCCCGAAGCCCATGTCCCGGGCCCTCGCGGGGATATCCAGGAACGCCATCCGCCCCTGGTCCACCGACTGGCTGAAGCTGTAGGAACTGACGGCGAGGATCATGCAAGCGTCACCTCCCTCCCGGTCCGGGCGGATTCGTAGATGCCGTCGATGATCCGCATCAGGGCCACGCCGTCCTCCGCCGGGCTTCGGCAGGGAACGCCGTTCGCTACGCAGTCCGCGAAGTGGGCGATCTCCCGCCGGAAGATCGACTCGAACCAGTCGGCGCCCTTCGTCACGCGGGGAGCCAGGTCCACCAGGCGGTTTTCCATCTCGGTATGGATCTCGAAGGCCGGGTCGATGCTGGCCCCGCCCTTCGTGCCGAAGAGCTGGACGCTGCCGGTGTCCTCCCTGATCTCGAGGCTATAGCTTGTCTCCACCGCCATCACCGCCCCGTTGTCGAAGCGGACCAGGGCGGTCGCCAGGTCCTCCACATCGCAGAAGTCCGAGAAATCCGCCGCCCTGTAGCGGTCGATCCCCCGGATGTTGGCCCGGACCCCCATGCCCGAGAAGGTGGCGCCGAAGGCCGACACGGGATTGGGATTGCCCATCAGGTACCGGGCCAGGTCGATGACATGAACCCCCAAGTCAATCAGGGGGCCGCCCCCGGAGCGGGACCGGTCCGCGAACCAGCCGCCGGGATTGCCGCACCGGCGCAGGTACGACACCTTGGCGTAGTAGATGTCCCCCAGGACTCCCCGGTCCAG